>DATHPP010000432.1:0-13297 GCA_035483795.1 Tepidisphaeraceae bacterium | reverse complement strand
ATCCGCATTGGGCGGGCCGCTGGTAATCCGCACGAGTTTCGTCTTTGGAATCAGGGACACTTCGTAGTTGCGACGGCCGTTGTCCCAACTGATGTTCGTCTCGATCGGGTCATAGCCCGGCTTGCTCGTGGTGATCTTCTGAGGGATGAATTTGCCCGTTCGATCCACCGGGAAGGCGACCGATTTGACGACCAGCGGGCCTTTACCAGCCGCCCGGCCATTGATCGACACGCTCGCGCCCGGCGGGTCCGTGGAAATCTCCAGGTCTTTTCGCATGAACTCAAGCGTCAGCACGTACTGGTTCGTCGAATCATCCCACTTGACGACCTGTTCCGCCGATTGATAGCCCGGGCGCGTCGCAGCGATCACGTGCTGCGTCCACTGATTGTTTTGATCGACCGTGAACGGGAGCGAAAGGGACAGATCGGCGACGGGCCCGTCGCCCTGTGGTTTGCCGTCGATACTGATCGCCGCCGGCACTGGCGTGACGTGAAGCAGAATCTCCCGCGTTCGGGGCTGAAGCTCCAGGAAAAGGTCGGACTTGTCGAATTTGCGCGTCAGATCGACGACCTGTGGCGTGTAGCCCAGGCGCGACGCCGTCACGTGGTGCACGTCGTCGGACCCATGAAACGTGAACTTCTCGGTGATCGGCCCGCGTCCGCGGTCGGTCCCGTCGATGTTGATCGCCGCGTCATCGGGCTTGGCCGAAATCGTGATTTGGCGGGTCGTGGCGCAGCCCGCCAGCAGCGCCATCCACAGGATCGCACTCCATCGCATGCCAGACCTCCAGAAGTGCGACATGGTATCGAGCGATGGTGTGGGCACAATGCCGGCCACGAAGTTCCATTGGCAAACAAGCTGCTGTTGATCTATCGTATTCCCGGGGCGGCTACGCCGGACTCACTGGACGGCATCGGTCCAGTGATCCGGGAGGAGACCTGTCATGCGTCCCACCCGACGTCAATTTCTTGGCAACACGGTTGGAAGCGGTTTGGCTCTGGGGTTTCTTTCCAAACTCGCGCCGGTTTCGGGGGCCGAGGCGAAGCTCGAGCCCGGGCTGGTGAAGCTGGATGACTCGATCGAGCCGACGGTGCGGCTGCTGGAGCAGACGCCGCGGGAGCGCGTGCTGGAGGAAGTCGCCGTCCGGATTCGCAGCGGCCTGACCTACCGGGAGGTGCTCACGGCGCTGATGCTCGCGGGCGTACGCAACGTGCAGCCGCGGCCGCAGGTGGGATTCAAATTTCACGCCGTCCTGGTGATCAACTCGGCGCACCTGGCGAGCATGAGTTCGCCGGCCGGCGATCGCTGGCTTCCGATTTTCTGGGCGATCGACCGGTTCAAGAGCTCGCAGTTGGAAACGGAGAAGACAAGCGGCTGGCGCATGTCGGCGGTGGATGAAGGCCGCGTGCCCCCAGCGGACAAAGCCAAACAGGCGTTCACCGATGCGATGGACAACTGGGACGAAGCAGCCGCAGACGCGGCCGCCGCGGCGCTGGCCCGAACCGCTTCACGGGATGAGTGCTTCGAGCTTTTCGCCCGCTACGGAGCCCGCGATTTTCGCGACATCGGACACAAGGCGATCTACACCGCCAACAGCTTCCGCACGCTGGACGCGATCGGCTGGCACCACGCCGAGCCCGTCCTCCGCTCCCTGGCGTACGCCCAACTGAAATACGACGGACCAGTCCCTTCCAAGTCCGACGCGGCGCCCGACCGCCCCGGGCGGCGCAACGCCGAGCGGGTGAAGGCCATCCAACCCGAATGGCGCAACGGCAAGCCGGACGCCGGCGCGTCAAGGTCCTTGCTGGAGACGTTCCGCACCGGCTCTGAAGAGGAGGCCCCCGCCGCTGTGGTCGATGCCTTGAATCATGGGGCGGTAGCGGATTCGGTATGGGATGCCATTCTTGCCGCCGCCGGCGAACTGCTCATGCGGAAGACCAACATCCTCACCCTCCACGCCGTGACGTCGGCCAACGCACTGCATTACGCCTTCAAGACGACGGCTGATCCCGAATCGCGGCTGATGCTGCTCCTGCAAAACGCGGCGTTTTTGCCGCTGTTCCGCCAGGGCGTCGGAGAGAAGAATCTCTCGTCGCAGCGACTGGACGCAATCGAACCGGCACCGCGCGCGTCGGACTCGAACGATCCGCTGGCGGACATCTTCGCCGAGGCCGGTCACGACCGCCTCTCGGCTACCGGCAAGACCCTGGCCTATCTCCAGGACAGCCACGACGCCCCGAGCCTGATGCACGCCGCCCGGCGGCTGGTTTTCCTGAAGGGCAACGATGCCCACGACTACAAATTCAGCTCCGCGGTGCTTGAGGACTACTTCGACCTCTCGCCCCAGTGGCGTGACCGATACCTTGCCGCCGCCATGTTCTATCTGCCCGGCAGCGGCGCGCCCGACAATGCCCTGGTCCAACGGATTCGCGCCGCGTTCAGCGCATGAAGAGCATTGCCTGAGAGATCAGATTTCCACCGCCTCCAGACGAATCTTTTCCGTCCTGGGAATCGGTTTGGCGGCTTTGAGTTCCGAGCCGGTGGGGTCGGGCTCGCCATCGGGCCAAAGGTGAAACCCGCCGCTGTCGGTGCGGATGCGCCACAGACCCCAGACCCATTTGCCGTCGCCTTCGTTGGCGCCGCGATAGTCGACGTCATGGCTGCCGGGGTAGGTTTTCGTGAGCGTGCAGCGTCCCTCCTTCAGCTCGTAGGAGCCGCGGATGAGAAATTCGCCGACGCGATCGCGGCCTTCCCCCACGATGCGGCCATTGACGAATTCAAGCGTCAGATTCATCCACTGCCGCCCCTCCAGTCCGCGCTGAAGCCAGAACCCTTTCCACTGCCCGCTGGGGAAGCGGGCATCGGTTTCCGTCGCGGAATGCGGGGTGTCACTGCTCACTTCTGGAACTCCTGAAGCGCGAATTCTACGGCAATGCTTGTCCCTTGTCCCACCGCGGATTACCTTGGCCCTACTCTCATGATCAAACTCCTGCGGACAAGCGAGGGTCCAGTTGTCGACTCGCGGGGAAACTTTTTCCTGCTGGACAATTCGTGGGACGAGCTGATCTGTGCGGACGATGCTCCGACGCTGATCGAGGGATTACTTCGCACCGCTCGCCGGGTGCCCGAACCGAGCGATGACTCGCTCTTGGCGCCGATCGGAACCCAGGAGATCTGGGCGGCGGGCGTCACCTACATGCGCAGCCGCGTCGCGCGAATGGAGGAATCGCAATCGGCCGGAGGTGGCGACTTCTACGACCGCGTCTATGCCGCCTCCCGCCCCGAACTTTTCTTCAAGGCCCCTGCCAGCCGCGCGGTCGGCCCCGATGACCGCGTCCGCATCCGCCGCGATTCCAAATGGAACGTTCCCGAGCCCGAGCTTACCCTCGTCGTCAATCCGCATGGCAGCATCGTCGGCTACACCATCGGCAACGACATGAGCTCGCGCGACATCGAGGGCGAGAATCCGCTCTACCTCCCGCAAGCCAAGTGCTACGATGGAAGCTGCGCGATCGGCCCCGCGGTATTGCTCGCCGGCGAGCCGCTGCCGAAGACCACGGAAATCCAAATCGAAATTCTTCGTGATGCCGAACCGGCGTTTGCCGGCGCCACGTCACTGTCGCAAATGAAGCGCGACCCGCGCGAGCTGGTCGAGTATCTGTTCCGCGAGACCAGCTTTCCTTCCGGGTGCTATCTGTTGACCGGCACCGGGATTGTCCCGCCGGACTCGTTCACGCTGGACCATGGCGACGAGATCCGCATCACCATCGAGCCGATTGGCACGCTCAGAAACGTCGTCGAGTAAGTCATGCAGTTTCACGGAAAAAACTTCATCGGGAACCAGTTGTCGGCCGGCACTGGAATCAGCTTTCACGGCGTCGAGTCGGCCACCCAGAGGCAGCTCGATCCGCCGTTCTTCGAGGCCGCCGATTCCGACATCGATCGCGCACTTCAGTTGGCAAGCAACGCTTTCGAGACCTACCGCCGAACCGATCCGACCAAGCAGGGTAAGTTCCTCCGCGCGATCGCCTCGGAGATCGAAGCAATTGGCGACGCGTTGATCGACCGCGCCAATTCCGAGACAGCGCTGGGACTCGAGCGGCTGCGCTCCGAGCGCGGCCGCACGACCGGCCAGTTCCGTATGTTCGCCGACCTGATCGAGGAGGGCTCGTGGGTCGATGCACGGATCGACCGGGCAATTCCGGATCGCAAGCCGCTCCCCAAACCCGACGTCCGCCGAATGCGGTTTCCGCTCGGCCCGGTCGTCGTCTTTGGCGCCAGCAACTTTCCCCTGGCGTTCTCGGTCGCCGGGGGTGACACGGCCTCAGCGCTGGCGGCGGGCTGTCCGGTCGTGGTCAAAGCGCATCCGGCCCATCCGGGCGCGTCCGAACTAGCAGCCGCCGCTATCGTCCGAGCAGCCCAATCGAGCCAGATGCCCGAGGGCGTTTTCTCGATGCTGCACGGCCGCGCGCCGGAGTTCAGTCTCGCGGTCGTGCGTCATCCGTTGGCGGCGGCGGTCGCCTTTACCGGCTCGTTGCGGGCCGGCCGAGCGCTCTTCGACGCCGCCGCGGCGCGTCCCCGGCCGATTCCCGTTTTCGCGGAAATGGGCAGCGTCAATCCGCTCTTTATCCTGCCGGGAGCGCTTGCCGAGCGATCCGATCAGATCGCCCAGGGACTCCGGCAATCCGTCACCATGGGCGTGGGCCAATTCTGCACCAAGCCCGGCGTCGTCGTCGCTCTCAACGACGACGCGACTCGACAATTTGCCGACTCATTCTCCAAGCTGATGGGATCCGCGCCGCCGGGCCCGCTGCTGCACGCCGGGATCTATGGGGCATTTTGCGACGGGGTCAAACAGGTTTCATCGTTGCCGGGAGTGCGGACCGGAGCGGCCTCGGCGTCGATCGCAAATCAAGCCGCACCGACCGTCTTCGCGACAAACGCCGACACGTTTCTGAATACGCCAAAGCTTGCCGAAGAATTGTTCGGTCCGTCCACCGTACTCGTGACCGCATCATCGCGCGCCCAGATGCTCGACGTTGCCCGCCGGCTCGAAGGCCATCTCACCGCGACGATCCATGGCACCCCACAGGACCTGGCCGACTATTCCGACCTGATCGACATTCTCCAGCAGCAAGTCGGCCGGCTGATCTTCAACGGCTTCCCGACCGGCGTCGAAGTCTGCCCCTCCATGCAGCACGGCGGCCCCTACCCCGCCACCACCGACTCCCGCACGACCTCCGTCGGCACCGCCGCCATCGAACGGTTCGCCCGGCCCGTCGCCTTTCAGAACTTCCCGCAGCAAAGCCTTCCCCCGGAGCTGCGCGATGACAACCCACGCGGAATCTGGCGACTCGTCGATAATAAATGGTCGCGTGATCCGGTCTCGGTGCAGTAGAATCTTCCGGCAGTGGCAAACCAGGGAGCGGAATATGAAACGGTTTTTCTTCCTCTTGGCAGTGGTGCTTTTCGCCCGGCTCTCGCTCGGCCAGGAAGGCTCGTGGACGGTGTCGACGGGATACTCCAACGTTCACTTCTCCCACGCCTCGCCGAACTTCAATTACAACAAGGACGGCGGCTACCTCGACGGGGACGTCAACGTCCTCCTCCCCACCGCGCCTCGCCTGCTCGTCGGCGCTGGCGTTGGCGGGTCCTGGCACTACGAGAGCGATTACTTCTACGGCCCCAACTACGTCATCTACGGCCCCTCCTCCAGCGTCGGCCTGTTCAACCTCGAGGGCCGCATCGGCGTGCCGATCTCGTCGCGCAGCGTCCGTGGGCTGTTTGTTCTCCCACGCCTGGGCGCCGGATTGCTCATCGATGATTACTGGATCGACACGCCCTTCTACACGGCATACCACTCCGGCGCCGCCTTCGAGGTGCGGCCGGCGCTTCAGGTGGGATATTCCTGGGGATACTGGTCCATGGGTGGCGAGGTGTCCTACATGTGGGCCTGGGGCGATTTTGGAAACTTGGGAAGCCAATCGCAGGAGCTGCGCGCGGGCGTGTTCGCTCGATTCCGGTTTTGACCGGATGCCCTCGCCTGAATCAATTCGACTTGGTAGCCCCGTGACACGGGTTTTTAACCCGTGCTGACGACTTGCAAATCGCAATAAAGTCCTGCCAGGCAGAGTTCTCTTCCGTTGACCGCCGCAAGCACGGGTTAGAAACCGGTTAGAAACCCGTGTCACGAGCGGCGAATCCGCCAGATTTCACTCGCCATTGTTGGTCATTCGGATTTCGACCTTTGCAAAAACGTCCCTTCCTGAAGCTCCTGGAATGCCTGGCGAAGTTCGGCTTGCGTGTTCATGACGATCGGCCCGTACCACGCGACCGGCTCCTCAAGCGGCTTGCCCGACACCAGCAGAAAGCGGATCCCGTCCTCGCCCGCCTGCACCATCACTTCGTCCCCGCGGTCGAACAGGACCAGCGCGCGGTTCTCGGCGTCGGTCGGGGGCGTCGTGTCCGCCCAACCCACTCCCTCCGTCGGCACTTCCAGCGGCCCCGAGGCGTTGCAGAATTTCCCCGAGCCGGCAAACACATACGCGAACGCGTGCCGCGTCGTCTCCACCGGCAGCGTCTTCCGCTTGCCCGGCGGCACCGACACGTCCAGGTAAACCGGGTCCGCCGCGATCCCGTCCACCGGGCCCTTCTTCCCCCAGAAACTCCCGCAGATCACCCGCGCCCGCGTCCCGTCGTCGTCGGTGATCTCCGGAATCTCCAGCGCCTTGATTTCCTGATACCGCGGCGCCGTCATCTTCAGCGCCGAAGGCAGGTTGGCCCACAACTGAAACCCGTGCATCCGCCCGGCCTGATCGCCCTTGGGCATTTCCTGGTGAATGATCCCCTTCCCCGCCGTCATCCACTGCACCTCCCCCGCCGCGATGGTCCCATGGTTCCCCATGCTGTCCCCGTGATCCACCATGCCCGCCAGCACGTACGTGATCGTCTCGATCCCCCGATGAGGATGCCAGGGAAACCCGGCCAGATAATCGTCCGGAATGTCGTTGCGGAAATCATCCAGCAGCAGAAACGGATCGAAGTCGGAGGTATTGCCAAATCCGAACGCCCGCCGCAGATGAACTCCCGCTCCTTCCAGCGTCGGCTTGGACTTGATCAACCGCTTGACGGGTCGCAACGACATCGGCGCCTCCCGGCTCGAAGCACCCCCGCAATCCCTTCATCAACTGGCCTCTATCGGAGTCGAACCGATACACCTTTTGGGTAATGGATTTTGAATCCATCGCGTCTGCCAATTCCGCCAAGAGGCCGGCGTCGTCCCGCAGATTCTACGGACCTCGTCCCCCAATTCCACCGTCGCCCCCACAGCCCATCCGGTCGTGTCACATTTCTCCCGCGGTCAAGGCAAAAATGTCCCCAAATGTCCCCTCTGGCGCGCTTTCGAGGGGACAGTGGACATTGTCCAGACCACCGGACTTCACGAGGACGTGCCGCTGTCCAATTCGAGCCCCGCAACGCTTGAAACAAGATGGAACGTTTTCCGCGGTTTTTTTAAATCATCGCTGAAAACGTTCCATTTTGTCCATTTTGTTTCAAACGTTCCACGCCTTCACGGTTCTACTGCTCCGCTGCATGTCATGTCCCAAATGTCCCATTTTGTCCCATGTTTTGGACAAAATGGGACATTTGTCATATTATTGCGGTGCGTCGCGTGAAGGCGCCGCCGCCGCTCTTGCCCATCCCGCCGCTCAACAAATCGATCGCTGTTCACCGCGCAGGCGCCGGGGCGCGCCGAGGAGGCAAAAGGCGAATGATCCACCGATTTCGCGGATGACGCAGATTGGAAAAGCCAAACCGGAAAGCCGAACACAACGAAAACTCAGGAACCTTTCCCGACTCCGGGCACGTCTCGGGCTTGAACCGACCCCACGCCGCCGCAGAGCGAAGCGCCGCCGCGGATTCTCCGCGCGCTCCTCCGGATAAGTAGCGGTTTCCCACTTCGAGCTTTCAGAAATTGGAGCGGTGGCTCACGTTTCCGGCCGATTGCGACAATCGCTGGGGCAGCGGCGCTTTGTCTTCCCGCGGCATACGCGCGCACCCTGCCACGATCTTTCCGGCATCGACCCGGCGAATTGTGAATGCCTGCCCCGCCTCATTCTGTTGCTGACGGACGACGCCGCGTGTACCGGTCAACGCGACCTGCATCCTTTCAACTAACGTCTTGTTCATGTCACCTCCGGCAGCCTTGCACTCGGGCATGTGTCTCATTTGTCCGGGGGATCGGGCATTGTCACGGCAATGCAAAGGCCTTCCTTGTAGTTCCTCAATTCGACCAGATTGCCGAACACCCATCGTTTCGCCGTTCCATGCGGTTTCCCATCCCGAAGCGGAATCTCGTCCGTCAATTGCTTCGCTGAGTTGAAAATGCGGTAGATGCCGGTTCCCTCCGTGAACTCGGAGTCGCTGAGAACAGTGCCATCGGTCGCACGGATGATGTGCCTCCCGTGCCATTTGCCAACCTTCTTCTGCCCTTCGCGGATGCAAACGCCGTTGGCCTTGACGTAACGGTGGACGCCCTCGCGAATTCCGTCCACGTATTCAACTTCAAGGCGGTCACCGCCGCAATGCTGGACCATCCAGAGGCCAGTAAAACGGGGCGGAGGTCCGTTGTCCTTCAAGATGCGAACATTCTACCCGGATCACGGTCCTGTGGGCACTCCGGGCATACGGACGGGGACGCCTGCGTCCGTTAGAATGAAAAAAGTCCCCCACCCGAAGATCCTCCTCGAACCTCATGCGGACGATTGGAAAGCTGCCGGACGGCAGATATCTTCTGGCACCCCGGCAATGGTGTACGACAAAGCAAAATGGCATTCTGATGGTGATTTTCCGAAAAACGCGCCTCCGGAGAACGGCGGCACGCACATCGGAATTTTTCTCGCGTGGGCGATCAACCACGATATGGCCAGTGACGAATTGATCGCCGATGCTGGCGATTCTATACCTGCCGTCAAAGAGCGGCGGATGACCGGCCGCACATTCCTGTTCCGTTACCTCGACGGCGTGCTCGGCGAAGGCGATCTCAACGAGCGGGGTAATGCGTTTGCACGCCACTACTACAAGAAATACATGGGCGAATACGATCGCCTGGCCCGAAGAAAGTTGCCCACCGCATACCACGTCGCCGGCCCAACCCCGATCCGGCTCGCCGGTGATCCAGGTTTGCTGGAATGGGACGTTTTGCTCCGCGTAATCCAAGAGGAACCCGACCTGCATCGGGCCCTGGCACTTTGGACAGAGATACGGTGGTGCGGGTTCGGACATCAGATCTCCTGGTGGTTGCTGTCAGATGCAGTGCCGACGGACACCGCTCGCTGGAAACTACCTGCCCGCTCGCGGTTTCGCGAGGGTTGCGCGACGACCGCGAGACCGCAAGCGGCGGGCCGACGGCGGCGCCATATCAGAGCCCTCTGAGTCGGCCCGTTTCCCAACCAATGCATTGCGGAGTGTCCGCAAAACGGCGCTGCTTGAGTCATTCAGCCAGGACGGACTGGCAGGCCCAGCATCTTCAGGGCCTGCCGCCATTCGAGGTAGGCGTAGGGAACAGCCAGTTCCTCGTGCAGGCGTTTGAGCCGGGCGTGGAAGCTTTCGTAGAGGGCTTGCTGCCACTGGGTGCTGGTCGCGTCGCAAAAGAAGATGCGGCAGCCAAACGGGCGGATCGCGTGGACCGTGCAGAGCCGGCCGGACTGGAAGGGACACCCCTTGGGATCGGGGTTGTCGTGGCGATGGGGCACATCCCGTAGTTCGTTAAGAAACACCGCCAGTTCGAGGGATGTCACGTAAAGGCGATGGCCGAACTCGTCAAACCGGCAGCATCGCCCGGAGACGACGCAGAGCGGCCGGCGGGCATCGACCTCGCGGGCCACGTCTTCATAGAGACGGCTGACTTCGAGTCTGACGTCGTCGCGCCGCGACGCGTCCACGATCGATTCGGCCAGCGGTCTATCCATCAGAGCAGCGCCTCTCTCTTGCAAAGCCTCATGCCGTTCCCACAATACCGCCGACCGCGAACCGCCGGGACAAGACGCGGAGATCGGCTGCAGCGCGTTATGCCCGCCGGACTCCCCCTCTTCCTGCTCAATCCTACAGAATCGTATGCGCAAGTTGCTCGTTGCCAATCGGAGTGAGATCGCCACCCGCATTTTTCGCGCCGCCACCGAGCTGGGGCTGGAAACGGTGGCGGTCTATACCTACGAAGACCGTTTCTCGCTGCATCGTTTCAAAGCGGATGAATCGTACCTGATCGGACCACCCGAAGGCGGCGCGCCGGTCAAGGGGTATCTGGACATTCCGGCGCTGATCGCCCTCGCCCGCGAGCACGGCGCTGACGCGATCCATCCCGGTTACGGGTTTCTGGCGGAAAACGCGGAGCTGGCGCGGGCCTGCCGTGAAAACGACATCACCTTCGTGGGTCCGGATGCGAAGCTGCTGGAAACGTTCGGCGACAAGACGGCGGCCAAACGCATGGCCAAAGCGACAAACGTTCCCACCTTGCCCGGCACCGAGCACGGTCTGGCCGACCCGGCGGAGATCAAGGCCGCCGCCAAAAAGATCGGCTATCCGGTCATCATCAAGGCCAGCTTCGGCGGCGGCGGCCGCGGAATGCGCGTCGTCCGCACCGCCGACGAGCTGATCCCCAGGCTCGAGGAAGCCCAGCGCGAAGCCGGGGCGGCCTTCGGCCGGGGCGAGGTCTTCGTCGAACGCTACATCCCGCGGGCGAAGCACATCGAAGTGCAGATTCTTGGCGATTCGCACGGCCATCTCGTGCACCTCTGGGAGCGCGATTGCTCGGTGCAGCGCCGACATCAGAAAGTCGTCGAGATCGCGCCCAGCATCAATCTCCCCGAGGAGCTGCGCCGGCAAATCTGCGACGCCGCGGTGAGGCTGTGCAAGGCGGCGGATTACGTCAACGCCGGTACGGTCGAATTCCTGCTGGACCTGGACCGCAACGAGTTCTTTTTCATCGAGGTGAATCCCCGCATCCAGGTCGAGCACACGGTGACCGAGGTGGTCACTGGGATCGACATCGTCAAGAGCCAGATCCTGATCGCCCAAGGGCACAAGCTGCACGAGCCGCCGCTCAGCATCCCGCCGCAGGAGAAAATCGAGACCCGCGGCTGTGCCATCCAATGCCGCGTTACCACGGAAGATCCTGAAAACCTGTTCATTCCCGATTACGGCCGGATCACGACGTATCGCTCGTCCGGCGGGTTTGCGGTGCGCCTCGATGGTGGCAACGGCTTCGGCGGCGCCGTCATCACCCCCTACTTCGATTCGCTGTTGGTCAAGATCACCACCTGGGGCACCACCTTCAAGGAATCGATCGACCGGATGGACCGCTCGCTCCGCGAGTTTCGCATTCGCGGCGTGAAGACCAACATTCCCTTCCTGGAAAACCTGCTGGCCCATCCGGATTTCCAGAGCGGCGACGCCACGACGACTTTCATCGACGACACGCCGGCCCTCTTTCACTTCCGCCCGCGCCGCGACCGGGCGAGCAAAATTCTCACCTACCTGGGCGATGTGATCGTCAACAGCCGGCCCGACGTGAAGGGAAAAACCGACCTCAAGAGAGAGCTTGTGGAGCCGCGGCTTCCCGCGTTTCCGAAGGCAACCGCCCCGCCGCCCGGGTTGCGGAACAAGTTGCTGGAGTTGGGGCCGGAAAGTTTCGCCCAATGGGTCCGCAAGCAGAAGCGGCTGCTGTTGACCGACACGACGTTCCGCGACGCCCATCAATCGCTGCTGGCGACGCGGGTACGCACGCACGACATGCTCCAGGTCGCCGAGGCGGTGTCACACCTCTGTCCCCAGCTTTTCAGCCTCGAGATGTGGGGCGGGGCTACGTTTGACACCGCGATGCGATTTCTCCAGGAAGACCCATGGGACCGGCTCGATCAGCTCCGCGCCAAGATCCCCAACGTCCCGTTCCAGATGCTTCTGCGGGCAAGCAACGCGGTCGGCTACACCAATTACCCCGACAATGTCGTCACCGAGTTCGTCAAGGCCAGCGCCGGGCACGGCATCGACGTTTTCCGCATCTTCGATTCGCTCAACTGGACCGAGAACATGAAGGTGGCCGTCGAGGCGGTCCGCGAGCATACCCATGCCATCTGCGAAGCGGCCATCTGCTACACCGGCGACATCCTCGACCCCAAACGCACCAAGTACAGCCTCCAGTATTACGTCAAACTCGCCAAAGAACTGGTATCAATGGGAACGCATGTTCTTGGCATCAAGGACATGGCCGGGCTCTGCAAGCCCTACGCGGCCTACGCCCTGGTCAAGGCGCTGCGGGACGAAGTGGACGTGCCCATTCATTTCCACACGCACGACACCAGCGGAATCAACGCCGGGAGCATTCTTCGCGCCAGCGACGCCAACGTCGATGTCGCAGACGCCGCCCTGGCTTCGATGAGCGGAACCACCAGCCAGCCGAATCTGAATTCGATCGTCGCCGCACTGCAAAACTGCCCGCGGGACACGGGGCTGGACCTGGAAGCCCTGAACCGGCTCAGCGATTACTGGGAGGACGTGCGGGATTATTACTACCCGTTTGAGGAGCAGGTGAAGGCGGGCAGCGCCGAGGTCTACCACCACGAGATGCCCGGCGGGCAATACACCAACCTCCGCCAACAGGCCAAGGCCCTGGGCCTCGGCGACCGCTGGACCGAAATCGCCGACGCTTACGCGCAGGTCAACCAGCTTTTCGGGGACATCGTGAAAGTGACCCCGTCGAGCAAGGTCGTCGGCGACATGGCCCTGTTCATGGTGACCAACAACCTGACCGCAATGGACGTGCTCGCGCCGAACAAGAAGCTCAACTTCCCCCACAGCGTCGTCGAGATGATGCAAGGGATGCTCGGACAACCCGAGGGCGGCTGGCCGAAGGTGTTTCAAAAGATCGTGCTGGACACCGCCGGGGTGAAGCCCATCAAGGGCCGGCCGGGCGCCAAGATGCCCAAGGTCGATTTCGCGGCTGCCAGATCAGAGCTGGCGGGAAAAATCAAAGGCGAGCCGCGCGACGTGGACGTGCTGTCCTACGTGCTTTATCCGAACGTTTTTATCGATTACGACAAACACCTTCGCAGCTTCGACAATACCAGCGTGATTCCCACGCCAGCGTTTTTTTATGGAATGCAGAGCGGCGAAGAGATCGCGGTCGAAATTGAGCCGGGCAAGACGCTGATCATCCGCTACCTCACGACCGGTCAGCCGCGGGAAGACGGTATGCGGACGATCTTCTTTGAATTGAACGGCCAGCCGCGCGAGGTGAACG
>DATHPP010000431.1:0-21246 GCA_035483795.1 Tepidisphaeraceae bacterium | reverse complement strand
ATGATCAGCGGCCGTAACCCGCAAACCGAATCAAAATCGAAGGTGCAAAATGAAATCGTGTACCCTAACGAAAACGCGAATCGGCCTGAAAATTCGGTCGTTCAAACCCTAACCGGCGCATGGAGCCGGACAGGAGTGGTTGCAAACCCGTGTCACGTGAAGAGGACTTGCCGCGGGTGCATCCCACTGGCGGCGGGGTGGGCAACCTGCGGCGCGGGCTGTCGCGGCAAGAGGGGGAGCCATCATGCTGGAAATTGATAAATGGCGCGGTTTGGCGGGTTTTTTTGTCTCAGGCCACCTGCGCCACCTGAGCCACTCAGCGCTCAGCACCCAGCACGTTCCGGCCATGGCTATACTTGCGGCGATGCTCCAGACCATCACCTGGACCGGCCAAACCGTCCGTCTGCTGGACCAGACGAAGCTGCCCACGGAGACCGTGTATGTCGACATCGCCGACGAACGGCAAATGTGGGACGCGATCCGGCGGCTGGTCGTGCGCGGCGCGCCGGCGATCGGGGTCGCGGCGGCGTTTGGGGTTTACCTGGGAATTCGATTGTTCCCTGAGACCGACGGCGATCTTGCAGGGTTTTCTTCGCGTATCGAAGAAGTTTGTTCGTTTCTCAAAACGAGCAGACCCACTGCGGTGAATCTCCCTTGGGCCGTTGATCGGATTTACCGTGTGTTGACGGTGCACCCGATATACCGCGCAACGCCGGCGCAGCTTATTCGCATACTGAAACAGCGGGCACTGGGCGAAGCGGTATCGATGATCGAGGAAGACAACCGCGTCTGTTGGGCGATCGGCGAGCATGGGGCGAAGCTGCTGGCGGAACTTGCCATCGCGGATCGGCCGGTCGAGTTGCTCACGCACTGCAATGCCGGCGGGTTGGCTACCGTCAAGTACGGCACGGCGCTGGCGCCGGTTTACGTCGGCGCTGAGCAGGGGATGAAGTTCCACGTCTGGGCGGACGAGACGCGGCCACTGCTTCAGGGGAGCCGAATCACGGCCTTTGAGCTGAAGCAGAGCGGCATCCCCGTGACGGTGATCTGCGACGGCGTGGCCGCGAGCGTCATGGGGCAGGGCAAGGTGCAGGCGGTCATCGTCGGCGCCGACCGGATCGCCGCCAATGGCGACGTCGCCAACAAGATCGGCACGCTCGGCGTCGCAGTCCTTGCCAGGCATTTCGCCATTCCGTTCTTCGTTGCGGCGCCGACCAGCACTATCGACTTGGCGCTGGCCAGCGGCGAGCAGATTCCCATCGAGCAGCGGGCTGCTGGCGAGGTGTCGAATGGTTTTGGCAGGCCCACCGCGCCGCCGGACGTTGACGTGTTCAACCCCGCATTCGATGTGACGCCAAACGATCTGGTGACCGCAATCATTACCGAACATGGGATCGCAAAAGCGCCGTACCAGGAGTCGCTGAGACGCGTGTGCGGAGCGTAGTTGCTCTTCGTCGCGATCGTCGCGAAGGGCAAGCGGCGGCCTCACACGCGCGATACCGAATCCCCTGCATAGTCGAACGTCTTCCGCGCAACCGCGTGCGCGTGCGAGCGCGAACGCTCTTGGTTATAAAGGACTTGGGCTGAGGGATATTCAAAAGCTGAATGCGTTTTCCCCTTCGAGTTTCGCGTCAAAGTCCGGCACGGAAGCTGATTGCGGCCGGCGCGATCGCGATATTGGCAGGCGGCCTGGCGGCGGGGTTACATCATCTTCCGGGCGCATCGGTCGCGATGGGGAAGCTGGATGATCTGCTTTACGATTCGTTTTACCGGCTGCGCCCGGTGGAGGATCAGACCGACGGTCCTGTTGTGATCGTGGCGGCGGATGACAAGAGCCTGGCGGATCTGAAGCGCGGCATCGGCAAGACCAGCTATGGCTGGCCCTGGCCGCGGCAGTTCTGGGGCCTTGTGCCGGGCTATGCGCGAAAGTGTGGGGCCAAGGCCGTGGCGTTCGACATGATTTTTTCCGAGCCGAGCGTTTTCAACGGCTGGAGCGGCGACGACGGGGCTTTTGCGGCCATGATCGACGGCGCCAAGTTGCCGGTCATCTTCGGAACAGAAGTTTCTGCGGCCGGCGTGCCGGACCCGTTCGCACCGCCGGTGAAGAAACCAATCCTGGGGGCGGTGAACGTAAGCGACAGCGTGGTTTATCGCAGGTACCGGCCGACGGTGAACGAATTTCCCAGCCTCGCTTCGCGTGCCGCCAATGCCGTGGGTGCGACGCCTCCCGCGGCAGAATTCCGGCTCCATTACTTTGGACCCCATCAGGATCGCAAGGATCATCGGACGTTTCGCTACGTTTCCGCGTCCAACGTGTTTGCCGCGGCGATGGGGCAGAAGAACACCGGTGTCGATCCGGCGTGGTTCCGCAACAAGATCGTTCTGATCGGGGCGATCACGGTGGGGACCTTCGACGTGAAGGCGTCGCCCCTCTCGGAAGAATACCCGGGCGTTGAAGTGCAGGCGACGGCGATCACCGACATGCTGAGCGGCCGGAACGTCCGCAGGGTAGGAACCCTCTGGGCAACCGCGGCGGCATTTGCGGCGGCGCTGATCGCCGCCATGGGCGTAGTCTTTCCGCGCACCGCCTCGTTGAAACTTCTGGCGGCGGCCCTGACCGCGGCCATCGTCATCGGCGTCGCCATTGTGTTGTTCCACGGACGGCAGATCACGTGGCTTCCGCTGGCGTCGCCGCTGGCGGCGCTGCTGCTGGCGACGATCGGCGCATTCTCGTGGAGCTATCTGGTGGAGGGGCGGCAAAGGCGGTTCGTGGTCAAGGCGCTGGGGCAATACCTCTCACCGCACGTCGCGGCGAACATCGACCGGGATCCGGACGCACTGAAGCTCGGCGGCACCCGCCGCGACATGACCGTCATGTTCACCGACATCCAGGGCTTCACTGACTTGAGCGAGAAGCTGGACGAGCACAAGCTGACCGGGCTGCTCAACTATTACCTGGACGAAATGTCGTCGCTGGTGCTGGCCAACGACGGCACGCTCGACAAGTACATCGGCGACGCGATCATGAGCTTCTGGAACGCGCCGCTGTACCAGCCCGATCACGCGATCCTGGCGTGCCGGGCGGCGCTGGCGATGGAAAAGCGCGAGCGGGAGATTCAGCCGAGGCTGGCGGAACTGGGCGGGCCGGGCCTGCTGACGCGGATCGGCATCAACACCGGGCCGATGGTCTTCGGCAACATGGGTTCGAGCCAGAAGTTCAATTACAGCGTGTTGGGCGATTCGGTGAACCTGGCGAGCCGGCTCGAAGGGGCGAACAAGTTCTATGGGTCCCGGATCATCATCGCGCAACCGACCGCCGCCCAGTTAAACGGCCAGTTTCTGCTGCGCCGGCTCGATGTGCTCCGGGTGAAGGGAAAGACGATGCCGATGGCGGTGTTTGAATTGATGTCGGAGAGCCCGGGTGACGCAAATTTGCGGGCCCGGGCGGCCGAATATGAGGCCGCTTTCAGCGATTACCAGCAGCAAAAATGGGATTTGGCGCGAGAGCGGCTGGAGGCGCTGGTGTCGCGTTTTGGGCATGATCCGCCCGCCGCCGCGCTCGTGCGACGCCTTGCCGCACTGCGGGAGGAGCCTCCAGGTCCCGGCTGGGACGGAGTTTATGTTGCCAAGGGAAAATGAATGGTGCGTCAAAGAATGCGGGCGGCGCTGGTGGCTTGCTTTTGCGAAAGGTTGGCAGTTGGCAATCTGGCGAGGCTCTGGGTATTCTCTCATAATTCGGCGGTACAATACGAGAGACGGAGAAGTGCCGGCCCTGCCGGGCGGGGGCTGATACAGGAGTCGAACGATGTCGAACAGTTCTGTCGAGATGTTCGGCCGTGTTCCTTCACGCCGCGCCAGAAGTGCTTACACGTTGCTGGAAGTTCTTGTCGTCATCGGCATCATCGCGCTGCTGGTGTCGATCCTGCTCGCGGTGCTGAGCAAGGCGCGGGAAACGGCCAGGCGAACGGCATGCGAGAACAATCTTCAGGTGATCGCCAAGGCGATTCTACTGTACGTCAACGACAACGACGGCTTCTTTCCGTTCGCCGCGGCTCGGAAGGATGACCTCGGCATGGGGCAGCCGCCCGAGGGTCATCTATCGGCCGATTGGATCTATTGGCAATGCGGGCCAAACGATAAACTCCCGGCCGGCTCGGTTCCAGCACCTCAAGGAAACGGGTTGGTGATTGACGATGTCGACAAAGGCGGGATCGGAAAGTATCTCGGATGCAGCGACCTGTCCCTCAGCGGCCTCCAAATGCTCCGCTGTCCATCCGATGCCCGATTGAACAACAGTGCGATGGGATCTTCCACACCTGCTGGAGGGGGATACCCGAACATGAACGGCCAGTCCCCCTATCCCTTCAGCTATGTGCTCAATGCCTTCATGTCGTCTGCGAACTTCAGCACGGGCAACAACCCGGCCGTACCGCCAGGGTGCAACGCCAAAACACTCGCGAAAGTGAAGGACCCGGGAACGAAGATCCTTGTCTTCGAAGAGGACCCTCGCACGATCGACGACGGGAACGGGGCCCTCTGTCCCCCCAATCCCACCGGCGGCGCCGTCAATATGCTGTCGATCCGCCACGATTACGTGGAGATCGACGACCAGAGCGCGCGGAATAACGGTTTGGACCCAGTGTCCATGAGTGTTATACCCGGGACTCCGCCACAACTGACAATCTCGAACAGCGGCAGGCGGGGCAATGTTGCTTTCTGCGATGGCCATGCCGAGTTCATCCAACGGGGCACGGCCCACCTGAAGGACTATTGGGCCCCGGACCCCTCGCTGTTCCCCTCGTTCCCGTGAGCGCGTGTTTGAGCCATGGCCACGGCGGCGAACGGGGATGGCTTTTTGCGAATCAACCGGCCGGGGGGGCGACGCAGTGGGGATGCCGTCGTGTACAACCACCGGACATGAGCTAATATCAATCGTGCGAGCACCTGAGATCAGTGTCGTGTCGGCGGAGCGCCAGGTGGCCAATCCAACCATCGATCGGCTTCGGGAGAATATCGCGACCGTATTTCTCGGTCATTCCCGGGCCATCGACCTCCTGCTGATCGGTTTGCTGGCGCGGGGGCACGTGCTGATCGAGGACGTGCCGGGGGTGGGGAAGACGGTTTTGGCGCGGGCGCTGGCGCGGAGCATCGATTGCCGCTTCAGCCGCATCCAGCTCACCCCCGACCTGCTGCCCGGCGACGTGCTGGGGGTCAGCGTCTACAATAACCAGTCTCACTCGTTTGAATTCAAGCCCGGGCCTGTCTTTGCGAACATCGTGCTGGCCGACGAGATCAACCGCACAACGCCGCGGACGCAGTCGGCGCTGCTGGAGGCGATGAGCGAAGAGCAGGTCAGCATCGACAATCAGACCTTCGCCCTGGCCCGTCCGTTCATGCTGGTGGCGACGCAGAATCCCTTCGAGTTTGAGGGGACGTATCACCTGCCGGAGAACCAGCTCGACCGGTTCCTGTTGCGGATTTCGGTGGGGTATCCGGAACGGCAATCGGAGCACCGGATTCTGACGACGCAGCCGGGCCGGACGGCGCTCGAGCGGTTGAGTCCGGTGACCGGCGGCCCGGAGATCGTGGACCTCCAGGACCGGCTTCAATCGGTCCGGCTGGACACCACGATCGTCGAATACATTCTCGACCTGGTCGAGGCAACGCGCCAGAGCGACGAACTTCACCTGGGTGTCTCGCCGCGGGGGGCGCTGGCCCTGACGCACGCTTCGCAGGCCGCCGCGCTGTTGGCGGGTCGTAACTACGTCATCCCCGACGACGTCAAGGACCTTTTCCCCCCGGTCTGCGCTCATCGCGTCATCGGCAAGTCTTATCTTCACAACGGCGATTCGTTGGGAACGCAAGGAATTCTACAGAAGATCCTCGAGCAGGTTCCTTCGCCGCGATAAGGCGACCTGCCTAGTGCGACGCCTCGGCGGCATCACCGTTCAACCGGTCACGAGAATGGGCTGTGCCATCTGATCGATTTCATGTTCCGCCTGCGCGAGCGTCGTGACCACTGGCACGCTTTCGGCGCAGGCGATGCGCAATTTGGCTTTTCGAAGGTCGCCCTTTGCCGTCCATAAGCCGACGACCATGCGCATGTCGGGAAAGCGCAGGTGCACCCGCTTGCAGAGGTAACGTGCGTGGGCGACGGCGGCGGGGGGCATCGCCGAGACGCAGACCAGGTCGGCCTTGCGGCTCTCGATCAGCTCCACCATTTCCGACGCCAGTGAATCCACGCCAGTGGTGATCGCGCAATAACCGCGAAGTTCGAGCACCTGGAGCAGCATCAGGCAGACGATCTCGTCGGACTCATTTTTTGCCGGCAGGAGCAGGACATTGACGACGCAGTCTTTGGGCAGACTGGACCTGGGCGGCGGGCGCCCGGGGGCGGCGGGCTGGTCCTTGGCCTGCTCCTCGGTCCGGGCCGCGGCGTCGGTCAGACGCATCTGCCTCTCCTGCTCGCCCAACTCCTCGATGATCCCCCGCATGCTCTGGCGAACAAACGCGATCTGCTCACCGTCCAGCGAACCGCGGTGGTGGTCCAATTCCGCCAGCGCCAGCGCCGGGACCAGCACCTCGTCATACACCTCCAGCAGCGGGCGTTCTTTGTGCTCGGCTTCGAGAAGTTCCTGCGCCTCATCTTCGTCGCCGGCAATCAGCCTCTGGTAAACCCGCATGTGCGGGGGCAGCACCGGCTCATCCCCCAGCAGGATGTCCAGGAATTGCAACTGCGGAACGTATTTCCCGATCACCACGAGGCAAACCGTCAGTGGCGTCGATAACAGCAAGCCCGCCGGTCCCCATAGCCACGTCCAGAACACGGCTGCGATCAGCACCGCCAGCGCCGACATCCCTGTCGAGGCGCCGTACCAGTACGGCTCGATGAACTGGCTGACCGTCACCTCGAGCACGGCAAATAATGCGATTGTCGCAAAAAACACCGCACTGCCGGGGAACAGCGCAAACGAAAGCAGCAGCGGAAACGCTGCCGCGATGAAAATGCCAATGTACGGCACAAACCGGAACAGCACTACGAGCAACCCCCAGACCAACACGTTGGGAAACGTGTGGCCTTCGCCAAAGAGATGTCCGATGCCCCAGAGGCCCAGCGACACGCAGATGCCGTAGCACGTATTGACGATTGCCAGCGCTCCCAGATAGCGGCTGATACGGGAGCCGGCCTCGTCCAGCGCTTTGGTGGTGAGATTGAGCCGTCCGTGCCCCACCAGCCGGATCATCCGATCGCGCAGGTCCTCGCGGCCGTAGAGCATGAAGATCACCAGCACCAGAACCAGTCCGGCATCGGCCAGCGGTCCCAGAAACGTGCCGGCGTAGTTGCTCACAGCCGTTAGGGACGTCGACTGCTCGACGATGCGGACCGGCAGCGGATTCTCATCCGATGGCTGGGTCGCCGGCGGGCGCGGCGCTGTCTGGGTCCCCGCAGGGGCGGTCGCCGCGGGCTTCGTGGCGGCGCCGGCGTCCGCGCTCAAACTCTGCGCTTCATTCTCCAGCTTTTTAAAAAAATGCCCGTGACTTCGGATGTTCGCCAGCTTGGTCCGCAGTTCACCCTGGTAATTGGGCAACTGGTCCATGACCGAGACGAATTGGCGTCCGACGACGTACCCGATGATCGCCAGCAGTCCTACCCCGATGAGGACGACGATCAACACCGACGCCGGCCGAGGCAGGCCGACACGTTCGAGCCAGCTCACCAGCGGCGTCAGCACAAAGCTCAGCAGGATCGCCACCGCCAGCGGAATCAGCACTTCGCGGCTGAAGTACAATCCCGCAATCACCAGGAAGGTTGAGGCCAGCACGATGAAACGTGAGCCTTTATTACCCAATTCCACCGGTTGAGCCATTTGCCTTCCATTGCCACTGCGAGAACAACGTCGCAGATGCGCGTCGCTGGGTCCGGTAAGCAAAGGTCGGACCGCTTCCGCCTCCACGAATCAAGGGACCGGTCTGCTTCACCGATCAGCTTACTAGGATTGCGCCGTTGCCGCGCCCGGACAAATGAGCACGCTGCATACTTTGGCCAGGTTCGCACCGCTGTTGGCACTGCTTTGCTGGGCGGCGATCATCGACTTTCGCGAGCGGCGGATTCCCAACTGGCTGAATCTTCTGCTGATCCTGAGCGGCATCGGACAAAGTCTGATGCCGGGAAGTGTACTGACGCTATGGCAGTCGATGCTGGGGCTGGCGGCCGCGGCGGTCGTTCCCTTTCTTCTGTTCGCACTCGGTGCGCTGGGCGCCGGCGACGTGAAATTGATGGCCGGTGTCGGCGCGTGGCTCGGTCCGGTGCCGGCCGTCGTGGTCCTCATCGTTGAGAAGGTGATTGGCCTGACGATCGTCATCGCCCAGGCGGCGTCCCAGCGACGCATGCGGGTCCTGTTCCGCAACAGTGCCGTGCTGGCGGTGAATTTCCTGCACGTGCAGGACATCGGCCTGGAGCAGACGGCGCGCACCGGCCGTGCCTGCCGCAGCGTCGAGCGCCCGCTGCCGTTTGCCGTTCCCGTCCTGATCGCGGTTGTGCTGGTGGTGGTACGAGTTGGCGCGTCTACCTGAAGAAGACGGTGCAGGGCGTCGCGCAGACGGCGGCGCCGCCGCGGGTCCGGGAACAACCGCGTTGACTGTAGAGTCAGAGCACGATTCTCCGGCCAGCCCCTGCGGATGACAAAGCTCTGTAAATCCGTCTAAACCTCAAGAATTAACGCGCCGAACAGAACGAGGTCGGCTCAACCTGTGGGCCGCGGGAGCAGTCCATGAATGTCAAGACCTGGGTTCCGCTGGCAGCCGCCCTGATGTTGGGCGTGATCGCCGCCGTGATGGCCGGCCGCTTGCTGCACGGGAAAAAAGCCACCGATGCCGAACCGGGTGTGACGGTCATCGTCGCAAAGGTCCCGCTGGCGCCCGGCGAGGTGATCGGCGCCGAGCAACTGGCGAGAATGCCGATTGCCGCCAAGGCGCCGCCCCCGCAGAGCTTCACCGATCCCGGAGAGCTGATCGGACGGGTCGTCTCGGCCCCGATGATTGAAGGTCAGCCGTTTCAACGCTCGCTCCTGGCGCCCAAAGGCGCGTTGCCCGGACTGGCCGCGCTGGTTCCGTCGGGCCTGC
This sequence comes from Tepidisphaeraceae bacterium, assembly GCA_035483795.1. Classification (GTDB taxonomy): domain Bacteria; phylum Planctomycetota; class Phycisphaerae; order Tepidisphaerales; family Tepidisphaeraceae; genus DASXMX01. The sequence goes on along the minus strand of DATHPP010000431.1, from coordinate 12,123 downwards.
GGGCGGTGACCGTGGACGTGAGCGAAAGCGGCGGCGTAGCGGGCCTGCTCGCGCCCGGCAGCCATGTCGACGTGGTTGCCACCGCAATCGGCCGCGACAACCCCGACAAAACCATCACCCGCACCATCGTGCAGAACCTGACCGTGGCGGCGGTCGGCCAGCGGCTCAGTTCCGGCCATGCCGAGGGCGACAAGGAGGCCTTGCCAAAGACCGTGACGTTGCTTGCCTCTCCGCACGACGTGGAGGCGCTTGATCTGGCGATGACGACCAGCCGCGTTCGGCTGGTTCTGCGAGCGGCCAACGACGCCGAAGACCTGGTCGACGACGGTGTGATGATGGCGGAGCTGCGTGGTGAGGACGGCTATCAGCCGCCCGCCCCCGTGACGACGCCGGTCATCGTCACTCAGCCCGTCGTGCCAGCGCCGACAACACAGCCCGAAATCTTCACCAAAGCGCCCGATCCTCCACCGGCCAGAATCGTCACGGTAATTCTGGGCGCAGAAGAGCGCCACGTCAGCTTCACCCAAACACAGCCTGATGCCGGCGGATCGGCAGTGACCGATGCCAACTCCCCGCAGCCCGCGGTCCCGCAATGAGGCCAGCGTCACCAGCCAGAGGTCGAGTCATGTTCAAGTTCGCGAGTCAAAGATGTCCCCTGATCCGGACGGCCGGTTTGCTGCTGGCGACGATCGCCTGTGCCTTGATGCCTTCCGCGGCCGCTGCGGACGACACTGCGCCCCAAACCCGGCCCGCCCAAGCGGATCAGCCGCTGATCGCGACCGGCATCGATGAACTGGGCGGCAGAATTACCTTGACCGTCAACCAGAGCCGTTTGATTCGGACAGCAGTTCCGATCCATACAGTGGACGTCCCTCAGCCCGAGGTGATATTGGCGAAGGTCGTCAGCCCCACCGATATCATGCTGACTGCCAAAAAGCCTGGATACACGCAGATCGTCGTCTGGGACGACCGCGGCCGCTCACAGGCTGTGGAAATCGTCGTCAGCGCCGATCTGTCTGCGCTGACGCAGGAGCTCAATAGCGTCTTTCCCGATGCGAAAGTTGAGCCCAGTCTGGCAAGCGGCGCGATCGTACTGCGCGGCAGAGTGCACAACGCCAAAGTCGCGGATCAGATCGTGCAGGTTGCCACCCCCTTTGCCGGAAACGCCAAGGTGGTCAATCTTCTGGAAGTGGGCGGCGGGCAGCAGGTCATGCTCCAGGTTCGGTTCGCCGAGGTCTCCAAATCCGTCACCAGCGCACTGGCTGTGGACTTCGGGATCAGCAACGGCAGTACCGGATTCGGCGGAAGTATCATCGGTGGTGTCGCACCCATCGGCGTCGTTAACGCGCCAACCAACATCAACGCCGGTGCACTTTCCATCCCGTTTCCCGGCAGCGGGACCACGCAATTCGGCGCCGGCGTGGCGGGGAAGACGCCCTTCGAGATTTTCCTCACCGCCTTGCGCCAGAACAACCTTGTGCGCGTGCTTGCAGAACCCAATCTAACGGTGATGAGCGGCGGTGAGGCCAGCTTTATGGCCGGTGGCGAATATCCGTATCCCGTGCCCCAGAACACTGGCGCTGGCGGGGTGGCCACCATCACCATCGAATACAAACCCTATGGCGTGCGGCTGAATTTTTCGCCGGTCGTCCTGGGCGACGGCCGCGTTCGCCTCCGCGTCCGGCCCGAGGTGAGCGACCTGGACTACACCAACGCGGTCACCCTCAACGGTTTCCTCGTTCCGGGGCTCGTGGAACGCAACGCCGACACGACCGTCGAGCTCAACGAAGGCCAGACACTTTCGTTAGCGGGTCTGCTCAGCACTCGCGCCACCGCTACCAGTTCGATCACACCGGTGCTGGGAGATATGCCGATTCTCGGCCCACTGTTTCGATCCGTTCGGTACGTGCGAGAGGAGACGGAACTCGTCGTGCTCGTGACGCCCCGGCTGGTCAGCGCGATGAACCCGGACCAGGTACCCGATTCGGTCGGCGAGCACTGGCGATATCCGACTGAGGGACAACTGTTCCTCCACGCCGATCTGGGAGGCCCGGCGGCCGATACGACGCACGCGCCTTCCACCATGCCGCCGCGCATGTTCCAGGGCACGTATGGCTTCACGCCGGCACAGGCCGCGGGATCGGCCGCCAGGTAAATCTTCCAAGGTGGACGAATGTACGTAACGCTCACGTGTGCGATGGTTGACGCCGATCCGGGAAACCGCCAGGAGCTGGCCGCGGTGTTAGCGCGGTTCGGCGTGCAATGCATCGCCCAACTCTCCGGCGTCGAGCCTCTTGGCGTCATGCTGGCCCGGCCCGATACCCCTCAGTTGGTCATCGTTAACCTCGATCCTTCCGCCAACGAAAATCTCAAGCGAATTGCCCACCTGCCACGGCAGTTTCCCTCGGTCAGCTTCTTCGTCATGTCGCAGGTCCTCGACCCCCACCTGCTCATGGAGGCGATGCACCTGGGGATCAAGGAATTCATCCCGCTGCCGATGAGCGAGGAAAAGCTTGCTTCCGCCGTCGACCGCGCAGCACAGAGCTACGGCATGGGCCGCAAGGCACGGATCATTCACGTCGTGCCGACCGTGGGCGGGTGCGGGTCGACGACGGTCGCCTGCAACGTCGCCACCGCCCTGGCCAAATCGCACAAGACGGTCCTGATCGATATGGACCTGATCCGCGGCGGGGTCGCCAGCTACTTCGACGTGCGGCCGCGCTACACGCTGGCCGACGTCATGGACTCGGCCGACAAGGTGGACAAGCAGCTCCTGGACAACGCGCTCACCCTGCATCCGGGCAGTGGCCTGGCGATCCTCGCCCGGCCCGATCTGCCGGAGGATTCACAACGCGTCACGCAGTCGGGGATTTTGCGGCTGCTGGGCGTGCTGGGCCGCGTGTTTGATTACGTCGTCCTGGATTCTCTGATGAGCATCGATCCGATTTACTCGACGATTATTGCCGCCGCCGACGTGAATCTGCTGACCATGCAGCTCAACGTTCCCAGCGCCAAAAATGCCGAGCGGTTCGTCGGCGTGCTGCGGCGAATGGGCATCGAGGCCAGCAAAATCCGCATTGTCGTCAATCGTTACGTCAAAAAGGGCGCCGACATCGAGCCCGACGAGGTCGAGCGGGCGCTGGGCCTGAAGATTTCCTGGACCGTTCCGAACGACTTCAAGAACGCGATCGGCGCGATCAATTACGGCGAGCCGGTCGTGCTCCGCGCTCCGCGGGCGGAAATGAGCGTGAGCCTGATCGGATTGGCCGAGTCGTTGCACAACCGCGCCACCGCCGCCGCAGCGGCGTGAGCGCTGGCTGCGCCAGTCGGCTGCCGTTGAATGACGCAAAGTAGTTGGAGAAGTAAATGGGTTTGTTCGCCAAGACTTCAACCGCGATCGCCGAGCCGGTGGTGCCTTCCAAGCCGGCCCCCGCATCGGCCGTGCCGCGTTCGGCCGCGGAGCTTCCGGACCGGCCGGCGATCATCGCGCCGCCTCCTTCTCCCCAGCAGGCCGAGCGGCAGGTTTACCTTCAGCAGATGAAGGTGCGAATTCACCAGCAGCTTGTTACACGCCTGGATCTCCAGAACCTGCGCACGCTTCCACCGGCAACCGTCCGCGAGGAAGTCCGCGTGCTCGTCCGCGAATTGTGCCAGTCGGAAAAAGGGCTGATCAGCAGCACCGACCAGGACCGGTTGATGGACGATGTCATGGACGAGACCTTCGGCCTGGGCCCGCTGGAGGTGTTGCTCAAGGACGCGACGATCACCGACATTCTCGTCAATCGGTTTGACCGCGTGTACGTCGAGCGCCGCGGCCGGCTGGAATTCACCGACGTTCGCTTCCGCGACAACGGACACTTGCGGCAGATCATCGATCGGATCGTGGGGATGGTGGGTCGGCGGATCGACGAGACCAGCCCGATGGTCGACGCGCGCCTGGCCGACGGAAGCCGCGTCAACGCCATCATTCCTCCGCTGGCCCTGGACGGGCCGGCGATGTCGATCCGTCGCTTCGGGACCCGCCCGCTCCAGCTCGAGGATCTGATCCGCCACGGCGCATTTCCTTCCGCCGTGATGGATTTTCTGGCCGCCGCCGTTCAGGCACGCTGCAACATCGTTATCAGCGGCGGTACCGGCTCGGGCAAAACCACGCTCCTCAACTGCCTCTCGCGTTTTGTCCCGACCGAGGAGCGGGTGGTGACCATCGAAGACGCCGCCGAGCTTCAGCTCCAGCAACCCCACGTGGTCCGGCTGGAAACCCGCCCGCCCAACATCGAGGGCAAGGGCGAGGTCACCCAGCGCGACCTGGTGAGAAACTCCCTGCGCATGCGGCCCGACCGCATCATCGTCGGCGAGGCCCGCGGCGCCGAAGCCCTGGACATGCTCCAGGCCATGAACACCGGTCACGAAGGCTCGATGACCACCGTCCACGCCAACAGCGCCCGCGACGCCCTGGCGCGCCTCGAGGTCATGATTGCCATGGCCGGCTACGAGATCCCGTTGCGGGCGCTGCGGCAGCAGATCGCCAGCGCCCTTCAGATCATTGTGCAGATGCGCCGCCTGCCAGGTGGACGGCGAAAGATCGTCAGCGTCAGCGAGCTGGCCGGCATGGAGGGCGACAGCATCCAGATGCACGACCTGTTCCTCTTCGAGCAAACCGGCGTCGACGTCGACGGCCATGCGGTCGGCCACTTCGTCTGCACCGGAATCCGCCCGCGCAGCTACGACCGCATCGAAAGCCGCGGGATTCAACTGCCGGTCGAGCTGTTCCAGAGAAGGGCGATCGAAACCAAGTGAGTCGGTCCATGGACACGGTGCTCATCATCCTCATCGCCATCGCCGTCGCGGCGGTCATCTGGGCCGCGTCGTACGGCCTGCTCAACCTGCTGGAAGCGCGCAAACGCAAGCTCCGCCAGCGCCTCGGAACACCCGAGCGCCTCGCCGGCGCCGCCACTACCGAGCGATCGGTCCGCTTGATCGACCTCAGGGAGACGCTGCCGGGGATGCTCGGGAAGCTGCGGCCGGCCCGACTGCTTCAGCAGCGGCTGGCGCAGGTTTATCCGTCGGTGACGCTCGCCCAGTTTGCCGCAATTTCGCTTTTGGCGGCTCTTGGCAGCGCCGCGATTACGTGGCTCGTGACCGACGTCCCGTTTTTTATGTTCTGTACGGCGGCATGCGCGGCCTACCTGCCCGCATTTGTTGTGATGCGCAAAGTCGATCACTGGAAGCGGTCGGTCATCCGACAGCTCCCCGATGCGCTCGATTTTCTCTCGCGTGTCCTCCGCGCCGGCCAGAGCTTCAGTACCGGGCTTCAAATGATGTCCGAGGAACTGCCCAATCCGCTGGCCCGCGAATTCCGTCGCTGCTACGACCAGCACGGGCTTGGCCAGCCCATCGAGGACGCTCTGCGCGAGATGGCGGGGCGTCTGGAGTCGACCGACTTCGCCTTCTTCGCCACCGCCGTCATTCTTCAGCGTCAGAGCGGCGGAGATCTGGCCGAGGTCCTCCAGAACATCTCCCACATGATCCGTCAGCGGCTGCGCCTCCAGCTTAGCGTCCGCGCCAAGACCGCCGAGGGCCGACTGACCGGCTACGTCATGGTCCTGTTCCCGCTGGTCATGTTCCTGATCACTTACGCCATGGACCCGGTCCGGGGACGGGTGCTCCTGTACACGATGCCCGGCCGGCTCCTGCTGCTCCTGGCGGCGACGCTCCAGTTGGTCGGGCTGCTTTTCATCAGAAGGATCACCACCGTTCGCGTGTGAGCTCGAAATGACCGACCAGATCCTCATCCTCCTGTGCGTCTTCGGCGCAGTCTCGCTGGCCAGTTACGTTCTGGCCATGCAACTTCTGGCCCGCGGAACCGAAGGCAAGCTCCGCAACCGTCTGACCGGGGGCGGAGAACGCCGGGCGGAAAAGCGAACGCTCACGGCCAGGCGGCTCTTTCAGAAGCTGGGCCAGTATGCCGCCCGGCCTTTCATGCCGCGCGACTCGGGAAAACAGATCGTCATCCGCAGAAGCCTGGCCCGCGCCGGGATTTACACCCCCACCGCCGCCCGCGCCGTCATCGGCGCCAAGGTCATCTGCCTCGTCATCGGTGTCATCGTTGGCTGGGTGATCGGCGTCTATTCCGGGGAGCTGTTCCTGGGCTTTTCGATCGGAGGTTTGGCGGGCTATGTGGCGCCGCTTCTCTGGCTCAAATTCCAGACTGCTGCCAACCAGCGCAATCTCAACCACGGCCTCGCCGACGCCCTGGACCTCATGGTCATCTGCATCGAGGCCGGTCTCACCATCGACAGCGCCCTCCAGCGTATCGGCCAGGAGCTGGTGATCGCCCATCCGGCGATCAGCCGCGAGTTCGGAATGGCACACATGGAAACCCGCATTGGCCTCTCGCGCACCGACGCCTTGCGCAACATGGGCGAGCGCACGGGCAATCCCGCCATCAAGTCGCTGGCGTCGATGCTGATTCAGACCGAGCGTTTCGGCACCAGCGTCGCCGACGCCCTGCGGGTGCACAGCGAGTCGTTGCGGGTCGCCCGGCAATTGGCCGCCGAGGAATTGGCCGGGACGGCGTCGGTCAAGATCAGCTTTCCGCTGGTGCTGTGCATTTTCCCGGCGACCATCATCATCATCGCCGGTCCAACCGTGATTCAGTTGATGGGAAGCGCGTTGTTCAACTAACCGGCCCTGGCGGCCGCTCACGAGTGCGGGAAAGTTGCAGGAGATTCAATTATGAAATGGTTCCCAACATTTGAGTTCCTGGCGACGGCGGCCCTGCTGGCCGTCGCCGGCTGTCAGTCCGCCAGCCCGCCGCCGCTCCTGCACGGGGAACACTTCGTTCCCGACGACCAGCCTCACTCGGTCGACAACGTCGCCGCCGCCCAGGCGGCACGCGGCGCCCGCGCCGACGCCACGCTCTATTCCTGCCATTTCAATGATGCCGGCCTCAATTCTACCGGCCGCCAGAAGCTCGAGCTCATGCTCGAGGACGAAGACCCGGCCCAGCCGCTGGTGGTCTACCTCGATCTGCCCGCCGGCGCCGACCTGGCTCCCGCGCACCAGATGGTCACCGATTACCTCAAGGCCCGCGGCCTGCCCGAAAACCAGATCAAGCTCGTCGACGGCCCCAACCCCAGGACGCTTCATCCCTCCGCCGATGCCCTGACCGGCCTGGCCAACCTCCAGCAGACCCAGGGCGCCGGCGCCCCGCAATCCACCGCCATCGGCGCAACCGCCCAGCAATCCACCGGCTACGGGGCCGGACCATCCGACAACACAAACCACTGACGGCGTCTTCCGGAGGAAGTTCCGTTCCTGCTGCCCGGGACAGGATCATTCTTGTCCCGGCTGCGTTAAGAGGGGCACTGCTGCTTCTTGACGGCGCCCGCCCCGGTACGAGCACGAGAAGGAGTATGAGTAGGAAGAAGAGTACGAGCACGAGAAAGAGAAGGAGTAGGATGGCTTGCTCCTGGACCTAATCTGCTCGTGCTCCTACTCTTATTCCTACTCGTAATCATTCTCCTTCTCGTTCTCGTCCGTTGATTCGCCACATTCACTGCCCCTCGGCGTCAAGACCGCTGCGATCGACGATCTTCTGGAGGATTTCGCGGGGGATGTAGCCGTCGGGGAAGAGGATGGCGAGGCGGTTTCCCCAGGTGAGGTCGATGCGGCCCGCCGGGTCGAGCCAGACCCGCGTCAGTTTCCCCGATGGAATGTTGCGGGTGAAGGTCGCCTCCAGTTTGAACGGCTCGGGGCCCTTGGGCGTGGGGGCGATGCGCAGAACGCGGCCGGGCTGGTTGAACAGGAAGAGCTTGCCGCTGTGGTCGCGGACGAGCCAGACCGGGTCGGCGCCGTTGGCGATGTCGGGGAGCGGCCAGGCGATGGTCTTTCCGTCCGGCTTTGTGACGCGAAGATCAGTCAGGCCGCCGAAGTAGCGCGTGCCATCCGGCGCTGTGAGGATCGGAGGCTCGGCGGCCTGCGTCGTTGGCTCGATGGACGACGGCGGCTGCGTAGGCGACGACGGCTGGGTCGCCGACGATGGTTGGGTGGACGACGCCGGCGGCGCGGGGACGGTAAACACCTTTTCGCTTTTGTCCATCGGGCGCCAGTCGGAATCCATCAGCGCGTAGGCGGCGCCGTTCTGGACGACGGGCCAGTTGTCCTTGTCCCAGCCGACCGTCTCGGCGATGGCCAGTTGCCAGGCGGGCAGCCGCGGCGTCGGGTCGGGAAGGTGCGGGTCGATAATCAGCGTCGGGGGCGTGGCGCCGGGTTTGGGGCTCGGCTCGCGGAAAAGCCAGCGGCCGAGTTGGTCCATGCCGAGCGGCCGGCTGAACGCCAATTCGTCCTTGCGGAGCAATGTCGCCGTGCCGTTGCCGTAAAAAAGCCGCGGCCCGCGGGCGTCGCTGCTCACGATCCATTGGTCACCAACCACTTCAAACGTGCAGGCATCGGGCTTGAGGTCAACCACCATGGCCGCCGGAAGCAGCTCGACGAAATGGCCGGGCCGGATGCTCAGCCACGCCGGGGCCGTGGTGGTGGTCTGGTTGTCGGACTCGGGGATCGAGACGCCTTGTTCGGCATAGAAGACGACGCCGCCATCGCTGAGCCGGCTGACCAGTGTCAGCGAGCCCTTGCCCAGAAGCGTCATGCCGCTGAGCGTCGGACGGTTGCGGTCCTTCAGCAGCTGCGCGAGCAGGACCCTGGCCTGCGGCGACTGCGTTTTGCTCAGCTTCTCCAGCACCGGCCAGGCGCCGGGCCCGAAATTGGCCAGATCGGCAAACGCCTTGTGGCGAACATCCTGGTCGATGTCGCTCAGTTGGGCGACCAACTTACCAATCGCCTGCTCGTCGACCGCCGCCTGATCCAGCGACGTGGTCTGCACCGTGATCGCATCATCAGTGCCCTGGACGAATTGAAAGACGGTGCCATCGTGCAGGGGGACGAGGTATGCCAGCTTCCGCGGCCAGCCCTGTTCCGGACCGAGCGGCCTCCATTTGCCGTCCACATAGCGGAACGCGCCGTTACTCCCGGTGGCCCCGCGCTCCCAAGGCGCCCAGACCAGCAAGCCCTGCCAATCCAGCAGCGCCTGAGGTTGGCCGGCGTTGGCGGTGCTGTCGGGCACCAGTTGCTGGAAGGATTCTTTCATGTTCGGGCCGAACCGCAAAATCGAGACGCCGGTGCGGCTTGGCACGACGACGTTCTCGTTCCAGGAAAAGGCGCGGTCCCAATCGAATTCCCGCTGGACCGGCAGCGCCTTGCGGTCCTTTGCCGAGACGACCTCATAGCCGGTCCCTTTCTCGTTCCGGCAAACCAGGTACGGGATCCACGGCCCGGATTCGTTTGGCATCCAGTGCACGTATGCGACGCGCTCGGGCAGAACGTGCGACTGCGAATCCTGGATCGTCGGATCGATCAGCTCGTGCAGAAGCTGTTTTATCGGCGGAGCGTCGGAGCGAGTGATCCAGAGGTCGCCGCGGGATTTGCTCAGGTAAAGCGGGTCCCTGAGGATCATCCGCGCCGCCTGGCTCAGGTCCAGCGGCGCTGCCAGCGGCTGCGTCGTCGGCAGCGACGGAAACTCGGCGCGGATCACGTCCATGTACGTTTTTTCGACCGGTGTCTCAGCGGGCAGGGGGACGGGCCGGGTCGTCGTCGCGGGTTGGGTCTGCGGCGTCTGGATCTTTCCCAGCGGCGGCGCCACGGCGAGCGTCGTCTGCTCCGCGGCGCGAACGTGCAACTGATACGCGACCACCCCGATGACAACGGCCAGCGCGGCCGCAACCATCCCCCCGACAATCAGCAAAGCCCGCTTCGACATCGCGTCTCATTTTCTCCGCTTTGCATCCCCGCTACAATCGCGCGTTCGATGGCGAGCACGAAGTTTACTTTCCGGGTTTAGCGGCCCCGCTTGCGGGCGCGAAGAAGGAACTCGTGCTTTTGATCTGGAGGCGCCCCAATGAGCTTGAAGGACGTTGACCCGCAGATCGCGGGGCTGATCGAGAAGGAACGCCAGCGGCAGGAGAGCACGCTGGAATTGATCGCCAGCGAAAACCACGTTTCCGCCGCGGTCATGGAGGCGGCGGGATCGGTCCTCACCAACAAATACGCCGAGGGATATCCCGGCGCGCGATACTACGGCGGCTGTCAGTTCTACGACGAAATCGAAACCCTCGCGATCGAGCGGGCCAAACAGATCTTCGGCTGCCGCTTTGCCAACGTGCAGCCTCACAGCGGCGCCAATGCCAACCTGGCTGCGTTCATGGCGATGATGAAGCCGGGCGACACGTTTCTGTCGCTCAACCTCGCCAGCGGCGGGCATCTGTCCCATGGAATGAAGCTCAATACCTCCGCGATCTTCTATCATCGGAACATTACGAGCTCGATCCCGCCACCGAGACGATCGACTTCAACTCCGTGCGCGCCAAGGCAAAGGAATTCAAGCCACGGATGATCCTCTGCGGATACAGCGCCTACCCACGGACGATTGATTTCGCCAAGTTCCGGGAGATCTGCGACGAAGTGGGCGCGCTGTTGTTCGCGGACATCGCGCACATCGCCGGTTTGGTGGCTGGCGGTGCACATCCTTCCCCCTTCCCGCATGCCCACGTCGTTTCGACGACAACGCACAAGACATTGCGCGGCCCCCGCGGCGGGCTGATTCTGACCAACGACGAGGACCTTTCCAAGGCCATCAACCGCAGCGTTTTCCCAGGGAGCCAGGGCGGTCCGCTGATGCACATCATCGCCGCCAAGGCGGTCGGGTTCGGCGAAAACCTCAAGCCGGCCTTCCGCGATTACGCTCGGCAGATCGTCAAAAATGCCCGGGCCCTTGCCGAGGCCTTACAGTCGCGCGGCTACCGGCTGACCAGCGGCGGGACCGACAACCACCTGATGCTCGTCGACCTGCGGGCCAAGAGCGGCCAGCTCACCGGCGCCGAGGCGGAGAAGGCGCTGGAAGTCGCGGGAATCATCGCCAACAAGAATGGCATCCCAAACGACCCGCGCCCGCCCAAGGTGACCAGCGGCCTGCGCCTGGGGACGCCGGCGGTGACGACGCGCGGGCTCAGGGAGCAGGACCTGGCCACTGTCGCGGGATTCATCGACCGCGCCGTCGCCCTCAAGGACGATCCGCAGGGATTGGCCGGGATTCGGGCCGAGGTGGCCGAGTTCTGCAAGAAATTCCCGATGCCGCACTGACTCGCACCCGCAGTTGGGAGGGCGAGGCTCCTGCCGAGCCGGGCCTGGGATGCGGAAAATGCGGCTCGGCGGGAGCCTCGCCCTCCCGCGGTCCGGAAGTTCAACGAATCGCGGCTTGTCCGCTGAGCGCAAAGCCACACTGTGGTCAACGAGACCGTTCAACTTTCCTGCGCGTATCCGGCGCTGGCGCCGCCGGTCGACGTGAGGCTCGTGACGCTGCCCGAGCATCCCTGCCCGTATCTTCCGGGTCGAGCGGCCGAGGACCGGGCGGTCTGGGCCAGTTCGATGCCGTCGGGGCTGTACGAGCGGTTCATGGACCGCGGCTTTCGCCGCAGCGGGCGGCTGGTTTATCAGCCGGTGTGCCGGGGATGCCGTGCGTGTCTTTCCATTCGCGTGCCGGTGGGGGACTTTCGTCCCGACAAATCGCAGCGCAGGTGCGTGCGGCGAAACAGCGACCTGCTGGTGACGCACCACAAGCCCGCAATATCCGCAGAGAAGTTCGCCCTGTACGAGAAATACCTCCGCCAGTGGCACGGGCGGAAAGACGTCGAGGGAGAATCGGCTTTCGAGGCATTCTTATACGACTCGCCGCTCCAGAGCACGATCGAGTTCGACTATCGCGACGCCTCCGGCCGCCTGCTGGCAATCGGCATCTGCGACCGCTGCCCCGCCGCGCTCAGCAGCGTCTACTTTTACTTCGACCCCGAGCAGCGGGCGCGGGGGCTAGGCACGCTGGGGGCGCTGCGCGAGCTGGCGTTCGCCCACGAAAATGGGATTCCATATTACTACCTGGGCTACTGGGTCAAGGGGTGCGGGGCGATGGAGTACAAGCGGAATTTCCGGCCCAACGAAATTCTCCAGTCGGACGGGGTCTGGCGGCGGCTGAGCCAGTAACGGGCAAATGGCTATTGCGTGCCGGGCCGTCGG
>DATHPP010000430.1:0-22767 GCA_035483795.1 Tepidisphaeraceae bacterium | reverse complement strand
CGCCGATGTCGTTGTTCCAGCTCTTGGGTGAGATGGACCCGCGGAGTTTGCCGCACAACGCGGCGTCGATGAGGTGCTTGGTGCTGGTCTTCCCGTTGCTTCCCGCCACCGCGACGACCTTGGCCTGCATGTGGCGGCGGCAGTAGTTGGCCAGCTTTCCCATGGCCACGCGGGTGTCGGGGACTTCGATGAGCAAGACGTTGGGAAGGCTCTGGGCGGGACGGTGCTCGACAAGGGCGGCGACCGCGCCGCCCGCTGCCGCCTGGGGGAGAAATTCGTGGGCGTTGTGGTTGTCGCCCCGGAGGGCGACAAACAGCGAACCTTTTTCCATCCTTCGCGTGTCCGTGCAAACCGCCTGCACCATCGGTGCGTCGGCAGGGATCGGCGACAGCGCTTTGCCGCCAACCACCTGACGGATTTGCCGGATGCTCAGAGCTTTCATGGATGTCGGCTCACGTCAATAAAATCGAATATCTCGCGCCCGGGGGCAACTCTGAGGACGGATGAACCACGGAGGCACGGAGGACACGGAGAAAGGCGAAGATGTTGATCCATAGATTTCGCAGATTACGCAGATTTTGGTCCCTCTTAATCTGCGTAATCTGTGAAATCTGTGGATCATCTGTATTTGTATTTCCTCCGTGTTCTCTGTGCCTCCGTGGTTCCAACCTTATGCCGCCGCGAGGCGTGTTTTCAGGGCCAAGATAGCTTCCTCGACGTCGTCAAAGTGTCGTTTTTCCAGTCCGATAATCTGGTAATTCTCGTGGCCCTTGCCGGCCAGCAGCACGACGTCGCCGGGCGCGGCGTCGGCCAGTATCCGGCGAATCGCCGAGCGACGGTCGATGTCAACGGTTGCCCGGCCCCGGCCGGCCGCGGACAAGCCGGCGACGATCTCGTCGAGAATCGATCGCGGATCCTCCGTCCGGGGATTGTCACTCGTGATGTAGATGGCATCGGCGAGTTTTTCGGCGGTGCGTGCCATTCGCGGCCGCTTCGTGCGGTCGCGGTCGCCCCCGCACCCAAACAGCACCCGGAGCTTCCCGCGTGTCAGCGGCCGAAGCGCCGACAGGACGTTTTCCAACGCATCGTCCGTGTGGGCGTAATCGACCAACACCGCGAACGGCTGCCCGAGACGCACCGCCTGCAATCGCCCCGGCGCGCCGGTCGCGTCGCGCAGCCCGGAGGCGATCTGATGAACCGAGAGTCCGAAGACTTCCCCGGCCAGCGCCGCCGCCGCCAGGGCATTTTCGATGTTGTGCCGTCCGATGAGCTGCATTTTCACTTCGGCCCGGCCGTCGGGCGTGTGCAGCACGAAGTTCGATCCGCTGCTGGTGATCGCGACGTCGCGGGCCCGGTAATCGGCGGTCTTGCCGAAGCCGAATCGGATGACCCGCCCGCGGCTGTCCTGAACCATTCGCTGCGACCACTTGTCCTCGGCGTTCACGACCGCTACAGCGGTCTCGCTCAGCGACGAGAATAGAGCGGCCTTGGCCGCGGCGTAGTTCTCCATCGTTTTGTGATAATCGAGGTGGTCGCCGGTCAGGTTGGTGAACGCGGCGCCGGCGAACTCGACGCCCGCCACGCGGCCCTGATCCAGGGCGTGGCTGGAGACTTCCATCGCACACGCCCGGCAACCTTTGTCGCGCATCGCGCCCAGCAGCTCAGCGATTTCGGTGGCGGCGGGCGTCGTCATGCTGGCCTCGTGGCGGCTTCGACCGTCGTCGATCTCCACCGTCCCGATCAGCCCGCAGCGCGCCTTCACCGTGCCCAGGATGTGGCGGACCAGGTAGGTTGTCGTCGTCTTGCCGTTGGTTCCGGTGACTCCCAGCACACGAATTCTGCTCGAAGGGCTCCCGAAGAACAGATTTCCCAGGATCGAGGCGGCCGAGCTTGCCTGAGCGACCACAACCTGAGGCAGGCGGGTGCCAGGTCGCTTGGTCTGGGTGACCGCCGCTACCGCGCCGCGGGCGGCGGCGTCGGCGATGAACCGCGCGCCGTCGGCCTTGGTGCCCGGGCGGGCGATGAAGAGATTTCCCGGCCGCACCTGGCGCGAGTCTTCGCAAACTCCCGTGAGTTCGACGTTGGGGATGCCGCTGAGGCTGATTTCGGCTTGGAACTGCTGGAGAAGGTTGTGCAGTAACATCGTGGGACTTCCCTTTCCCGGGGGCGCGGCGGCGAGAGTTGCCGCGTCGGCTTCCGTGCCGATCCGCCGCAGACTATACACCCCGTCGCCCGCGTTTCAACCGGGAACAAAAACGCTTTTTACGCATATCGTTTCGACCGGTTCGAACGCTTCTAAAAACGGCGCAAGTTATTGAGGACAAGTCAACTTCCACGCTTTCGGACGTGGCCACTTGGGGATCCGGGAGGGCGAGGCTCCGGCCGAGCCGCGGTTCCCCGTTCGCAAACTTCGGCTCGGCCGGAGCCTCCCCCTCCCGACTGCAACTTTCCCTTCGATCTGCTCGTCAGTAAAGTACAACCGCTCAAGAGGGGCAAGGATGAGGAAATGGAAGTTATTGATCGCGTGCAGCAGCCTTGTCGCCGCGGTCGCCATCATCTTCGGTATCGAGCCAGCGCTGATGCCCTAGAATTCCCTGATCGGCCAACTGCTTGCGGAATTGCGCTTCGTCTTGGACGAACTGGGCATGTGCCCATGATAATCGGATTGGGCAATTGCTCCGCAAGAGCATGTTCCACTGCTAGAATTGACTGCCATGCCGCAGGTGCTGAACACGATCGTTATAGAGGACCCCAAGCTTCGCCATTGGAGCAAGAGCGAGTACCATGAAATGGCAGAGCTCGGCTGGTTCCGCGGACAACGTGCGGAACTCATTGACGGGGAAATCGTGGTCCTGAGTCCGCAGAAATTCGAGCACGGCCGAGTCGCCGATCGCGCAACGGAGAAGATGCGCGAGCTGTTCGGCGCCAGCTTCTGGGTGCGGATGCAGTTGCCGCTGGACCTGGGACCGAATTCGGAGCCGGAGCCGGATGTTTCGGTTGTGACGGGCAGGCGGGAGGATTATCACGATCATCCGAAGCAGGCCGTGCTGGTGATCGAGGTTAGCGACACGACGCTCAGCTTCGATCGCGGCGAGAAGGCCGGCCTTTATGCGCGAGCAGGCGTGCAGGATTACTGGATACTGGACCTGGTCCACCGCCAGTTGCACATCCATCGCGATCCGATTCCTGACCCGACGCAAGCGAATTGTTTCACATACGGGTCGATTGAAACGTTTCAGGGAAGTGATGTCGTCGCGCCTTTGAATCTTCCCGCGGGGCGGGTAAGGGTTTCCGAACTCCTCGGCGATCGCGTCAACTGAGCGGGCGCCTATGCGAGTCCTGGCGATCGGTGATATTCACGGCTGCAAACGTGCGCTCGACACGCTGCTGGATGCCGTTGCGCCAAGCCGCGACGACCTTCTTGTCACGCTGGGCGATTACGTCGACTGGGGCCCGGATTCCTGCGGCGTGCTCGATCGGCTCATCGAGCTCGACGCCGCGACCCACCTGGTTCCGCTGCGGGGAAACCACGAGGAACTGATGATCAGAGCCAGAGATTTTCCCAACGAGCTCCAGTTCTGGCTCAACGTCGGCGGCCGGGCGGCGCTGGCGTCATATCCGAGCGGAAAGATTCCGGATGCACATTGGGAATTCCTGGAGCGCCGGTGCGTCGATTCGTTTGAAACCGAGAACCATATCTTCGCGCACGGCGGGCTCGATCCTGATCTGCCCTTGGCGGACCAAAAGATTCATATTCTCCGCTGGCTGACGTTCCGAGACCCGAAGCCGCACTTCTCGGGAAAGGTCCTTATCTGCGGACATTCCTTGCAGAAAAGCGGCAGGCCGTGCAATCGCGGCCACTCCATCTGCATCGACACGGCCGCGGTTCGGGGTGGGGGGCTCACCTGTCTGGACGTGATGACCGGATCGTTCTGGCAGGGCGATGAAAGCGGAAGGCTGAGCGAGGGTTCGCTGACAAATCCGTAAAGCTCCGCTATGGAGAACGCTGCGCGTCGGCGGCATCTTGCCGGTGCAGCGGCATCTTTCCCTCCCGCCGCGTGATCAGTAAAGTACGTCGAATTTTGCCCAGGGATAATCCTCAGAAATGCCAAAGCGAACCGACATTCATTCGATCCTGATTATCGGCTCCGGCCCGATCGTCATCGGCCAGGGGTGCGAGTTCGACTATTCTGGCGTGCAGGCCTGCCGGGCCCTCAAGGAAGAGGGCTACCGCATCGTCCTGATCAACAGCAATCCCGCGACGATCATGACCGATCCGGAGTTCGCGGACGCGACTTACATCGAGCCCATCACGCCGGAGGCGGTGGAGAAGATTCTCGAGCGCGAATCCAAGGGGCCGAACCCCATCGACGCGGTGCTGCCGACTTTGGGCGGGCAGACGGGGCTCAACACGGCCATTGCCTGCTACGACCGCGGCATCTTCACGCGCTACGGCGTCCAGATGATCGGCGCCAACCGACAGGCGATTTTCCGCGGCGAGGACCGCCAGGTCTTCAAGGACCTGATGATTTCGATCGGCCTGAAGGTCCCACGGAGTGGGGTCGTTCACGACATGGACGCCGCCCGCAAGGTGTTGGCCGAGATCGGCCTGCCGCTCATCATCCGGCCCGCCTTTACGCTGGGCGGCACCGGCGGCGGCATCGCTTACAACGTCGAGGAATTCGAGACCATCGTGCAGCGCGGGCTCGATGCGTCGCCGGTCAATGAGGTGCTGATCGAGCAGAGCGTCATCGGGTGGAAGGAATATGAGCTGGAGGTGATGCGCGACCGCAACGACAACGTCGTCATCATCTGCTCCATCGAAAACCTCGACCCCATGGGCGTGCACACGGGCGATTCCATCACCGTCGCGCCAATCCAGACGCTGACCGACAAGGAATATCAGCGCATGCGGGATGCGGCGATCGCGGTCATCCGCGCCGTCGGCGTCGAGACCGGCGGGTCAAATATCCAGTTCGCGGTCAACCCCGAGAACGGTGACATGGTCGTCGTCGAGATGAACCCGCGGGTCTCGCGGTCATCGGCGCTGGCGTCCAAGGCGACGGGTTTTCCGATTGCGAAGATCGCCGCGAAACTGGCGGTGGGTTACACGCTGGACGAGTTGCCCAACGACATCACCAAGAAAACAGTCGCGTGCTTCGAGCCGACAATCGACTACTGCGTGATCAAAATCCCGCGCTGGACTTTCGAGAAATTCCCCGATGCCGATGAAACGCTGACCACGCAGATGAAAAGCGTCGGCGAAGCAATGGCGATCGGGCGGACGTTCAAGGAAGCGTTGCAAAAAGGCATCCGGAGCATGGAGGTGAAGCGTTTCGGCTTCGGGCTCGACAAGTATGACAAATGGTTGAACGCGCAGCGGGCTTCAGATTCCCGTGACACGGGTTTTCAACCCGTGCCTGGTGCGCAGTCCGTTGAGAAATCTACATCGTCCGAAGTGGAAAACCGCCAGCACGGGTTAAAAACCCGTGTCACGGGGGATGCGGCATTGCCTTGGCCCCGTGACACGGGTTTTCAACCCGTGCCTGGTGCGCAGTCCGTCGAGAAATCTACATCTTCTGAATCAGAGCATCGCCAGCACGGGTTAAAAACCCGTGTCACGGGGAATCTGCCACCCACGGCTCGCACGGCCGGCGACGACAGCGACAAGACGGTGCAGGGGGAGTCGGCCGACCAGGAGTGGCCGATCCCCGCCGAGAAGCTGCGGCGCAAGCTCGCCGTCCCCAGCCAGGGCCGGCTCTACTACATCCGTTACGCCATGAAGATGGGGTGGACGATCGATCAGATCTATGAGCTGACCAAGATCGATCGGTGGTTTCTGGGGCAGATGAGGCAGTTGGTGGAGTTCGAGGCGGAACTTTTTCGTGTTGGCGCCACTTACATGCGATTGGGCATGAATCGGTCGCAAGGTACCGCTCCTGAGCATCTGACCGAGATGTTCCAGCGTGCCAAAGAGTACGGCTATAGCGATGTGCAGTTGGCGAACGCCTTTGGCGCGAATGAAGAGCCATCAACGATTCGAGGATGGCGGGAGTTCTTCGGCGTGCACCCTGTCTACAAGCTGGTGGACACGTGTGCGGCCGAATTCGAAGCCGCCACCCCGTATTACTATTCGACATACGAGGCCCCGTACCGACTGCTTGCAACGGACAACAAACCACTGACCAAATCCGAAGACGAAATCCGCCTCACCAACAAACCCAAAGTCATCATCATCGGCGGCGGCCCCAACCGCATCGGCCAAGGGATCGAGTTCGACTATTGCTGCGTGCAAGCAGCCTTCGCCGCCCGCGAGTTGGGGCTTGAATCAGTAATGATCAACTCCAATCCAGAGACGGTCAGCACTGACTACGACACGAGCGATCTGCTCTTTTTCGAGCCCCTGACGCACGAGGACATCCTCAATATCTGCGAGCGCCTCAACGGCGGGCCGTTTGGGCCGCCCACGGGAACCGGTGTCGAACTGCTCGACCCAAAGCTCAATATCACCGCAACTGAACTCGCCGGCGTCCGTGCAGAAGTCGAGCGGCGCGGCTTCCGCGGCGCAACCATCGCGAGTGTTATGCAAGCGGAGGACCGGACCCTGAAGCAATGCGCTGTACTCCTACTGACCCGAAACGCCGGTCCGCAGGTCATGATTACGCGCCAGGACGGTGTTGTCCTGGAGGTGCTCGAGGAGTCAGATTGGGTGGCGGAGCACGCCAGCGACGACCCCGCCTTCGCCCGTCGCCTCACAGAGTGGCAAGACGCCGGCCCGCGTGGCCTGGTCCGTGGCGTGATCGTCCAGTTTGGCGGACAAACGCCGCTCAATCTCGCGAAGGGGCTCAAAGAAGCCGGGGTTCCGATCCTCGGGACGACCGTCGAGTCGCTCGAAGCCGCAGGCGACCGCGAGAAATTCCGGGCGTTGCTGCAACGACTCGGTCTGAAGCAACCTGCGAACGGCATTGCCCGTTCGGTTGCCGAGGCGCGCGAGGTCGCCAGGCGCATCGGTTACCCTGTGCTCGTCCGCCCGAGCTTCGTGCTGGGCGGCCGGGCAATGGAAATCGTCAGCGACGAGGACCAGCTTAATTACTACATGAGCCACGCCGTCGAAGCCTCGACGATCGCCGACGCGCCGATTCTCATCGACAAGTTCCTGGATAACGCGACGGAGGTCGACGTCGATTGCTTAGCCGATTTTAACTCGACGAACGATGTGACATCGTCCGCGGAACAGGTTGTCGGGTCCGCCATCAAGTCCTCGCTTGGCCTGCACACCGACTCCAAGGTGGTTGAGATTGACGGGCAACGTGCGGGCAAGGATTTCCTGGGCAAGCTCGTCGCCGGTGCGCAAAGCGGATTGTCACAAATTCAAGCTGGCCTCGGCCAGGCGATGGTGATCGGCGTCATGGAGCACATCGAGGAGGCGGGCATCCACTCCGGCGACTCGGCCTGCTCTCTGCCGCCCTACTCGCTCGACCCGAAGATCATCGCGGAGCTCAAGCGGCAGACGAAGGAGCTGGCCAAGGCCCTGCGCGTCTGCGGCCTGATGAACGTGCAGTACGCGGTCAAGGACGGCGAGATCTACGTGATCGAAGTCAACCCCCGCGCCAGCCGCACCGTGCCGTTCGTCTCCAAGGCCCAGGGCAAGCCCTTCGCGAAGATCGCGGCGGAGGTAATGATGGGCAAGAGCCTTGCCGAGCTCGGCGTCACCGAGCCGACCGCACCGAAGCACACGGCCGTCAAGGAATCGGTCTTCCCGTTCACCAAATTCCCCGGCGTCGACGTGATCCTCGGCCCGGAGATGCGCTCAACCGGCGAAGTCATGGGCATCGACCAGAACTTTCCGCTGGCGTTTGCCAAGAGCCAGATCGCCGCGGGAAGCGCGCTGCCGACGCAGGGAACGGTGTTCATCAGCGTACGCGACCAGGACAAGGAGGCGATCGTGCCGGCGGCGCGGCTGCTGGCTGAGGGAGGGTTCCAGATCATCGCGACCGAGGGGACGTACAAAACGCTGATGAAGAACGACGTGCCGGCCACGCGGATTCCAAAACTGTCCGAAGGCCGGCCGAACATCAGCGATTACATCAAGAACAAGAAGGTGCAATTGCTGATCAACACGCCGACGAAAAAGGGCCCGCAGACGGATGAGGGGAAGATCCGGGCGATGGCGGTTTTGAACAAGGTGCCGATCGTGACCACGATCACCGGCGCCAGCGCCGCGGCACGGGCCATTCGGGCGTTGCAGGAAGGGCAGTGGGGCGTGAGGCCGCTCCAGGAATACTTCGCGAAGTGAATTGCAAACCGTCATAGGGCCCGGCATTCTGGGCAGTCTCGCGGGTAAAGACGCAGGGGAATAATGGGGTGCTCCATTTTGGCTGGTGTGTCTCAGAAACTGACAGCAATAATATGATAAATGGCTTGATTTGGCTGGTTTTGGCGTGTTTTTTTGAGGATCAATTGGCGGTTTTGGCCTCGGTGATGCGTTGCTGGGCGAGGGTTTTCTGCGGGTCGTTCAATTGCGGGAGGGCCTGCTCGTACCAGTAGGCCGCACGCTGGCGGCTTTGCTTTTGGGGCGTGTCTTTGCTGTCGGGCAGCGACCACCAGGCGTCGGCCAGTTGCATCTGGCCCGGGGCGTCTGCGGGGTGGGAGATATCCTTGTTGGCAAGGTCGGCAAGCGTCTTGTCGGAGCCTTTGGCCAGCAGCGGCAGGCCCTCGGTCCACATCCCGCGAACGAAGCAGAGGAACCGACCGACGGTGAGGTTGGCACGCGCGTCGTCGGGGTGGTCCTTGAGATAATTGGCGGCCCTGGCGACGGGCTCGAGCTGCCGGCTGGCCTCGTGTACCCGCAGGTCCGTCGCGTGGACGCGGGCGATGGCGGCGGCGTCGTGCGAGCCGTAGACGATCCGCTTGGTCAGCACCATCGCCTGCGAAGCCATCCGCACGTCGTAGGTCGCCAGGGCCGCGTCCGCGATCTTCAGATACTGATCCACCAACTGCCCCGGCGGGACCCGCGCCCGGTCGAGCGACGCGGCCATGGCCGTCACCTTCATGTCGCTGGCATCGACGGTGAAGAGCTTGGCCATGTCGTCGATAATGCCGAACGCCTCGTCCAGGTCCCCGGCGTTGACCGCCAGCTCGCGGGCCTCGCGCAGCAGGACGAACTGGCGGACGGGATCTTCCCCCGAGATTGCCGCCTCCTTCCGGAAGGTCCGGGCGAGCTGGAGCTGACCGTCCGCCTCACGGTTGGCGTATTCGGCCTTGTACTGCTCTTTGAGCTCCTTGAGGACGGGAGATTGTTTCGACGAGTTGGGAACCGGCTGGCGGGAATCTTCCGACTGGCTTTGGGCGCGCGCTACGCCGGCCGCAAACAGGACCATCGCCACGAAAGCCAGCGCTCGACCTGGGCGCATGTCACAGATTTTACTGGCTGAAGCGAAGGGGACACAGACTTATTCCATCCCCGGCTCGAATTTGTCGACGAGATCGAAGAAGCGGTCGAGGCGGGTGACGGTGAGGACCTGGCGGAGCTTGGGGCCGCAGGCGGCGAGCTTGAGGGTCTGGCGGCGGGCCTTGCATTTGTTGGCGATCTGCACCAGCGCGCCCAGCCCGAGGCTGGGGAGCATTTCAACGCCGGTCAGATCGACGGCGACCAGCGTAACGCCCGGCTCCTTGGCCGCCTGGTCGATCTTCTGGCTGAGCAGCGCCATCTCTGCTTCGGTCGGGGTTCTTGGAAAAATGCGCGCGACGACGGCATTGCCGTGCCGCTCGACTGTGACCGGTGCGGATGCCGACGCGTCGCTCATGGGTCGTTCCTCGTCATACCGGCTTGCCGACGTACTTGATCCCGCGCATCGCAGTGGCCAGGGCCTCGGGGCGGTTGGCGTTGCGCAGGGCTTCGGTGCTGGCGATCAATCGTTCGGTGTACAACTGGAGCAGGTGCTGGTCGAAGGACTGCATGCCGCTCTGGCCGCCCTCGATGAATTCGGTGAGCTGGTCGAGCTTGTTTTCCAGGACGAACTTTTCCGTCACCGGCCCGCCGCGGAGGATCTCGACGACCGGCCGGCGTTTGCCGTCGCGCGTCTTCACCAGACGCTGGGAGATGATCGCCTCCAGCGAGTGGGCCAGTTGCCAGAGCAGCACCTTGTGTTCGGCGGGCGGGAACATGGCGATGATCCGCTCGATTGTCTGTGCCGCTCGCGCCGAGTGCACCGTCGCGAAGACCTGGTGCCCAGTGTCCGCGGCCCGCAGGGCGATGCGCAGGGTTTCGACGTCGCGTAGCTCGCCGATCAAAATGACGTCCGGGTCTTGCCGCAGCGCCTGGCGGAGGGCCTGGTCGAAGGAGGTGCTGTCGCTGCCGACTTCGATCTGCGCGATGGTCGAGCGCTTGTCCTGGTGGATATATTCGATCGGGTCTTCGACGGTGATGATCTTGAGGTCGTAATTGTTGTTGATCAGGTCGATCATCGCGGCAAGCGTCGTGCTCTTGCCGCTGCCGGTCGTTCCCGTGATCAGGGTCATGCCGCGCTGGGCGAGGGCAATGTCCATCACCGCCGAGGGAAGATTCAGGTCTTGAATCGAAGGGATGTCGGACTTGATCGTCCGCATCGTCATCCCCAGGCGGCCGAGCGTCTTGAAGGCACTGCACCGGAACCGTCCGGCGCCCGGCTCGGTGTAGGAAAAATCCAGGCCTTTGCCGGCCTCGGCGCTGACGTCTCCGCGAAGGTGCTGCGGGACCATGCGCTCGATCTGCGTATGAAGCATTTCTTCGGTGACGGCGCCATCTCCCGCGGCGACCAGACTTCCATGCAGGCGAAGAATCGGTGTCCGTCCGGCACGCAAGTGGATGTCCGATGCGCCCGACGTGAACGCCTTCTTGAACAGACCCGGAAAGTCCATTGCTAGATGAGCCTTTCTCCGCCGTGAAACTATACCGATTTGTGCAGGCAAGTCACCTGATCCCTGATCGAGGCGGAATTGCGCTGGCTGGCGGGCGGGTATGATAAAGGCGGATGAAACTTCTGAACGGCGCGATTGACGCAGTGCCCGCCGGCCCATGGGCGGTGGCCGTGAGCGGCGGGGCGGATAGCGTGGCGCTGCTCCGCCTGTTGCGCGGTCGCGACGACCTGTGGCTGCACGTCGTGCATCTGGATCACCAGACGCGCGGACAAGCCAGTACAGATGATGCGAGATTTATAGAAGAGCTTGCCGGGGAGCTTCAGGTTTCCTGCACGATCGTAGTGCGCAGCGAGATCGAGCCGGAGATTCCGCGTCTACCGCAGAACCTGTCGGCGCGGTATCGCGCGATTCGGATCGCGCTGTACCGGCGCGTGGTCGCCCAGCACCGATTGCAGGGGGTCATTCTCGCCCATCACGCCGACGACCAGGCGGAAACGGTCTTGCAGAGGTTGATTCGCGGCTCGGGATCCGCGGGTTTGCGCGGCATGGCGGGGCGAACGCGCATCGGCTCGGTGCTGGTGCTGCGGCCGCTGTTGTGCGTCAGTCGCGATGCACTGCGCGATTATCTTGCTCGAATCGGCCAGAGCTGGCGCGAGGACGCGAGCAATCAGTCGCCGCAATATCTTCGCAACCGCTTGCGCAAATGGCTCGCGGCTGAGCCGGACTTGCGCGGCGCGCTGCTGGAACTGGGGGCGGCTTGCGGGGCGCTGGGGCAGTGGACGATAGAGAAGGCCCCGCGACTCTGCGATGCGTTTGGGCCGCGCGAGCTTGCGGGTGTTCCGGCGCTCTTGGCGCGCGAGTCGGCGCGGCGGTGGCTGCTGTCGCGGGGCGCCCCGCCGGGTGAGTTGAGCGAGGCGTCGCTGGAGCGGTTGATCGAAATGGCCAATGACGCCGCCTCCGCGCCGCGGCAAACGTTCCCGGGAAACGTGCAGGTGCGGCGGCGCCAAGGGAGGATCGAATCGGCGCCGTAGCGGGGCGCCCGGCGCCAGTCCTGCCGTCCAAACGTTATCATCTTGTTCCGATGGTTCGCCTCGATCCGCAAACGCTGCTTTCCGCTTACGCCCAGGGGATTTTTCCGATGGCGGATCATTCGGGGCACATCCATTTTTACACCGCTGATCCGCGGGGGATCATTCCGCTGGACCAGTTTCACGTCCCGCACACGCTGGCGCAGCTGGTGCGAAGGGACCCGCCGGTCTATGAGATACGGATCGATTACGATTTCGCGGCGACGATGCGCGGATGCATGACCGGGCACGACGGCGGCAGCTGGATCACCGAGGAGCTGGTGGAGGCGTACAATGCGCTTCACGACATCGGCTTTGCCCACAGCGTCGAGGCATGGAAAGGCGGGGAACTGGTCGGCGGGCTGTACGGCGTGAGCATCGGGGCCGCGTTCTTCGGCGAAAGCATGTTCACCCGCGCCCGCGATGCCAGCAAAGTCTGCCTGGTGCACCTGGTGAACCGGCTCAGCGATCGCGGCTACGAGCTGCTGGACGCGCAGGCGACCACCCCCCATCTGAGTCGTTTCGGCGCAATTGACGTGCCCGCAGCCCTGTATCTTCAACGGCTGCGCCAGGCGCTGACGCGCGAATGCCATTTTGCCTGAGCGGATGCAATTATGCCGGCGTGAGCTCGAAGATACGGATTGGCTTCGGTCTCTCCGGCGCCGGTTCCGCGAAGAGGCGCAGCTGCCACGGGCGAAGGCGGATCCATTCGATGAACAGCTCGCCGGTTTGTCGGCCCGGTTCACCCAGCAGCACGACGCCGCCGGCGGACAGGTGGGACCTCCAGAACGGCTCGAGAAATTCCCATTGGGCGCGCTCGTAGAGGATGTCGGCGCCCAGGATCAGATCGAAGCTGCGGGCGAGCCGGTCGGTGCGCCAGTTCAAACGCCGGGTGGTGACCCGTGATCTGTACGGCAGGCTGTTGAGCTGCGCGAACAAGAGCGCCGGCGTTTCAATGTCGGCGAACATCACCTGCGCCCCCAGCGCCGCCGCCACCGTGCCGGACAATCCCATGCCGCATCCCAGGTCGAGAACGGCGGCGCGCCGGGGCAAGGAAAAAATAGCTCCCGACCCTATTTTTTCTCCCTCGCGGTCAGGCGGACGAAAAATAGGGCCGGGACGAAAAATAGGGTCGGGAGCTATTTTTTCCCCGGGGCGCAATCCCTCGCGTGCGATGAACCGGGCCAGCCCAAGGGCGCTGTCCCATAGCTCGGCCCAGTAGGGGAGGTGAATGTCCTGGTCGTTTTCGCGGCGGCCGGTGAGGCGCTCGCGGCGGTCGGCCTCGGCAGCCACGCGGTCCAGCACGACGTCGGGGTCGGCGACACGCGTGAACGGGAAATTCACCCCGCCGATCTGAACCTCCTGCGTATGGGTGGCGTAACTTCGGTGAATCCGCCACAGCAATCGTTTGCGCTGGCAGGCGAGTTGACGCGGGAAATCCATTTCCACAACAATATGGGAGGCGGTATCCTGCCGCACTCAAACTGTGGAGCAAGTGGTGACCGGTCACAAAACGCGCGGACGGCGGCTGAGGCTTGTTGCGGTGGCGGCCACTGCGGTTTGGCTGGTCGGATGCGGCGCGGAGCTGGAAACGGGCTACAGATATCGTCCACTTAACGCGTCCCCTGTCCAGCGCCGGGCGTTTTATGCCAGCCCCTACAGTCCGGAAAAGACGGCCGCCGAGCAGGAACAAAAGCAGGGCGGCCCAAGAGCGGGTACGGGAGAATAATTTGCAATTGCCCGTTAATCATAGGTTTATGTCGCCCATCGACGCTCTCTGTGGCCGAGGCAATTCATCACGATTCCGGAAAAGCTCTCCCCAACGGCCTAGAGTGTAATGAACATCATGCAGTTGGACGCCATTGATCCCGCAGAATTCGTGACCTCGGTTCAGCCTCTCCTGGAAGCGCAGAACCCCGACGCATTGCTGCGGCTGCTGGAGTCCCGCTGGCAATGCGACCAGATCACGGCCTTGTTGAAGAACCCCTCTTCGGATGTGAGAAAAGTCGCCTGCCTGGCGCTGGCGCTGGTCGGCGGCAGCTGTTGTATCAAAGACCTCGCTGCCCAGCTCAAACATCCTGACGCGATGGTCAACCAGATGGCCGAGCACGCGTTGTGGTCGATCTGGTTCCGGGCCGCAACCTTTGAAGCCAATCACGAGCTTTGTTGCGGCACGATGGCGCTGAACAAGAAGAACTACGACCGCGCGACGTGCCATTTCAGCCGGGCCATCGAGCTCGATCCTACCTTCGCCGAAGCCTTCAACCAGCGCGCCATCGTGAAGTATCTCCAGGAGCGGTACGACGAATCGATCGAGGATTGTCTGTGCGCCATCGAGCGGATGCCGTGCCATTTCGGGGCCTGGTCGGGGATGGGCCACTGCTACACGCAACAGGGCCGCTTCTGCGAGGCGCTGGAGTGCTACAGCAAAGCGCTGGAAATCAACCCTCACTTCGGCGGCATCCGCCAGGCCGTTTCTGTACTGAAACAAAAGCTTCAGTAGCATCTCAACGCACAGTCCAATGAACATTGCCTTTGCCGACTTCTGTCAGCTGCGTTACGACGTGCGCACCGTCGGCGAGGCGCCATTGGGAGGGACTGAGTCGGCGGCGTGCTATCTCACCCGCGCGCTGGCCGGGCAGGGGCATGAGGTGTTTCTGCTGGGCAACGTCCCGGCCGAGGGCGTCTATGAGGGGGTTCGATGCGTGGCGATGCGGAGCGGGCATTCGCTTCCGTGGCCGACGCTGGATGCTCTGATCTGCATGGGCCGGCCGGGCGATCCGGTGGCACTGGGTGGGGTACTGGCGCCCCGGACGCGGCTGATTTCGTGGCAGCAGCACGCCGCCGACCAGCCGGCGGTCCAGTTCCTTCGCGACCCGGTGCGGCGCGACGCGTACGACGCATTTGCCATGGTGAGCCGGTGGCAGTTGGAAAAATATCAGGCGGAATTTGGCATTGATCCTCCCCGGATGGGCGTGATGCGAAATGCGGTCGGGTTTGCCTTTGAGAAGCAGTTTGGCCCGGGCGAGGCGATCCTGCCGCACAAGGGCAGGCCGCCGGTCCTGGCGTACACCAGCACGCCGTTCCGTGGGCTGGACGTGTTGCTGGAAGTTTTTCCGCGGATTCGCCAGGCGGTTCCCGGCACGCGGCTCAAGGTGTTTTCCAGCACGGCGGTCTACCAGACCGAGCAGGCGAGGGACGAGGCGGGCTACGGGCATCTGTATCGCCGGTGCCGGGAAATAGATGGGGTTGAATACATTGGCTCGCTCCCGCAGCCGCAGCTGGCGCGGGCGCTGCGCGGGGTCTGGGTTCTGGCTTATCCCAACACGTTTGCCGAGACCTCGTGCATCAGCGTGATGGAGGCGATGGCCAGCGGTTGCCGGGTGGTGACGACGGAACTGGCGGCGCTGCCCGAAACCTGCGCCGGCTTCGCCCGGCTGGTCCGCGCCTGGCCCACGTCGCGACAGTATTTCGACGATTTTGTCGCGCAGACGGTCGAGGTGCTCCGCGAGGCTCTGGAGCAGCCGGCCGCGGTCGAACCACAGCTTCGCGCGGCGGTGAATTACATCAACGACTCGGCCACCTGGGACCTGCGGGCCCGGCAATGGACGCAGTGGATTGGAGATATGCGCCGCCGGTGACACGGGTTTTTAACCCGTGTTGGAAGACAGAATCCTGCGGTTTTCGCCATCACAAATCGCTCGGCACGGCTTGCAAAGCGCTTGAAAAGCCGGGTCACGGGGCAGCCTGTCTGTGCAACAACTCGCGATACCGGGTATGGGCGGTGTCCCATTCGTTGGTCTGCTGCGGCTCGTACCGCTGAACCTCAAAGCTGTCGAGGACGATGCTTCGCGCGTCGGCCAGCGAGTTGACGTCGCCGGTGGCCATGGCCTGGACGAGGATGTTGCCGATGGCGGTGGCTTCGACGGGGCCGGCGACCACGGGGCGATTGCAGGCGTCGGCGGTCATCTGGTTGAGCAGCTCGTTCTGCGAACCCCCTCCGACGACGTGAATAACCGAGATTTTGCGGCCCAGGACGTCTTCCAAACCCTCGAGGGTTTTGCGGTAGGTGAGAGCGAGGCTGTCGAGGCAGGCGCGGACGAATTCGCCGCGGCTTTCGGGCGGGCGCTGGCCGGTTTGCCGGCAGAAATCGACGATCTTTCGCGGCATCTGTCCCGGCGACAAAAAGGGCGGGTGATCCGGATCGATGAGGGCGGCCAGCGGCCGCGAACGCTGCGCCATCTGCGTCAGCTCGGCATAACTGTGATCGTAACCTTCGCGCTGGAACTGCCGGCGGCATTCCTGCACGAGCCACAGCCCCATGATGTTTTTGAGGAAGCGGATGGTCCCGCCGACGCCGCCCTCGTTGGTGTAATTGTATCCTAGAGATTTGTCATCGATGATTGGCTCGGGGATTTCGACGCCCATGAGCGACCAGGTGCCGGAGCTGATGTAGCACCAGTCGGAGCCGACGGCGGGGACGGCGGCGACGGCGCTGGCCGTGTCGTGGCACGCCGGGGCGATCACCGGGATCGGCTCGAGCCCGCACTCGCCGGCCACGTCGGCCAGTAGTGGCCCAATGACCGTGCCCGACGGCACGATTTCGGGCAGAATCTTCGTCGGCAGCCCCAACTTCTCCAGCATGGGCTTTGCCCAGGTCTTTTGCCGCGGGTCGTAAAACTGGCTGGTCGTCGCGATGGAAAACTCGCACTCGCGCTGGCCCGTGAACAGGTAATTGAACAGGTCCGGCATGAAAAGCAGGGTCTGGGCGCAGGCGAGCAAGGCTGATCCCGATTCCTTCATCGCCAGCAGTTGGTACAGACTGTTGAGCTGCATGAACTGGATGCCGGTGGCCTGAAAGATCTCCTCGCGCGGGACGCGGGAGAATGCGCGTTGCATCATTCCATCGGTGCGCGAGTCGCGGTAATGGAAGGGATTGGAGAGGATTTCGCCCGAGTTGCTGAGCAGTCCGAAATCGACTCCCCAGGTGTCGACGCCCAGGCCGTGCAGCGGGAGGGATTTTTTTTGCTCGCCATGCTGGTCGACGGCGGCTTTGCGCAGGCCGGTTTTCAACTCCTCCCATTGGGCCAGGATGTCCCAGTGGAGGTGGCCGTTCATGCGGCCAGTCGGATTGGTAAATCGATGCTTTTCGGTCAGCGTCAGCCGTCGGTTGTCGAGGGTGCCCAGGACCGCGCGCCCGCTTTCGGCGCCGAGGTCGAATGCGAGGAAATTTCGTGCCGCCATAGCGTTATCGTAAAAAATAAGCTGCAATTGTCGAACCGGCGGCCACTGACAAATGGCACACCCATTGCCTGCCTTGAACCAATGAGATGGCTAATGTGCTTCTTGTGGACGACAACACGGATACCCGCGAGGCGATCGCGCAGTATCTGAAGATGGCCGGCCACCGTGTGACAACTTGTCCCAACGGCCAGGAGGCGCTGGCGGCATTGACGGATCGGACGCCGGACGTCGTCGTCCTGGATTACAAGATGCCGAAAATGGATGGGATTTCATTTCTGGAAGTCATCCGCTGCTACCTGCGATGGCAATCGCTGCCGGTTATCCTGCTGACGGCCTACCCGGAGGGGAACCATATCCGCAGGGCGTTCGAGCTGGGAGTCCGCAAGACGTTTCTCAAGGCCGAATATGATCTCCAGCAATTGCTGGGTCACGTTGACGCCTGTTCTTAGCAGCTCGTAGCACCGTCCGGATCACAATTCTTCGACGCCGCGACTGTCTCCGACTAGACTGGAAAAGGGTAGGGACCGCACCCATTGCGGATTAGGTGGTAATCCGACCTATGGGAGCGGCCCATTGGCTAGAATCGCGGGAGCTATGAAAATCTTCGTGCCCAATCAAACCGCCTCGGGCGAGACGCGCGTGGCGATGGTGCCGGCGGTCGCCAAACGACTGGCCGCAGGGACAGTCGAAGTGCTGATTGAATCGGGGGCGGGCGCCAAGTCTTCCCATCTCGATGAGGCCTATCAGGTCGTTGGGGCGAAGATCGTGGGCGGGGAAGGGTGGGGCGAGGCGGACATCGTCGCCGTCGTGCAGCCGCCGACCGATGAGCAGGTTCGGCTGATGAAGAAGGGGGCCGTTCTCGTCGGAATGCTCGCGCCGCACAAGAACATCGAGCTGATCAAGTCGCTTGCCTCGCGGGGCGTCAGCGCGATGGCGCTGGAGTTGTTGCCGCGGATTACGCGGGCCCAGGCAATGGACGTGCTCAGCTCGCAGGCCAATCTCGCGGGGTTCAAAGCGGTGATTCTCGCGGCGGAAAAATCGCCGAAGATTTTCCCCATGCTGATGACCGCCGCAGGGACGATTCAACCGGCAAAAGTGTTTGTGATCGGCGCCGGTGTAGCCGGGCTTCAGGCGATTGCGACGGCGCGGCGCCTGGGTGCGGTCGTCACCGCCTACGACGTTAGGCCGGCGGTCAAGGAGCAAGTCCAGAGCGTCGGGGCCAAATTCCTCGAACTTCCCCTGGAAACCTCCGGCGCTCAGGACGCGGGCGGCTACGCCAAAGAGCTCACGCCCGAGCAGCAGGAGAAACAGCGCGAGCTCATGGCAAAGGCTGTGACAGAGTCGGACGTGGTGATCACGACCGCTGCCATTCCCGGCAAGCCCGCGCCGCGGCTGATCAGCGCCGATGTCGTCCACAAAATGCTTCCGGGCTCGGTCATCGTCGATCTGGCCGCCGAGTCGGGAGGGAACTGCGAACTGACCGAGCCAGGCAAAATCGCACAGCACAACGGCGTCACCATCATCGGCATCACCAATGTGCCGGCGACGATTCCCTTCCACGCCAGCCAGGTTTACGCCAACAACGTCGCCAACCTGCTCAAGCTGCTGATTACCAAAGAAGGACAACTGAAACTGGATACGACAGACGAAGTGATCGCCGGGGCGCTGGTCACTCATGAGGGGCAGATCGTTCATCCCCGGGTAAAGGAAATGGTGGGCAATGCCTGATCTCAGTTCGGATATTTATGTGTTTCTCCTGGCGGCGTTTCTGGGGCTGGAGGTCATCAAGCGAGTGAGCCCGCTGCTGCACACGCCGCTCATGTCGCTGACCAACTCGATCTCGGCGATCAGCGTGATCGCAGCAATTGAGCTGGCCGGCACGCAGCGCAGCACGCTTTCGACCGTGCTGGGAACGCTGGCGGTTGCCGCGGCGTTCACCAACATCGTCGGCGGGTTCATGATCACCGACCGCATGCTCAAGATGTTCAAGAAGCGGGAGGTGAGGCCATGAACGCGATCCTTGCCGCAGTCGAACAAACGTCGGGAGAGCACGGGATGGCGACGGCCTTCGCCACGGCCAGCTACGTAATCGCGGCGGCGCTGTTCGTGCTCTCGCTCAAGTGGCTGAGCGCGCCCAGCACAGCGCGGCGGGGAAATCTTGCCGGCGAGATCGGAATGACGCTGGCGATTCTGGGCGCGCTGGTTCAGCACGACATCATCAGCTATCGGTGGATCATCACCGGCTTCGTCGTGGGCGCTGCCGCCGGCGCGCCGATGGCCATCTGGATGCGGATGACCGCCGTCCCGCAGCGGACGGCCCTGTCACACGCGTTTGGCGCCCTGGCCGCGGCCCTCGTCGGCACGGCGCATTATTACCTCTACGACCTGCACAATGCCCCGCCCACGTCCGTCGTCATGGGATTCCTCTGCCTCGAAGTGCTGCTCGGTGGATTGACGTTCACCGGCAGCTTGATGGCTTTCGGCAAGCTCCAGGAAATCCTGCCCACCCGGCCAATCGTCTTCAAAAACCAGAACGTCTTCAATCTCTCGATTCTCGGCGCCGCGATCATTAGCGCCGTGCTGCTGACCATCCATCCGCAGTGGTCGTGGCTGTTCCCGATCCTGCTGGTGCTGGCCGTCACGTTCGGTGTGCTACTGATCATCCCGATCGGCGGGGCCGACATGCCGACGGTCATCGCCCTGCTCAACAGCTATGCCGGCCTGTCCGCCAGCATGATGGGCTTCGTGCTCAACAGCAAGCTGCTGATCATCGCCGGTGCACTGGACGGGGCCAGCGGTTTCATCCTGAGCGTCATCATGTGCCGGGCGATGAACCGCAGCTTCACCAACGTGCTGTTCGGCGCGTTTGGGCAGGTGCAGACCAGCGCCGCCGGAGCAGGTGAGAAAAAGGCCGTCAAATCCGCCCAGGCGGACGAAGTGGCGCAGATCCTCGGAGCGGCGCAGAACGTCATCGTCATTCCCGGTTACGGCATGGCGGTGGCGCAGGCGCAGCACAAGGTGCGCGAGCTGTACGATCAGCTCACCAAACGCGGGGTGAACGTGAAATTTG
The DNA here is from genome assembly GCA_035483795.1 of Tepidisphaeraceae bacterium. Classification (GTDB taxonomy): domain Bacteria; phylum Planctomycetota; class Phycisphaerae; order Tepidisphaerales; family Tepidisphaeraceae; genus DASXMX01. The sequence continues at coordinate 2,487 of DATHPP010000430.1, read as the reverse complement.
CGATTCACCCCGTGGCAGGCCGCATGCCCGGCCACATGAACGTGCTCCTGGCCGAGGCCGAAATCCCCTACGACCGGCTGGTCGAGATGGACGACATCAATGGCGAGTTCCCTCAATGCGATGTGGCCCTGGTGATCGGCGCCAACGATGTCGTGAATCCCGCCGCCCGCCACGACAAGTCCTCGCCCATCTACGGCATGCCGATCCTGAACGCCGACAAGGCCAAGACGGTGGTCGCGATCAAGCGTTCGATGAACCCAGGCTTTGCCGGCATCGACAACGAACTGTACACGCTCGACCGCACCCTGATGCTGTTCGGCGACGCCAAGGCCGTCATCTCCGCCACCGCCAGAGAGCTGGCCGGGAGCAACGGGCATTGACCGCGAACCGCGCCAACCGCGCCAAATAGCATATTATTGCTGTAGGCTGGGTAAACCATCTTTACGTCGCCCCGCAATTCCAGGGCCGCGGCCTCGGCACTCAACTCCTGAACCTCGCCAAACAGTCCAACCCGACTCTGAAGCTCTGGGTCTTCGAAGTGAACCGCCCCGCGATCGACTTCTATAGCCGCCGCGGATTCGTCCGCGTCGAGCGAACCGACGGCGCTGCGAACGAAGCGAAGCAGCCGGATGTGCGGATGCGATGGGAGAAACCGCACCCAGATGCTGGTCCGCAATTACGCGCCGGTGCCGCTTCAACGTGACACGGGTTTTCAACAGTTTTCAACCCGTGCAAGCGGCGCGAACCTGAGGGAACCGCAGATTTTTCGGGCTTCTTCAATCCGATCGTTGTCAGCACGGCTTAAGAAGCCGTGTCATAGTCGTCTCGCCTCGACCATACCGGGGATCTCCGCAAAGTCGTTGAGCAATCCGCGTCGGTCTTTTCGCCTCTCCCCCCCGCCCGGGCTGATTTGACCGCACCTCCTCGTTCGCCTCGACATTCAGCAATCCGGAATGGTCTTTTCGCCCTTTCCTCCCGGCGGTACATTCTCACGCCAGTCACTCAACCCAGGACCAACCTCATGGCGCAAAAGAGCGTGAAGGACTTGAAGACCGTATCGTCGAACGTTCGCCCGCAGGTCGAAGCCGCGTTGCAGGAGGGCGGCGGGTTGCTGCGCCTCGCGCCCTGCTGGGTGCCGCGGTCGTTTCTCCAGCCGGGCAAGCGGCTCAAACTTCACCCCGACGATCTGTACGCCTATGGCCTGAGCCGCGGCGGGATCGACGAACGCTGGTTCGCCTCGACAACTCCCTGCGCCAATGAAAACCGCACGCCGGACGAGGGGCTGAGCTATGTCGTGGCCGGCGGCAATCGCTTTACGCTGGCTGATGCCATCCAGGAGATGGGCGAAGCGCTGATCGGATCTGCGATCTGGCGGAAGTACCGCAAGTGGCCGGTCTATTCCAAGTTTTTCGACAACATGGGGCCGATCCCGCACCACATGCACCAGTCGCGCGAGCAGGCGGCGCTGGTCAATCAGGAGGGCAAGCCGGAGAGTTATTACTATCCGCCGCAACACAACAACGTCGGCAACAACTTCCCCTACACCTTCTTCGGCCTCAATCCCGGCACAACCAAGGCGCAGGTGCGAAAGTGCCTGGAGAACTGGAACAAGGGAGACAACGGCATCCTCGATCTGTCATCCGCGCATCGCCTGAAGCCCGGCAGCGGCTGGCTCGTGGGCCCCAGCATCCTGCACGCGCCCGGGTCGCTGTGCACCTACGAGCCGCAGTGGGGCAGCGACGTGTTCGGGATGTACCAGTCGCTGGTCGAGGGACGCGAGGTGCCGTGGGCGCTGCTGGTGAAGGACATGCCCAGGGAGAAGCACCACGACCTCGATTTCATCGTCGAGCAGCTTGATTGGGAAGCCAACGTTGACCCGAACTTCAAGCAGAACCACTACCTCGAGCCGATTCCCGTGGCCGACACCGCCCGCGACGGCTACGTCGACCGCTGGATCGTCTACGGCAAGGTTCGCGGCGAACAGCTTTTCTCCGCCAAGGAGCTGACGCTGGATCCCGGCGCCCGCTGCACGATCCGCGACAAAGGCGCTTACGGCCTGATCGTCGTCCAAGGCGAAGGCCGGATGAACAAGCTCCGCCTGAACTGCCCAAAGCTGATTCGTTTTCTGGATTTGACCGAGGACGAGGTGTTCTGCACGGAAACTGCTGCGAAAGAGGGCGTAACGTTCGAGAACACTTCGGCGACCGAGCCGCTGGTCTGCCTCCGCTATTTCGGCCCCGAGGCCAACCCCGATGCGCCGCAGATCCAGTACAAGGGGAATGTGAGGTTGTAAGGGGCCCGAGACCAGCGCGTTTCACACGGTTCCCCCAACCCGGAAAATTCAAATTAACCACGAAGTTGTTCATGAGGCGGCGCCTCACCCTGAGAGGATGAAAATGGGGCCGTCCCGCAGTTAAAGTATCGTTGCCGACGGGCCGGGTCGAGGCCGGTTCGCGAGTTGGAGCGATGGAGCCCGACACGAAGTTT
>DATHPP010000429.1:0-18571 GCA_035483795.1 Tepidisphaeraceae bacterium | reverse complement strand
CAAACTTCGTGTCGGGCTCCATCGCTCCAACTCGCGAACCGGCCTCGACCCGGCCCGTCGGCAACGATACTTTAACTGCGGGACGGCCCCATTTTCATCCTCTCAGGGTGAGGCGCCGCCTCATGAACAACTTCGTGGTTACTAATTTGAATTTTCCGGGCTGGCGTCTCGCGGCTATTGGATTGAGATGGCGTTCGCTGTGGCGAATGTATTGTTCGCCCTATTAACATCATCGGGGAACGCGGTGTTCCCGGGATCGAGGCGCACCACCAGGAAATCCGATGCGCCCAGTGTCGCTTTCAGCGTCAGCGTGATGCTCTTGCCGGGCTTGATACGGATCTGCCTGGTTTCCGAAAGCAATGGGACGGCGTCGGAGGTCAAACCGTCCGGCGAGGTTTCGAGGTCCAGCGGCAGCAGGCCCACCGCCGACACGTTGGCGGCGGATGAGTTGGTGATCAGTAGCGTGACGCTCAGCGGTTTGCCCGCCTTTGCCGTCAGAGGCGTTTTGACAAATGTGCCGCTCAGATCGACCGCGGGGGCGACGACGGTCAACGTCTGGCCAGAATCGAGGGTCGAGACAACGCCGGCCGTGTCGGTGAGGTGAATCAAGAGGTGGTACGTGCCGGGCGCGAGCGTTGACGGAAGGGATTTGGGGAATTTCAAGCTGAGCGTCTTGGCCGCGCCGCTTTTGAGCTTGAGTTTTTCCCCGGCCGACGCGAGCGTCAGGACGCTGCCGGCGGCGCTTTGATCCGGGGAGAGCAGGATCGTCGCGCTCGCCGCGCCGCTGACGGCTCCGGAGCTGGCAGTCAGGACAAGTTTCTCCTTGAAATTCAGCGGAAGCCCGGCGACGGCGGAAGCCGGGCCGGAACCCGAGAGCTTCGCGGAGAGATCCGATGTGGATGCCGTACCGGCGCCCGTGTCGTTCGTCAGGCCAAAGCCGCCTTGTGACGAGGAGAGAAATGCGATCCCAGGCTCGCCGGCAAAGTCGCCGACCACTGCCTGCGTGGCGGGAGAGCCCAGCGAGGTGGAAAAAATCGACTGCGGGGATGCGAACGTCCCGTTGCCGTTCCCCGGATAAATGACCAGACCGCCGGCGGACGTGAGCAGGCCAAGATCGGTGACTCCGCTGGTCGTAAAGTCGCCAGCGATGGCCAGATCAGGCGTGACCGACAACGCGGCGTCGGCAGCCGGTGCGAAGGTGCCGTCGGATTGGCTCACAAGCAGACCCAGGTCCGCTCCGCCGCCGCTCGGGCCGACGCCGATCAGATCGCTCTGGCCGCTGGCGGTGAAAACTCCGGCGGCCAGCGCGGTCGGGGACGTCAGGTTCGCCCCCAGTCCGTAGGGAACCGCGGACGAGAAATTGCCGCTCCCATCATTCAAAGCGACATAGACCGATCCGTTGCCGCTCAAGATGGCCAGATCGGGATGGTGGCTGCTGTCGAAATCGGCCGCGATCACCTTGAGCGGCGATGGCACCGCGACCGATTGCTTTAATGTAAACGACCCGTCGCCGTTGCTGGTTTCGACTACGACGGAATTATGAGCAGGATCGACGACCGCGACATCGTCCTTGTTATCGCCATTGAAATCCGCCGTCGCGATCGACGTATCTCCGCTGGTCCCACCCAGGCTGGCGCCCGCGCCCTGGCTGAAATCGCCGGCGCCGTCATTGAGGAAAACGTCCAGCCTATTGCTCGATGAATCAACCACGGCGACGTCCTGGCGGCCGTTGCCCAGAAAGTCCCCGGTCGCGATCCCCGAGCTCGATCCCGAAATGGGCAGCAGCGTGGGGGTGCCGAACGTTCCATTCTGATTGAGATACACTCCTACCACCGCGGCTGACGAGCCGGGGTTGACACCGGCGACGGCGATGTCCGTCTTCCCATCGCCATTGAAATCGCCGGCTGCGATGCCGGTGGTGCTGTCGACGCCAGTGAAAAACGTCGGCGCGCTGAACGTCGCGCTCAGGCACACGCGCGATTCCAGGCGGTCCACCCGTGGCCGGCCTGAGCGTTTGCAACGCCTCGATAACACCCGATTTGCCTCGTTCCGAGGATCCGCCTCCGTGAGCTTATTCTGCATGAAAATCCAATACGCCGGGACAGCAAAGCCGGATCGACGACGTTCAGACACGCCATCGATAATTAGGCCGAAATTTCCCAGATGAAACTCCGCCGACGAACTCGCCGACAGTTTGCGGATCGTACCGAGGCTTGGAGCTTGATGCCACGGGTTCCAGGTTCACCTATTGCCCGTTGCTCAGATTGCTTATCATCTGATTGACGGCACGACACGACTTGGGGTTTGACCTGACGTACAATTTTTGGTACATATGAGCGACGCTCAGCGAAAGCTCGACGCCGTATTCTTTAAAACAGAACAGGGCAACGAGCCGGTTCGCGAGTGGTTGCTGTCGCTGGCAAAGGATGAGCGGAAAGTAATTGGCGACGACGTGCTCAAGGTCCAGTATTGCTGGCCCATCGGCAAGCCGCTGGTCGACAGCCTGGGCAACGGCCTGTGGGAAGTCAGATCGCGAGTCGGCGAGCGCCTCGCCAGGGTGATCTTCTGTGTCGAAGGACAAACGATGGTTCTGTTGCACGGCTTCGTCAAGAAAACCCGCAAGACCCCAAGGCACGAGCTTGACCTCGCGATGAAACGAAAAGGTCAACTGACGTAGGTGGCGAAATGAAGAAGAAGCATCTGGGTTCCAGCTTCGAGGATTTTCTGGCCGGGGAGGGGATCCTGGAGGACTGCCGCGCCGCCGCCATCAAATTCAAAATCGCCCGCGAGCTCGAGCACGCCATGCGCCAGCGCCGCATCACCAAAGCCGAAGTGGCCCGGCGGCTCAAAACCAGCCGCACCGGCGTCGAGCGCCTGCTCGACCCCGCGAATACTTCGATCACCCTCAACACGATGGCCAAGGTCGCCAACCTGCTCGGCAAGCGGATCGAATTTGCCCTCCGATGAACGGCGCCCTTCGGCCCGCCGAGCCATCGACACCGGCCGCATCACCGAGTAGGGCCCCCACGAGGTCCTCATGGCCCGCGACGGCCTCTACGCCAGACTCGTCAACCAGCGGTTCGCCGGCGTGAAGCGCCCCGCACATGCTATACTGTAAAAGTCATGACCACCCTGTCGCTTCACTAGATCGGCCTGGAGCGATCGCTTTTCAAGGCGATCGAGCGCAAGGCACGCCGCCAGGGCCAGACGGCCTCCCAGTACCTGCGCCACCTCATCGAACGTGACTTGCTGGCCGACAAAACCTTCGACGAAATCCTCAAGCCCGTTCGTGACGACTTTCGCCGCAGCGGAATCACCGAGGACGAGCTAGACCAAATTGTGTCGCGGGCGAGGAAGCAACCCCGCCGCAAGGCCAGAAGGGCCGGACCATGAGTGCCCTGCCCGCGCGCCCGCGCGTGGTTTCCGACTGCAATGTCCTCGAGGGACCCAAACGATGAGCCGTACCTCGATCTGGCCTATTCCCTCAGAGCGCATTACCTTCTCAGCCGTGACGCCGACCTGCTTTCGCTCATGACCGGCCATTCCGCCTTTTGCAAGGAATTTCGCCAGAAGACCCACCCACTGAAGATCGTCGACCCGGTCGAATTCCTCGATTTGCTCGAGCGCAACCGATAGACAGAATGGCGCCGTCGGGCTTGCGTTCCCAGGCGCCTGCACAGGATCCGCGGCCTCGACCGAACATCCTGAACTTGTATGATCGTCCCAGAATGAACGAGCCGAGGGCCAAGCCGCCACTGGGCGATTCTGCTTCCGGGCTGCGGTACCAATTGTTTCCACGATCGGTCGGCCTGAGCACAGAGCTCCGAAGCATCATCAATGCCTTCGAGGCGGTCCATCCGCGCGTCAAATCGTCCGAATACAAACTCAGCAGCGATGGCGTCCTTCAACTCCTCCGCCCGGGTCTCGAAAGCCTCGGCTTCCACATAGAAACGGGCAAAAGCAAGGGCGAGAAGATTCCCGTGCCGGTGCTGTTCGGTCTCAACAATCGGGTAGACCGAGCCTTCGATGCGGACGGCGTCAGCGGCGACGGTCGCATTGTGCTCGAAGTCGAGGCAGGCCGGGCCGTCGTCAATTACCAGTTCCTCAAGGACATCTTCCAAGCGTGCATGATGCACGGTGTCGAATACTTAGTGCTTGCGGTACGAAACAACTATCGCGGGAACGACGACTTCCAGAAGGTCTATTCTTTCTTGGAGACGTTGTACATCAGCAACCGCATCCAGCTGCCGCTTCGCGGCATCGTCGTGATCGGATATTGACCGGAGACTCAGCCAAGTTTTGCGGATCGACTGTTTGCGACCCAATTGAATCCGGCGCCGGTGCCAGGAGGCGACGGGCCGGACATCCGGCGAGAAGCCGCGGCGGCGCTCCGCTGGCGCTGCGCTGTGCCATGGCGTGGGGTGTTTCCCGGCAAGGGCGGGCGAGCAAAGGGAAGATGCCCTGGCTTGGGCATTTCGTGGGGCAGCTCTGCGAGTTCGCGAGAGTTTCGGCGCGGATCGGACCCCACGCCGTGGCAGAGCCTTTGGCGCCGCCGCGGATTCTCCGGGCGCTCCGCAGTCCTTCTCCTTCTCGCGCTCGACGGGATTTCAAAGGCAAACGGACGAGAACGAGAAAGAGCACGAGTAGGGGTAGGAAGATGAGTACAAGAACGAGCACGAGTACGAGAAGGATTGGACGTGGCGGCTTCTCCGCGCTCGAAGGTGGGCGCCTTCCGCGACGACGCGCCCGGATAGACAACCGTTGAATCCGCGGGCGGTGGAGGCCGAGATCGAAGGCATGGCTGATCAGCCGCTCAAATATCGGCGCCTGCGGGCGATCCTTAAGACGTTTGGCGTCTATGAGGACAGCACGAAGCGGGGCAAGGGGTCCGAGCGGATGTTTGTTGGCGTGGTGGAGGGACGTGTGACGCGGCTGCCGACGCGATGTCACAACGAAGGGGACGACAAGCCGGTCGCGGTGATCCGCTCGATCCGGCGGCATTTCAAATTGACGGAGGCGGACGCGTAACCGACGAAGATTTTTACGCGCGAGGGTGATGTGAGCTATGTGAAGGCGAGTTCGCGGGCCTCGAACCGCTCGACAGGCGCCTCGAATCTCGGATGCGCTTCGGGCCGACCTTTCTCGGCGAGGAGCTTTTGGCGACCCTTCGAAAACATTTTCCAGAATTCAGGGGGCGCCGGCTTGAATACGGATTCGAGGTCGCCCTCGTTGAGGGCGACGGTGATTTGCAAATCGCAGAGTGAAATCAACGCCTCCAGCGCGTCGTCCGGGTCTTTGCCCTCGGCAACGAGGTCCAGTTCCAGGCAATGCGCGATCCAAATCCCGGCCTCCTGATAAACGATCGCGCTCAGATTGATGCTCAGGTCTTGTTCTGTCTTTGGCATCGGCAGCCTTCTACGTCCTGTTTCGTAGCATTATCGGATATTATAGCACTTTCGGCGACTCTGTGCGGCGTCGGATTCGGCCAAGGAGACGCCGCCAGTGCAAAGGCGAGTTGTGCGCTGAAATTCTGCGGTCGGAGAAGCCGCGGCGGCGCTCCCCGCTTTGCCACGGCGTGGGGTGCTTCCGGGCAAGAGCGGGCGAGCGAAGCGAAGAGGCCCTGGCTCGAAAACTTCGTGGGACAGGTTTTCCGAATTCGCAAGCGCATCGGCGCGGATCGGACCCCACGCCGTGGCAGAGCCTTCCCGGCGCGCGGCGGATCTTTCTCCTTCTCGTACTCGTTCTCATACTCTTGTTCCTACTCGTACTCCTGCTCATTCTCGTTCTCGTGCTTTTGCCTCCGCGCCCGACGAGAACGAGCAGGAGAACGAGTAGGAGTACGAAGACGAGTAGGATTACGAGAACGAGTACGAGAAGGATTGGAGCGGGCGGGGACATCCGCTGCCCCGGCGGTCTGGGCAAGATCTCGTGCCCGGCGGCGCCATTGCCGGGACGCCGGGATCGCCAGAGCGATGGCAAGAAAATGATAAATAGCTCAGTTTGGCTCACTTTTTTGGGCACCTGAGACATGAGCCACACGGGCCATGACAAGTGGCTTGGTTTGGCTTGGTTTGGCCTGGTTTGGCCTGGTTTGGCCTGGTTTGGCCTGGTTTGGCTTGGTTTGGCTTGGTTTGGCTTGGTTTGGCACGGTTTGGCTTGGTTTGGCGCGGTTTGGCGCCGCGCCACTGGAGCTACCACGGGCGCTTTCTGTCTACTGCCCGCTGCCTTTCCGAATACAATCCCCGCCGTGCCGGAGATTGCGCTCACGACGCTGAACGCCCGCTACGCGCATGCTGCGTTTGGGTTGCGGTATTTGATGGCGAATTTGGGGCCGATGCGGGAGCGGGCGTGCATTCTGGAATTCGATATCAGCCAGCGGCCGGTCGACGTGCTCGAGATTGTTCTGGCTCAGAATCCGAGGATCGTCGGCGTCGGGGTTTATATATGGAACGCCGAGCAGGCGCTGCGGCTGGTCGCGGACCTCAAGCGCGTCCGGCCGGACGTGCGGGTGGTGCTCGGCGGGCCGGAAGTCTCGCACGAAGTCGACCAGCAGGAAATCTGCCGGCTGGCCGACTTCGTCATCACCGGCGAAGCGGATCTGGCGTTCGCCGAGCTGTGCGACAAGCTGCTCAACCAGAACGTCCGGCCGCTCAGCAAGGTCATTCCTGCTGAGCTGCCGCAGATGGACCGGCTGGTGCTGCCGTACGAACTGTACGACGCCCAGGACGTCGCTCGCCGCGTGATCTACGTCGAAGCCTCACGCGGCTGCCCGTTCAGTTGCGAGTTCTGTCTCTCGTCTCTCGATGTGCCGGTGCGAAACGTGCCGCTGTCGCCGTTCCTGGCGGAAATGCAGAAACTGCTGGACCGCGGCGTCAGCCGGTTCAAGTTCGTCGATCGCACCTTCAACCTCAACCTGAACCTCAGCCGGTCGATCCTCCAGTTTTTTCTGGAGCGATACCGGCCGGGGTTGTTCCTGCATTTTGAGATGATTCCCGACCGCCTGCCCGAGCCGCTGCGGGAACTGATTCGCCAGTTCCCGCCGGGCGCGTTGCAATTCGAGGTGGGGATCCAGACGTTCGATGAGCAGGTGGCGCAGCGGATCAGCCGGCGGCAGGACAATCAGAAGCTGGCCGAGAATCTGCGATTTCTGCGGGAAGAAACCGGCGTTCATGTGCATGCCGACCTGATCGTCGGTCTGCCGGGTGAAGGGCTGGAGTGCTTCGGAGCTGGATTCGACCGGCTGGTTGAGCTGGGGCCGCAGGAAATCCAGGTGGGGATTCTCAAGCGGCTGCGGGGAACGCCGATTGTGCGTCACGATGCCGAATGGGGCATGGTCTACAGCCCCCATCCGCCGTACGAGGTGCTCCAGACGAGTGCGATGGATTTTGCCACGATTCAGAAGCTGCGGCGGTTTTCCCGCTTCTGGGACCTGATCGCCAACAGCGGCAACTTCGTTCAGACCACGCCGCTGATCTGGAGAAGGGGGAACCGTTATTCCGGCGCACGGGAGGGCGAAGCTCTGCGGGAGGGCGAGGCTCCCGCCGTGCCGGGCGTTCCTGACGAGCAACGTCTCGGCTCGGCAGGAGCCTCGCCCTCCCGTGGAATGGGGATTTCGCCATTCCAGAGTTTCATGCAGCTTACCGAATGGCTTTTCGCCCGCGTGGGCCGTCAGCACGGAATCGCGCTCAACCGCCTCGCGGAGTTGGTTTTTGAGTATCTCACCGCGCACCTGGGCCTGCCTGTGGCGGAGGTAGCCAGCAGCCTGTCGTCCGACTATCGCCAGGCTTGCCGTTTCGACATGCCGGAGTTCCTTCGGCCATATTCTTCGGGCGTCGCGTCAGAGCGGCGCAAGTCCTCGGTTTCGGGTCCTCTCCCGCCGAGGCAGGCGCGCCGTCTGGACAGAGCCTGAAATAAAAAGGGGCGACCGCCTGGGGTCGCCCCGTCATTCCGCCTTGAGGGTGTCGATTCTTTAGAACCGGAAGCCGATACCCGCCGAGTATACGAACTGTCCGTTCTGGAACCCGTTGTTAATCTCGCTGCCTGACCTGAAGAAAAACTGATACTGGATCATTGCGAAAACGAAGGCATCCGGACCTACGAACCATTTGATGCCGCCTTCCGGGGCCATCTCCCAGGTATCCCTGAATGGCTTGCCGTAGATGAAGCCGAGATTGGCACCGACAAACGGGACGAACTGGTTCTGATCGCCCAGCGGGAAGTGGAAATCCCCGGCGACGGAAGTCGAGCCGTTGAACTGATAGGTGCCGATGTCGTTGTAATTCACCGTCTGCCGCACGGCAACTTCAATGTTGTCGTTGAAGAAGTAACCGACATTGATGCCCAAGCCCCCGATGAAGCCGTTGAACTTGTTCCCGTTCTGACCCGTCGCATTGAATTCCACCTCCCACGGCCCTCGAACCTGAGCACTGGCAACGGCAGGTAACAGAAACAGAACGGCTATCGCTAGTCCTTTCCGCAACATGTCGAGCCTCCTTCTTTGAAACTCTTGCACTCCCGCAAGCCATCACCCTTTGGGCTTGCGGCGGGCGACATGCCCCGGGCCGTTGCGGTTGGTGGCCCGTGGGAAGAGCTTGGCAAGGCGGATGTCCCTTCCTCTTCCCATGCACCTCACCCGGAACGCCCGGCGAGGTGCTATTCATTCAACTCGGTTAAGTCTATTGATGACAGCGACTATACGGAATACGGAAATTGAAGCGAGTTTAACCGTTTTAACAAACAGAACGTTAACATGTTGTAAACATGGGCTTTAACATCGCCGCCGCCCGGCTTGCCCTGTCGTCAGCGCAGCAAATAACCCAGATTCCTAAATTCCCGAGCCGATGGCGGCGCTGGCGTGTCGAACCGCGTTCTGAAATACACGCAGACCGTCTCCCTTATCGGAGCGATCGAGCCGATTCGTCCAACCGGGGTGCTGCGTCGCCGCCACGAACCGCTCAGGATGCGGCATCAGACCCAGCACAATCCCCGATTCATCACAAACCCCCGCGATGTCGTCCAGGCTGCCATTCGGATTGTCAGGAAAGCGTCCCTTTGCAGGCAAGCCATCGGGTGTTACGTAAACCAGCGCCACCTGATCGCGGTTCCACAAGCTCTCCCGGATCCCTTCATCTGCGGCTACGAATTTTCCCTCGCCATGCGCGACCGGCAAAGGGAGCTCTTCAATTCCAACCGTCCAAATGCACTGATCGCTTCGTCTGGCCAACCTGATCCATCGATCCACAAAATGCCCGCAATCGTTGTTGGTGAGCGTGCAGGTTTGCCCCGCCCTGAGCTGGTCGAAGGGTCCCGATCGCCCCCCCAACGGACCCGGCAATAAATCGGTCTTCACGAGCACCTGAAATCCGTTGCAGATCCCGATGACCGGATGTCCATCTTCGACGAAGCGGTGCAGGGCGTCGTGAAGGTGATGGGTGATCTGGTTCGCCAGGATTCGCCCGGCGGCGATGTCGTCGCCGTAACTGAAGCCGCCGGGGATCGCCAGAAGTTGGAATTCGTGCAGCAATTCCGGGTTCTCCATGAGCCGGTTCACGTGCACCTTCTGGGCTGTCGCCCCGGCCAACTCGAACGCGTAAGCCGTCTCCTCATCGCAATTGGTTCCCGCACTTCGCAGGATCATGGTCTTGGGCTTCATCGCGTGAGAAGTTTATCCACGGCGGGGATCGACTCAAAGCTTGCGACTCCCGTTTTCTCTTTGAGCTGCCCCTGACTTTGGCTATGCTGAGGGCAATGCGTGGGCGGGCTTTCCGGATCGCGCTGTTGCTGGTCCAGGCGGTGTGGCTCAACGTCGTTGTGCCCGGGCACCGCCGTGGGATTATTGCGCTGCCCGGCGAAGGCTGTGAGGCCTGCGCTGTTGCGGCTGCCCCGCACCCTTGTTGCCAGAGTCACGGGCAAAGCCAGCAACCCGCCGCACCTGCGAAAGACCCCGCCAATCACTGCCTGATTTGCTATTTTGCCGCCCGGGTGACTCCGCCGCCGGTGGTGGATTTGACTCCGCCTCCGCTTCGACTTGCGGAAACAGTTTCGCCGCCCGCGGCTCACATCATCACGGTTTGCCCTCCGATTCCGACTTACGACGGCCGCGCCCCGCCCGCCAGCGCCTAAAAGCCGTTGTGGCATTCTGATTCCCGACAATTCTTAAGCGAGACCATTACCATGCATACGCGCACGCGCGCCGTCCTGGCGTGTGCGGCGGCTTGCTTCGCGTTCTCCTTGACGCGAGCAGCCACCGCGCACGGAATCGTTGGCGACCGCTTCTTCCCGCCCACCATTGCCACCGACGACCCCTTCGCCGTCGATGAGTTGGCTCTTCCCACACTCTCATGGGTGAAGAACGCGGCCCAAGGTTCCAGCCCGGCCTTCCACGAGTTCGACGCCGGTTTCGAGTTCGACAAAGAAATCTTTCCCTACTTTGCCGTGGGGATTTCTGACACCTACATCTACCAGGATCCCGACCAGGGCCCCGTCAGCCAGGGATTCGGCAACCTCACCCTCACCGCCAAGTACGAGCTCTGGCACAACGATGAGCGCGAAGCCATCGCCTCGGTCGGCCTCCAGGCCAGCGTCGGCAACACCGGCGCCCGCGGTCTGAGCGACACCTTCAGCACCGTCGGCCCGAGGTTCTTCGTGGGTAAGGGCATGGGGGATCTGCCGGACAGCGTCGCCGGCCTCCAGCCCTTTGCCGTCACCGGCGCGTTTACCCAGAACTTTCCCGTCTCCGGAAACGCCGCCAACACCTTCGAGTGGGGCTTCGCTGTCGAATACAGCCTGCCCTATCTCCAGCAACACGTGAAGGACATCGGGCTCCCCGAGCCGTTCAAAAACATGATCCCGCTGGTCGAGTTCGCGATGTCGACTGACGAGAACCGCGACCAGCGCGGTCTCACCAGCGGCACCGTCAACCCCGGCGTGCTCTACGAAAGCAATTATTTTCAGCTCGGCGCCGAAGCCAATATTCCAGTCAACGGCCGCTCGGGCGCCCACGTCGGCGTCACCTTGCAGATGTGGATCTACATCGATGGCATCTGGCCGCACGCCTTCGGACATCCGCTCTTTGGAGAACGATCATGAAACCTTTCCGCGTTCGATTCCTCCTTCCCGCTATTATTGTCATACTGGCGGCACAACAAAGCTTGTGGGCCCACGCGTTTGCCGATCACTCCGAGCCGCGGGTGGGAGCGACGGTCAGCAAGCCGCCGGCAGACGTCAGAATCTGGTTCACCCAGGAGGTCGAGCCGGCCTTCAGCAGGATCGAAGTCGTCGGCCCCGATGGCAAGGAGGTTGACAAGAAAGATACGCACGTCGACCCCAGCGACCATCACGTGCTGATCGTCTCGCTGCCTGCGCTGCCGCCGGGAACTTACAAGGTTCACTGGCACGTCGTGTCCGTCGACACGCATCACACGCAGAACGACTTCAAGTTCGTCGTAAAGCCTTGATGGGCGTGAGGGCGAACGAGCGGCGCCTGGAACTGTGCACGATCATTCTGCCGTCAACTTCTGGTTTGTGCTGGTGCGGGCCGTTCATTTCGGCGCGTGCCTGCTGCTGCTGGGGACGTTCTGTTTCGATCGTTTCATCGCTTCCGCGGCGCCGATGGCCGAAAGGCAGTGGAAAGCGATCGCCCGACGGCTGCTTCTCATCGGGCTGGCACTCTCGCTGCTGACCGGCGCCGGTTGGTTCGGTTTCGTGGCGATGGCCATGTCCGGCCTGCCGGCGGGCCAGGCGTTTGAGCCCCAGGTCCTGTCCACCGTCTGGAACCAGACGCGCTTCGGCCAGGTATTTCAAGACCGGCTGATCTGCTGGCTGCTGAGCGGCATCATTGCGATCCCATTTGTCTGCGGCCGCGGCCCGCGGACCCGGGCGGTTTGGGCATGGCCCGGGCTGGCGGCAAGCGGGCTGCTTGTCGCCGGCCTCGCCTGGGCCGGACATGGGCAGAACGGAACCGCCCATCTCATCGCGGATATTCTCCATCTGCTGGTCAGCGCCGTCTGGCCGGTGGGATTGCTGCCCCTGGGGATGCTCCTGATGCGACTCGTCCAAGCGGAAAATGTGGCACAGCCGCCCTCGGCTGTGTTCGACCGAAGGTCGAAGCCCTTTTCCGCCTACGGCGGAACACAGCCGAGGGCGGCTGACTTCGACCAGCTCAGTCGAGTCGTGCTACAAAACCCACCCATCTCCCAGCTCGTCCGGCGGTTCTCGCTGGTCAGCATCCTCGCTGTCCTGCTGCTCACCGCGAGCGGGCTGGTGAACACCTGGGTGCTGGTCGGTTCGGTCTCCAACCTGCTGACCACCGCCTACGGCCGGGTGCTTCTGCTCAAGATCGGCCTGTTTGCCGTCATGCTGGCGATCGGGGCGATCAACCTGCTGTATCTCAAGCCGCGGATCGATTCCCGTGCTGATCCACTGGGATTTGTGCGCCGAGTTCAGTTCAACGTGAGCCTCGAGATCCTCCTGGCCGCGGCAGTCCTGGGCGTGGTCGGCCTGCTGGGCCTACTCGAGCCGGGGATGTGAAGAACCGGCGACGGGAAGTCAGTGCAACCAGATCGAAAGGACGAAGGGGGCGAGCAACCATATTTCGAGTGCGATGATGAGGAAAAGGGGAACAGCGAGCCACCGCGGTATTCGTTGCTTCCACCACGGCGGCGCTGACCCTGGCGATGCCCTGTAGTTCAGCGTCCGCTTGTTCACATTTCCCGCCACATCATCGGCCAGCCTTGCCTCGCCGGGCCGCAATCGCAAATCGGCAATCGCAAATCACCCATTCACCCAATCCAGCATCAGCTCGAGGACTTTTTCGTTGCGGATACCGACGAAGCGTCGGCGGACCATGCCGTTCTTGTCGATCCAGACGGCGGCGGGGATGTCCCCGCCACTGTATGCCGACAGCGCCTTCTCGCTCTTGTCGATCAGAACGCGGTAGGGGATTTTCTGGTCGGCGACGAACTGTTTGATGTCGTCGACGGTTTCGCCGTTGCCGCGTTCGTCCCCGGTCTCGATCGCCAGCAACTCGACATCGCCCCCGTGCCGCTGGGCAAATTCGCTCAGGTCGGCGACCTGCGCCCTGGAGGTGGCCGAGGAAGTCGCCCAGAAGACCAGCAGCACCGGTTTGCCCCGCAGATCGCTCAGCCGCACCGTCTTGCCGTTCAGGTCCGGGAGCGAAAACTCCGGAGCCTGCCCCGGCGGCAGCCCGAGCAGCGGCGCCGGCGCGGGAATGCGGGCAGGGTCGAATTTGCCGCTGTTGTCCGCCCACCACTGCCGCCATTGCGCAAGCTTGGCCGGCGCGCCGGGGTCAGACCCGTGAAACTTGAGCACGAAGTCCTGGTTGGTCAGCTCCGAGAGCGCCCCGGCGGCATAAGCGCGGACGCCCTCGTCGCCGTCCTGGAGCATCCGCGCGAACACCGGAACCAGTTGCCGGTCGTTGAGCTGCTCCAGCGCCACCATTCCCAGCGACCGCACACCCGGGTCGACGTCGTTGAGCATCCCCAGGGCCACGGGAATGAACTGCGGATCGTCGCGGTTGCTCAGTACGCCCAGCGCCGCCTGCTGGCACTCCATGTCGCAGTCGCACGCGGCGACCAGAGCCAGCGAACGCTCCTGCGGCCAGAGTGGATCGACCCGCTTGTTCGACAGCTCGCGCACGTAGTTCCCGACGAACTCGCGCTGCACGATTTGTTTGGTGTCCCACAGCTTCTGAAGCGTGCCGACGGGATCGGGCGAGGCGTCGACCAGTTCCCGCATCGCCATCTGACCCGGCGCCGGCTGGTGCAGAACGAGCCAGCTCAACGCGGCGTATTGAATGCTCTGTTTTTTCCACAGCAGCAGCCCCACGGCCGCCGCCGCAACCATCAGGACGATCCACGGGCGTTTTTTCTTCATGCCGGACCCTCAAACCTGAAATTCAAGCCGCATCTTATGATCCCGCCGCGCGCCCCGTACAGCCAATTCCCCAAAAATGAGCTTCATTACGGGGTCGGCACGAGCGTGACCGCCGGCGACGGGTTGATCGGCGTCACGCCCGAGCGGTCGATCAGCAGCGCCGCGCGCCGCTGCACCGCCAGCGTCGCGTTGGGCGTCTCTGCATCCCGCCAGCCCTGGAGCAGGATGTACGCCGTGAAGGAATCCGACCGCGTCGTCACCAGGTTGCTCGCCCGGCTCATCATCGTGAACTTGGTCTTGAAGTCGCCGACGACGGTGTCGGTCGCCGGGGGATACCCCGGCGTGATGTTCCCCTGGTTCTGGTTGTAGGGCTTTAGAGGCGAGCCTCCGTTCTTCAGCAGATCGCGAAACAGCGTGTACGGCTTCCCAATCCCCGCGCTGGAGACAGCCGGATAAATCGGCACGTTGTTCAGCTCGAATATGCTCTTGAACGGCCCGTGCGGATGCTGTGCCGGCGGCGGGAGTGAGCCGTCGTCAACGTCGCGGTAATAAGCGATCGACAGCCCGATATTGACGTTGGTCGCCAGCCGATTGCCGGTCGGACTGCCGTTGAACGACGGAAAGTCCGGCCCCACCCAAGGCACCGCCGCCAATACCCGCCACGGCGAGGTGTTGATGTTGATCAGGCCCTCCGTCGGAACCGTCTCCTCGGTCGCCGCGTTCGGGTTTGCAGGCTCGGCGTTAAAGACTCCGCTGCCGAATGCACCGCCGGTCAGGTTTGAAACACTTGCGGGGATCGCGGATCCCACCGGAAAATTAAGCGGGCTATACGCCGCGATCTGCCCCTCCGATCTGTTCGGATTGGTTAATATGAAAATATCGCTAAGCTCCGGATCCGCGTCCGGCATGTAGTCCTGCTGTGGCGACTGAACTGTGAGGTAATCGAACAGCCGCGTCGCGAAGTGATAAAACCACTGGGGCGGAGTCACACCAGCCGCCGCCGGATAAAAGTCGTTCGGAGTCGTGGAATTCGGGGGTAAGTCGGTCAAATCGATTGGACAGAATCGCCCGACATGCTCCGCCGCGTTCGCGCCGAACATCAGGGGATCGGCCAGCCCGCCGTGAATGTTGGCGCCTGGGAACTGTGTCTCAACCGGCTCGTTGAGCGAAGGTCCCTGCGACAGGCCCAGCGCCATGGCGGAATCCATCGTTACGGGATTCATTTCGATAACCACGGCCATGCCGGTCAGGTTTCCCACCGGATACGAGATTTCCAGCCGATACGAGCCGATGAATGGGACCTGAAGAATGTCTCCGTTCCGCGCGAAACCACCGTACGGAAACGCGACGACTCTGGGCCCTGAGTAGGAGTCGCGCTGGAGGCCAGGACCGGCAAAATCGAGATTGTTCAGTTGAAGTGGTGTATCCTGATAGGTTGTCGTCGCCTGGAAAGCTCCCATCGGGATGACGTTGCCGCCGGGTACGATAGCTTGGGTCAAGGCGCCGCCCAAGCCAAGCGCGTTGAACGTTCCATCTACGAGCCTCGGAGTAGCGCCGGCGGTGGCACTGATCACGTAGTGACCTGGATAGACGAAATGCCAGCTCTTACCTTTTGACGAGTCGTCCGGTCGGACGTAGTACCATTCGGTGGCGGGCCCGCTGCTTACAACCGTCGGCAAACCGGTAAAGTCGAACGAATCCAGCGGCACCATGTCCGCTGGATTAGGAGTGTAAACGCTGCCGCCGTCATTGGGGCCCTCGTGATAGGCCGGGTACGGGAGGTGCTGCGGTGGAGCAATCAGCGGCGTGGGTCCGGGCGTCGTTGGCGCCGGAGTCGCGACAAAGGAAAAACCGTTTACCTCGATGGAACAGGAGGGAAGCCCGTTACCCGGCGGGGGGAGACCCTTACTCGGGTCACGGCTGAGGTGTCGCGGCCGAAACAGCATGAGCTCCGCGCCGAGTGCGCCGCCCGTACCCGAAGGCGGAACCAGATTGTGTACCACCCAGAGCGGCGCGTTGCCTGGAGATACGGTGCCGTCAGCGCCAGGCTTTGTGACATTCGTTGGTAGCATCAGACTGATCGGAATTCCGCTCGATGTCGTCCCGCTGGGGGGGGTGTCGTTGCTCGCGATCACCAGAAACCCGCCAGCTGGAATCTGTGGAGGATCTGGGCCGAACCAAACCGGATCAGAACCCCACGGAATCCAGGTTGGGTTGCAATTGGGCGGGGAGGACGACGGTTGAGTGCTCGGCCGTGGGATTGTCGCCAGCGCATAACCGCAAAGGCTGAGCGGACGGACCGGGTCCGGATTATACAATTCGATGGCGATGTAACCCGGCTGGCCCGACCCGGCAATCGGCTGATTCGTGGCGTACACCTGCGTGATGAAAGGTTGTCTCTCGGAGCCGTAAACCGTGGCGATCACATCCTTCATCATCAACTGGTTGGGTTGTGTGCCGCTGTCGAAGTCGGTCAGGTGCATGGTGCGGTCGGTGACATCGTCGTCGCCGTCGCGCATGTCGATCGTGTTGACCGCGGCAAGCGCCGCTCGAAGCTGCATCACCTGCACGGGTGAGATTTCCCAGATCGATGTCGATGAGGTCCCGGTGGGCGCTGGCGGAACTCGGATAGGGCTGCGGAACATTCGCGGGCTCGCGCCATTGGCATTCGGAAACGAAGGCGCCCAGTCACCATCGTTTGGACGATACTGCTCGGCCATGACCGACCAGTAAGCCAGAAGTAGCTGGCCGAACGTGGCGGTATTCACCGAGGTCTTCACGGGATTGGTGGTCCAGGGTTGATAGATCCATGTATCGTTGTCCATTCGCGACGCTGGCAGGCCCAAGGCTGGATCGACCGGCGCCACGCCCGCTACGGCATCGCTCGGATTGATGCAGACAAATCGGTGGCCTTTCCATTTGACACTGTCGCCGAATAGTAAGTGGGTCCCTGGCGGGGGAGTTGGAACTTGCCATTTATCGAGTATGGAGCCGATGTCGCGAAATTTGGTTGGGCAAAAGTTGGAGACGCCGTTCTCCGTGGCCAGAATCGAGCGAATGGGCGTGGTGCTCGATGGCGGGTCGGTTGTCCAGTAATGACTCGCCAGGAAGGCGAAGTTCTGATTGAACCACCGCAACACGGAGGCGGGCGACGCGGGGTAGGGCTGCATCGGGCTATTCTGGTAGAGCGACTGTGGGAGTGACTGGCCGAGCACGGAAGGTCGTGCGGTCGGATCGGCGATCACGAATTGGTGCGCCAGGTTCAGAGCCTCGCCGAGGGGAAGTGCGGAGAACTGGACAGGGGGAGGAGGACCGGGGGGATTGGCGCCGCTGCCGGCGCCCCAGAATCCAGGGTTCTTGGGCCTCCGGCCAACTCCATTCCACGAGGCCTCCAGGTACGGCACTATGGGTAGGTCGGACCGCGGAAACGGCGCGGCTTGGAAAGCCTGCGTGTCATCGTATTCCGTCGTGTTGTCAGGGGCATTGTCGGGCGGTTTTGGAGTGGGAGGATAGTTCCCCGTCCCCGGCAGCGCCGCCAGCAGCGTGCCGCTCCGGCCGAAGCGGTAGCCGAGCAGTTGGTTGATGCCCGGGCCGGGGGAGTTCACGTTGGCGTCGGCGCCGACGAGCATGTCGAGCAGGTCGATGTTGCTGGGGAAAAAGTCCCCGGGCAGGGGAGGGTTCGGCCTGGACATATACGGGTTGTGCTGCCAGGCGACGTTGGCGTTGACGGCGGCGTTGTTGTCGACGATCCGCACCGCCGCATAATATGTAACCCCATTGATCGCGCCGATCGGCAGCTTGACCAGCCCGCCGTCGGGGATGCCGTCCCCGTCGGCGTCGCCCGCCATGGTCCAGCCGGTGGGCGAGTCGGGGTTGTCGACCCAGACCGGCATCATCTGCCCACCCACCGGCATGAACGAGGGGTACAGCGGCTTGCCGGGGATCGAGCTGCGCTGGGTATAAGAGGAGGACGGGTCGCCGGCGGTCTGGCCCGCGAGAAAGGGCTTACCCACCGCCGGCAGCGGGCTGGAAAACCGCCCGCCCAGAAGCGGGGCGCTGATGAAGCGCCACAGCGGCTGATTTCCGCTGCCGGCGACGCCCGAGGGGGCGCTGTTCGGGGCTTCGCCGGGCAGCTCGGGCGTCCGTGAGGCCAGGAACGTCGTTGCCGCCACCCCCGTCACGCTCGGATCGCCCAGGCCGGTAAAGTGGTTGTAGGTTCCCGCCGCCCCCGTGTCGTAGCCCAGCGCCGGGCGGAAGCGCCCTGCGGGAAACAGCTCGGCGGTCACGTTACCCTTGACGATGTTCACCACCCCGTCCAGCAGAAGGTCGATCTCGGTGTTGTTCTCATGCTGGATGGACGCGGCCCGGTCGCTCTGGGCCATGTTGAGGAACGCGATCCCGATCAGCGCCATGAGAACCAGCAGCGCCACGACCAGGAGCAGGACGGACCCGGGCCGCGCCCGGACGAGCCGCGACTGTGCCTCCTCAAGCACCTTACCGAACGCTCGCATGATCAATTTCATGGTAACAACAGCTATCAACCACGAAGTTGTTCATGAGGCGGCGCCTCACCCTGAGAGGATGAAAATGGGGCCGTCCCGCAGTTAAAGTATCGTTGCCGACGGGCCGGGTCGAGGCCGGTTCGCGAGTTGGAGCGATGGAGCCCGACACGAAGTTT
>DATHPP010000428.1:0-4997 GCA_035483795.1 Tepidisphaeraceae bacterium | reverse complement strand
CGTATTACGTCGAAGGGGCGCTTGCGCTGCTGGATCATCCCGGGCAGTGGTGCTTCGATCGGAAGACGGGCACGATTTATTACTATCCGGAGCCCGGGGAGATGATGCTGGGCTCCGAGGCGGTGATTCCCTGGCACGAGCAGATCGTCCGTTTGGAGGGCGATCCATCATCGAATCGGTTTGTCCACGACGTGCGGTTTGTCGGGATTACGTTCGCTCACAGCGAATGGGACCTGCCGCGATATCAGGCGCCGGGGGCGGCGATGTACCGCTCCGGATTCGATCAGGCGGCGGTGGGCGTGCCCGGGGCGGTTTGGGGAATCGGCGTGCGCGACTGCGTTTTTGAGAATTGCAATGTAATTCACGCGGGGAATTACGGGATCGAGCTTGTGGGTGGATGCCAGAACAACAGGATCAGCTATTGCACGCTGAGCGATCTGGGGGCAGGGGGAATCAAGATCGGCCAGACGTCGATCCACCGGGCCGACGCCGATCAAACCCGCGGCAACCAGATCAGCGATTGCACGATCGCCGACTGCGGGAACATTTTCCACAGCGCCGTCGGGATCTGGCTCGGGCAGACATCCGACAATCGGATCTCCCACAACGAGATTCATGGGCTGTGGTACACCGGCATCTCGGATGGGTGGACGTGGGGGTACGGGGATTCGCTTTCATCCGCAAACGTGTTTGAGTTCAACAGCGTGCACCACATCGGCACGCCGCGGGAGGGGGTGGGGCCGATCCTCAGCGACATGGGCGGGATCTACATTCTGGGCGGGCGCAAAGGCACGATTGTCCGCAACAACGTTTTTCACGACATCGCCGGGCTGAATTACGGTGGCTGGGGGATTTATTTCGACGAGGGCACCTCCGACACGGTGGCGGAGAAGAATCTGGTCTATCGCACGACGCACGGCGGCTTTCACGAGCATTACGGCGCCAACAACCTCGTGCGGAACAACATTTTCGCGTTTGGGCGCGACGCCCAGATCCAGCGGACGCGGGAGGAAGACCACCTCAGCTTCACCTTCGAGCGGAACATTGTGCTGTGGGATCATGGTGTGGCGCTTTGGGGCAAATGGCCGAAGAATGTGATGATGGATTACAACACGTACGTGCATCCGGGCGGGGGCGAAGTGACCTTTGCCGGCAAGAGCTGGGAGCAATGGCAGGCGGCGGGAATGGACCGCCATTCACAATTTGCCGACGATCCCTTCGTCGATCCCGAACACGGAAGCTTTCAACTCAAGCCGGGCGCGGCTGCGAATCTTGTGGGGTTTGAGCCATTTGACCTCAGCACGGTTCGACCGAGGCCGCACAAACCCTAAGCGCCTCTCGTATTGACCATGGCCGGGCCGGATCGCAGTTCCCGGCCAATGCCCTGTTTGAATGAATTGTGGGAATATGAGAGAATTGCAAATTCGGGCAAGCTGACTCAACCGGGACTCGCCGCCGAATGCTCCTGCAAACCAACAGTTACGTCGTTCCCAAGGAAAAACGGGTCGAGCACGCCCGGCTGGTGAGGCGTTTCAAGCAGGCGCTGTCGCGGCTGGGATGCGATCAATTCGAGGTGTACGAGCAGGTCGGCACCAACTGGAGCAGCGATCAGACGAGCGGTCGGTTCGTGCAGATTTTGCGGTTTCGAGATCGTCGGCACCAGCTTGCGGTTCAGGCCGCCGAGCGAAGCGATTCGTCCTGCCAAGCGATCATCGCCGAGTTCTGCGAGCTGATCAATTATCCCTACCAGCAGCAGCAGGGGCTTTTCGCGATTGGATATTATTCGAGCGTGCTGGGCTCGGCCAAGGCGCTTCCGCAGGAGCCGGCAGCTTCGGCAAGCGCAGGATCGACAACTCCGGGCACCGAAGTCGCCGAGGTTGCTGCGCCGCCGATCGCTCAGGAAATTCAGTTTGGCGAAACGCCGGTCCAGCCTGCTGCGGAAGAGGTGGGCGGCCAGAGCACGGTTTCCGAAGCCGACCCGGGGACGGTTTCTGAAATCGTTTCATCAGTCGCAGAGCCGATTATCCCCGGGTGTCCTGCGGGCACAAACGGCGACGCCTCTCACGAGCCGGCGGCCCTGGCGCAAACCGGCGGCGAGAGCTTGGACGAATTAATCAAACGACGATTTGGGGCCGTTGAAATCACCGAACCCACGGAACCGACCGACGCGGCCGCGCCGCCCGAAGGCCCCAACGGCGAGCACGCTGCTGTTCCCCCGGCGGGTTCGGGAATCGGCGAGATTCTCAACGCCGTTGGTGATGATGACGACCTGGATTTTCTGCTTCCCGCCGAGTCCCTTGATGCCCCAACCGGGCGCGAACAAGACAGCATCGATTCTCACGGCGCCACCCCTGATTCCCGCCAACATTGAGCCATTTGGAAGGCAATCTGAATCGGATCGCCGCCAGCACGGGTTACAAACCCGTGTCACGATGTCGCGTCCCAACGCGGCAAAATCGAACCTGATTCCCTGCGCCCGGCAACACCGAGCCTTTTGGCTGCAACACCGATCCGCTCCATCGGGTACAATGCGCAGAGCGTCTATCCTCACCTTGTCGAGTAAGCGAGCCCATGAGTTCGTGCGATGAATATCAACGTGTATTGACCCGACGGCAGTTTTTCGGCCGCACGGCGGCGGGGGTCGGCACGGCCGCCCTGGCGTCGCTTCTAAATCCCAATCTCTTCGCCCAGGCCGCCACCGTCGCCAGCGGCCATGGGGTCCTCGGCGCGCCGCACTTTGCACCGCGGGCCAAACGCGTGATCTACCTGTTCATGTCCGGCGGTCCATCGCACATCGATCTGTTCGATTACAAGCCGGCCCTCGAGAAACTGGGCGGCAGCGAACTGCCCGGCTCCATCAGGATGGGCCAGCGCATCACCGGCATGACCTCAGGGCAAAAGTCTTTCCCCTGCGCGGCGCCGCTCTTCAAATTCTCCCGGCACGGCCAGGCCGGCACGTGGATGAGCGACTTGATCCCGCACATGGGCTCGATCGCCGACGATATCTGTGTGATCAAATCGATGCACACCGAGGCGATCAATCATGATCCGGCCACGACTTACATCATGACCGGTTCCCAGCAGCCCGGGCGCCCTAGCGCCGGCGCCTGGCTCACCTACGGACTGGGCAGCGAGAACCACGACCTGCCCGCGTTCATCGTGATGATCTCGCAGGGGAGCGGAAACAAGACCGACCAGCCGATCTTCTCGCGGCTTTGGGGCAACGGCATGCTGCCCAGCGAGTACCAGGGCGTGCGATTGCGCACGGGCAAGGATCCGGTGCTGTATCTGAGCAACGCGCCGGGAATTGATGCCGCCTCGCGCAGGCGCATGCTCGACGGCGTCAATCAACTCAACGAGATGGCCGAGCAGTCCTTCGGCGATCCTGAGATCAACACGCGAATTCAGCAGTACGAGATGGCCTACCGGATGCAGACGTCGGTCCCCGAGCTGACCGACCTGTCGGATGAGCCGAAGCAGGTCATGGAAATGTATGGGATTAAAGACAATCCCACGGACGGCGGCTTTGCCCGCAACTGCCTGCTGGCCCGGCGCATGGCCGAGCGGGGCGTGCGGTTCATCCAGCTCATGCACCGCGGCTGGGACCAGCACAGCGATCTTCCCAAGCAGATTCGCGGCCAGTGCCAGGACGTCGACCAGCCCGCGGCGGCGCTGGTGAAAGACCTGAAGCAGCGGGGATTGCTCGACGACACGCTGGTGATCTGGGGCGGCGAATTCGGCCGCACCGTCTACAGCCAGGGCACGCTCACCGCCACCAATTACGGCCGCGACCATCACGGCCGCTGCTTCACCATGTGGCTGGCCGGCGGCGGCATCAAGCCGGGCGTCACCTTCGGCGAAACCGACGACTACTGCTATAACATCACCCGCGACGGCGTCCACATCCACGACCTCAACGCTACTGCCCTGGCCGCCCTCGGCATCGACCACAAACGCCTCACCTACCGTTTCCAGGGCCGGGATTTCCGGCTGACGGACGTTCATGGGGAAGTGGTGAAGGGGATTTTGGTGTGAAACCGGCCAAGCGTTCGCGTCGCAAGCCGACGAAGGCGTCGCCGCGGCGGCTGTCAAACGCGAAGCTATTGAAGCTGGCCGCCTCTCGACGCCCGCCGCAATCTTGGTACGACGACACGACCGACCCGACTCAGCCAGCCTGCGTCGTGGGCGTTTGAATCCATATCGTATTGTGCGCAAGATGGCCTAAGCGGCATCGGCCGGCGCTCACGCGGGCAATAGAAACGCACTTGCATCCACCTTGAACCGGGCGCACAGCCGGGCAATCTGAGCCTTGCTGGGCTCCTTGCGCTTGCCGCTGAGCAGCTCTGACGCCGCTCCCTTGCTGCCGAGCAACTGCCCTAATTCGGTAACGCTCATACCCGCTTGCTGGACCAGCATCCGCAGCAGGCGGGTCGGCGAAGACGCGTCGACATCGAATCGGGTAGTGCTCGCGATCGAATCGCTCGGTCAGCGCTTCCAGCACCTCCAGGTACGCCTCCTCGCCCGCGTCGAGCCGAAGCGCCAGGCGGTGAAGGATCCCCTCCGCCCGGTCGTATTCGGCCTCGCTCTTGATCGGCCGCAGCGGGAACTCGCCCATCAGCGCCAGATAAGACCGAGGCAACGCTGCAACCGATGGAGGAACGGGCGTTTCGCGTTTTTTCATAGCTCGTTTTTCCATTGCTGGCGCCCTCGACAAGTGGTCACAGCGGAGACCGGCTATTGCGCACGGCCCCGCGTGGGAGTTCTCGGGCGGCGTCGGAGAGCTTCTGGTGGGCCAACTCGCAGGCGTAATCGACGCGGATGGTCTTGCGGTAGGCTTCGATCTTCGCGATCGGATCGGTCCAGGCATCCGCGGCGGCGAGAAACGGGGCGTGCAGCTTTTCCCAGAGGGCCATCACCCGGCCGTAGGTCTCGAAGGTGCCCTTGCGGGGGCCGCGGGGAAGTTCGTCTTCGCGGAGCAGGATGCAGTTTTCCGGGAG
>DATHPP010000427.1:0-15310 GCA_035483795.1 Tepidisphaeraceae bacterium | reverse complement strand
GGCGGCGGGGGTGGGAGGGTTGGCGTTTCGGCTGCTCTCGCACACGGTGACCATCGGCCCCGGATTCTGGAGCCTGGTGATCGCGGCGGGAACCGCCGTCGCGGCGGTGGTCATCTGGCACGTCAGCCGATCGGCCTCGCGTGCCTGACTTGCTCCGTGTCCCATCCTTTTGGTTTCATCGCGTGAAATCAACGCACGCTCGAGTTCGAGTCCGTTTTCCACTTTGAGGACCGGCGATTCTGGCCGGTAAACGTTCATGCCCAAATTCATGGTTCGCGTAGCGCTGCACGACACCGAGACCCGTGAACAGTATGACCGGCTGGACGAGGCGATGCGAAAGAAGGGCTTTTCCCAGGAACTGTCCGGCAAGAAGGCCGCGTATCAACTCCCCGCCGGAGAATATTGGTACAGCGGCGACACCACCGCCTCGGAGGTCCGGCAGGTCGCGGCGTCCGCTGCCGAAGGCATCGGCCAGGGCTTCGGCGTGATCGCCGTCAAGGTGGACGGGTGGAGCGTGATGGGACTCAAGAAATCCGTCGCTCCCGCCAATGAGTAGCCGCGCACCTTGCGAAGCCGGTTCGAAATAATCACTCGAATTCAAGTTGCCCGGCGTATCGGCAGGTATACGATGCCGCATGTCGTCAGCGAAGAAAATGCGTGGCCGGAAACTGTTGGAGCAGCGTCTGCTCAGCTACCGGCGCAACCCCAGTTACTTTGAAACGGCACATGACGGTGTGTCGGCGATGCGTCGCGTCGAGGACCACCTCCGGGAGCTGGATCAACTGGGGATCTCTGTCAACGTCGACCTCCCCCAATGCGACCGACCCGCGGCGTCAGCGCAGGTCACCGCCGGCAACGTCTAACGCCGCACCGGCATGCTTCGGCCCCGGGATCGTGCTGAGAATGGACGCGGCGTGATCGGCGCCCAGCTCGACAGTGGCACCACGGCCCTGACCCAGGTCGAAGCTGACACTTCCCTGCTTCGCATCGGGATTACACGTCACGGCACAAACCTTTGCCTTGTCCAGCGCGATGGCGCCGAGCATGGCAAAGCGTCTGTCGCCGGCCGCCTGGCGCCAGGCGGCATTGATCTGCGCCGGCTCTGAGATCGGCGGTGCAATCGGCTGCCCCGCCGGCATACCGGGATCGTCCACGAAGACCATCAGTTGTTCGCGTGTGCCGTCCGCGGGCCTGGCAGCAATCCGCTGTAGCGCAAACACCCGCATCCACTCGACGGCGAAATTGCCGAATCGAAGAAGTGCCATCTGAACCTTTCGCTATTCGCCAACTTCCCCCGTCACTTTGAGCGTGCGGCCGAGATATTCGGCGCCATCGAGGGCCGAGCTGGCGGCCCGAGCCTCGGCCGGGGAACTCATTTCGACGTGCCCCGATCCCGAGCCCAGACCCGTCGAAGGGCTGGGAATGACTCTCGCGCAAACCACCGTGCCGTGCTGCCGAAACAACTGAACCAGGTCCGCATCGAGCACGATATTGCTCAATCCTTTGACTTGCAGGGTTTGGCTCATCATTGCCTTCGCTTGTCTTTCACGAGCGGGACCGGGAGCAGTCGCTGATCGACAACCCATTTTCGGTGCGGGTGACGGTGAGGAAGCGGCTTTTCACGACGACGTGCGTGGTCACGAGCAGGCCCTGCATTCGCGGGTTGTCATAGCTGGAACCCGATTTGGGGGACCACCAGTTGCAGCGGTAATTGCTGCCCGAGATCCGCCGGCAGGTCACGCGCTGGCCGTATCCGCGCTCGACCGTTTGCGCGATCTGGACCGACAAGTCTGCGTCGGCGGGCCGCCGCGACGGACTCTCGAACGGACTGGCGTCACTCATCGCAGTTCTCCGCTGGAAAAGAACCGTTTCGCAGTGCACGACCCAGAGGGGCCGAGCCGGCGTTTCGGGCCTGAGGCAAAAAGAGGCGAGGGAGGCAGACAGCGCCGGGGGGAGGGAAAAGCGCTTGCCCTGACTCGATTCGTCGATTCCGCCTTGCGGAGTATACGAGGGCGGCGCGGACATAGCTACGAAATTAATCGGAGCCGATCCGACGGATGTGATACGATAGCAGTATGAAAGTCATCAGGCGCGAGGCATTTGACCACGGCGGCAAGCGATACGAAATCGTCGTGGAGAACCTGGGCGTGCAGTTGCGGGCGACCGCGATGCGAAATGGGAAAAGGGTGAAGCACGCGGAGGTGCTGAGCGGACTGGAGGCGGCAACCTCCTACAACAGCGCCGACGGCATGAAGGCCGTTGACGTGCTCATCGGACTGACCCAAAGCAAGGTTCGGCTGGCCGCGCCGCTGCCGCGATGACACCAACTGGCCCTGTCGAATCGATGAGCTCGATGCATGCGATCGCCTCTGGCGGAACGCCGCGGCATCGGGTAGCATGTTCTTCAGGTAAATCTGACGATTGAGACTCTCGGCTCGTGGCTGTAAGGAAGCCCGGCACCGCCTGCCTCTTTTATCTCCTACCTTTTTGGGCCGGAACGTCGGCCTCTTTCAAGATCGAGCCCGGAAAGTAAAAGTCGGGTTCCACCAGGCCCACAGCCAAAGGAGCTTCACATGGGCAGCAAGTTGTATGTCGGAAATCTGAGCTATGAGACGACCAGTTCGGATCTGGAACAGTTGTGCGCGGCGCACGGGAGCGTTCAGAGCGCGGAGGTGATCGTCGATCGCGACACGGGCCGCAGCAAAGGCTTCGGTTTCGTGCAGATGGGCAGTGACCAGGAGGCACAGGCGGCAATCGCTGCTCTGAATGGCAAGGATAGCGGCGGCCGGGCGTTGACGGTCAACGAGGCCAAGCCGCGTGAGTCCCGCAGCAGTGGCGGATTCGGGCGGGGCGGCGGCGGCCGCGCTAATTACGAATCCCGCGGCAGCGGGCGACACGGATAGAAACCTCGCCGCGATGGCCGAAGATAGTGGAGGCTGCGGCGTGCAGCCTCCTCTTTCCTCTGCCTTCGGATAACGCCATGACGATAACTTCTCCGGACCGAATTGAGCGTCTCATCCTCGATCAACTTTCCCGCCGCGAAATGCGGCTGCTGGCCCTGTTGGTTTCACTTCGCAGGGCCTTGAACGGCACGACGCCCTTCAAAGGCGACCTGGGCCGCGCCGTCAACGCCGCCCTGCGCCGGCTGATCGCTTCCGGCACCGTTCAGGATACAGGCGGGGTGTTTTCGCTCTGGCCGCGGAGCTGACGCTGTCGACGGCTTGATTTCCACCACTCCGTCACCTACTTGGCAGCTGGTTCGGTTGTTGGAACGTAGCGTGCGACAACAGCGGCGCGGGCGGTTTCGTATTCGGCATCGTTGAGAATTCCATCGGATTTCATTCGATTCAACCGGCGTAGCTCGCCGCTCACTTCAGTCGTGGTGTATGGGGTAATCCAGGAATTGTTGCCCACGGGCACGTACGCCTCGATGCCACGCGTGGATTGAGTGAATCGAAAGATCGCGGCCTCGCGTGTGCGCTGATATTCCTCTTTGGTGAGCAGGCCATCGTGAAATATGGCCGCGAGCGTTCCCAGATCATTTTTGAGTTTGTTCGCCGGCGCTTCACTGGAAAAGTCGACGGCCGCGGCTGTTGTGGGGCTGTGTGGTATCGTGGTGGGAGCGGCGGGCGCTGCCGGCGTCTGACATCCGGCGCCGAGCCACGCCGTTATGGCCACGAGAATCGCGCAGAGCTTTCTGGACATGATGTCCGAAGTATCGACGGCAATCGTGCGCAAGACAACTGTTCGATGAATCGCTCCTCATGCCGGGCGGAAGCCGCGCAATTCCCCGGCGACCTGGGCGATCGGGGTGGTCCAGTCGCAGCGTTGCGGCTGGCGGAAAAGACGCATCGTCGGATACCAGGGGGAATCCGATCGCGCCAGCAGCCACCGCCAGTCCGGGATGTGCTGGACCAGGACCCATACCCAAAGACCCATCGCGCCGACCAGATGCGCGACGGCGGAATCGACCGTGATCACCAGATCGAGGTTCTGCACGAGGGCGGCGGTGTCGGCAAAGTCGTGCAGGTCGGCGGTCCAGTCGGTCAGGCTCATGCCGGGCGGGGGCGAGAGCGCCTGGCGGGCGGCGTCGCCTTTCTGGACGCTGTAGAAGCGCACGCCAGGCGCCTGCGGCAGCGGCGCCAGCGCGGAAAGCGGGATCGAGCGATGGCGGTCCTGCGGATGCGTCGGGTTCCCGGCCCACGACAGGCCGACCTTCAACCCGGGAGGCTCGGCCAGAATCCTGCGCCGCCAGCGTTCGACCAATTCCGCCTCGGCGTGGAGATAGGGCACGTTGGCGGAAATGGATTCGAGATTCGTGTGGAAGATGCCCGGGAGGCTGAGAAGACGCGTGTGAACGTCGAATGGCGGCAGGGGTTCGTTGTCGGCCAGCACCTGGTCGGCGCCGGCGACCGTGGAGAAGATTTTTTTCAGGCCGGGCGGGCACTGGAGGACGACACGGCCACCGTGGGCGCGGACCAGGGGCATGTAGCGGGCGAACTGGATCGAGTCGCCGTAGCCTTGCTCGGATTGGATGACGATGGTTTTGCCGGACAGATCGGAGCCGTCCCAGCGCGGCCTGGTGGTGTCGCTGTCGAGGGAGACGGGGATGACGCGGCGGCGGGCTTCGTAGACCGGCCAGCCGCGCTCGAAGTCGCCCACCGTCAACATCATGATGCCGATGTTGGCCGCGATGGCGGCGTGATCGGGCTGGAACGACAGCGCCTTCTGGAGCGTTTCGATCGCCTCGTGAAATCGCCCGGCTTCGAACAGGACACTGCCGAGATTGTTGTAGGCTTCGGCGTATTGTGGCCGCAGCTCGATGGCCCGTTGATACTCGGCGGTAGCTTCGTCGAAGGCTTCTTTCTTCTGGAGAACCCATCCGAGATTGTTGTGCGTCTGGGGAAGATCGGGACGGAGGGCCACCGCCCGGCGGGCCAGCACAATTGCCTGGTCGACCGCGCCCTGGTTTCCCAGGGCGATGAGCAGCTCGCTGATCGCGTCCAGAAAATCCGGGCGCAGTTCGATGGCCCGGCGGTAGGCGGCGATGGCCTGATCGATCGCGCCGGTTGCGGAAAGTGACTTGGCGAAGTTGTACGCCGCGTCGGCGTCGGCGGGGCGGAGCCGGGCGAGCGCGCGGAAAGCCTCGACCGCCTGCTCCTTCTGGCCGGCGCTGTGGAGAAGGCCGGCCAGGTTGTTGTGGGCGTCGGCGTAGTCGGGACGCAGGCGGATCGCCTGGCGGTAATGTTCAAGGGCGGATGCGTTGTCTTGCTTGCCGCGAAACGCGTTGCCGAGATTATTGTGGAACGCGGGATCATCGGGACGCAGCGCCAGGGCGGCGTGAAACTCGGGGATCGCTTCGTCGAATTTGCCGGCCATCGCCAGCAGCGTCCCCAGGTTGCTGTGGGCTTCGGGAATGTTGGGGCGCAATGCAACGACTTTGCGGAGCAGCTCCGTCGCTTCAGGAGCCTGGCCGCCCTCGTGGGCGATCCGCGCCAGCAGCAGCAGCGTCTCGACGTGCGCCGGCTGCTGCTGGAGAATCTGCCGGCAAAAAGCCTCGGCCTCGCGGACGCGGCCGGCGCGGTGCTGCTCGGCGGCAAGCTGGTATCCCTGCTGGAGCGTCATTTCCGGCATGTCACGATCCTACAGTGGGGCAGGCGTTCTCGCCTGCCGGGCGCCGGCCTTCGAGTGTACTCCGGACAATTTCCCGGCCTGATCGCCACGGCGATCCAGCGGCAGGACATCGCGCCTGGGCCGCCGCCAATGAAATCACGACCTCTCGCTCCGCCGATGGCGCGGCCTGAGCCTGCCGCGGCATCGGGTAACTTGCCTTTATGGATCAACGGCTCGGGATGGCGACGATGCTGCCGATAATCAATTACGCCCGTGCCGACGTCGCACCCGATGCTATCGAGATCCGTCAGGAGGATGGGTCGGCGTCGGTCGATGTGCTGATTCCGCCTCCACGCCGCTTGCAGTATGTCATGTTTGCCGTGTTCTGGGGGATTGGCGTTTCAATGGCGCTCGCGGCCGCACTGATGTTCATCGTTGCCATGGGGAGTGGCGATGGCGGCGGACCGGCTTTTCCGGAAATCGCCGCGGGGGCCGCGATCCTGGGAATTGTCATCGGTAGCTTGCTCACGATCGTCAGGATCATTCAGACTGGAGCTTTTGGTAGCCTTCCCGCGGTGATCCGCGCGACGGATGGGGCGCTGGAAGTACGCTCGCCATCAGCCTTCGCAGTTCGCCGGCGAGCGTGGCCCAGAACGACGGTTCGCGGCGTGGAGATGTACGAGACGGGCGTAGCGCGTGCGCTGCTCGTTCACGTGCGGCTCGTTGTGATTCTGGAGGAGGAGCGCGTCGAAAGTGTCTCAATGCCCTGGAATGGGAAGGGAAGCCTGTCGCTGGCGGAGAACCGGCTTCGGGAAGCTCTCCGCCTGCCACCCCCGCCCGGATTGAAAGCGTAAAGGGCTCAAGCCGCGCCTCAGCGTCGAATCCTGCATGCGCTAGGCCGGGCGCCCGCGCAATCCCCACACCGCCGCCAGCCCGCTTCCCAAACGGCGAAGCGCGTGAGCGATTCATGGGGCTAATTGCCAAAATTTCCGATTGACTGCGTGACCGCAGTGATATGATTCCCGGCTGTTGGACGGGGAGATACGAGCGCAGTCTTTACATTCGGAGGTCTTCATGAAGTTCTGCCCGTCCACCGCCGAGATTCGCAGCATTTTTCAGAGGGAAATCGTGGAAGCCGGGGGCAAGGTGACGGATGTGTTCGACGACGGCGTCCGGCTGTTTGCCCGCTCGGTGCTCCCAGAAATCACCGACCTCCGCCCGGGCGATCGAATCCGGGCCGGGGTGGCGCTGCGGGCGATCGACGACCAGATCTTCGTTCACCCGTACACGTTCCGCCTGGTCTGCACCAACGGAGCAATCGTCGCGCAGGCAGTGCAAACGCGGCAACTCGAGCGGGCCATCGACGGCGGCCCCTGGGAAACGGAGGAAGTGGGGAGACAACTATGCGAGGCGATCTGCCAGTGCGCGCGGGCCGAGGCGTTCCAATCCGCCACCAGGGCCATGCGAACGGCGATGGAAATCGAAGCGGACATGACGATCAACATGCTTCCGTATCTCGCCCGGCTTTCGCCCCAAGTCAGTGGTCCGATCCTCCAGAACATCCTTCAGCAATTCGGCGCCGGCCGCGATCGCTCGGCGTACGGTCTGATGAACGCCATCACCGCAACCGCGCGCGACACCCGCGACCCGGAAGTCCGCTGGCAACTGGAGGTACTGGGCGCCGCGATCGCAGCGCAGCGTTCGGCGCCGCTCCGGCGAAGGTCCTCGGCGGCGGCAATTCCCGTCGGAGCGTAACGAGCAGAGCGCTCCGCCGCTTCGAAATCCTGCTGCCTCCTTCGACAGGACTCGGGCCAGACCCTTCGACACGGCTCAGGGCGGGCAGGGGGATGGCGTGAAACGTTTTGGAACGTTTTCCGCGGTTTCGGCTGGGGGCCCTCAGGCGGCGGATTCGCGGGATTTGCGGCTGGGTTTTCCGGGCTGCGGTTGGGTTTCCTGGTCTTTGGGGATGTGGGGCATGGCGGCGAGGGCGGCGTAGGGGCCGCCGCGATTCAGCAGCTCCTCGTGCGTGCCTTGCTCGGCGATGCGGCCATCCTGGAGGAAGTAGATGCGGTCGGCGCGCTCGACGCTCGCCAGGCTGTGGGTCACGAGGACGACCGTGTGGCGGCGCTTGAGGTGGTGCAGGGTCTTGACCAGCGAAAGCTCGTGGCGGCGATCCAGGCCGCTGGTCGGCTCGTCGAGCACCAGGATCGGCGCATCCGTCAGCAAGGCGCGGGCGATGGCCAGGCGTTGACGCTGGCCGCCGGAGAGGTTCTGACCGGATTCGGTGAGCGGCGTGTCGTAGCCCTGCGGAAGCTCCGCAATGAAGTCGGCGGCGCCGGCAAGTTCCGCGGCCTCGCGGATCTGGCTGCGGGATGCGCGAGGGTTTCCGAAGGCGATGTTCTCGGCAATGGTGCCGACGACCGCGGGGCTGTCCTGCGGCACGAGGGCGACGTGGTGGCGGACATCCGCCAGCCGGATGTCGCGCAGGTCGTGACCGTCGAGGGCGATGGATCCCCCGGTCGGGTCATAGAAACGCGGCAGCAGATTGAGCAGGGTGGTCTTGCCCGCACCGCTGGCGCCGACGAAAGCCACCATTTCGCCGGGCTCGATGGTTGCGGTGATGCCGCGAAGCACCGGATGCTCTGCATCGTAGGCGAATTGGACATCGTGCAGATCCAGCGTCCGCGGCTGAATCGCCAGGTGCTGGGCTGAGGGCTTGTCGACGGGCCCGGCGTGAATGGCCAGGACATCGAAGACGCGTGCGCACGCCGCGGCGTCTTTCTGCACGTCGGCGACGAAGCCGGTGATCCGTTTGAGCGGCTCCCAGAGCTGCGGGAGATAAAACGTCATGGCGATAATGCCGCCGACCGTGAAGACGGTGGGAGCGCCGCTGCTCTGGGCGTGATAGACGACGTAGCCGCCGTACGCGAGCACGAAGCCGAACCCCGCCGCGTAAATCGATCGCTGGGCCAGCGGGTAAAACTGCTCCTGCCAGTTCATCCGCATGCCGGTGTCGATGGTGTTCTCCACTGAGCCCTTGAAGCGATTCGATTCGACTCTCTGGCGGCCAAAGAGCTGCACCAGGCCAATCACCGACATCGCCCGCTGGGTGAAGGTCGTCAGGTCGCTCTCGGCCTGCTTGGCGACGAGGCTGGTTTGGCGGATTGTCGAGCCGAAATAGAGATTGACCAGAACGAGCAGCGGCGTCAGGCAGAGGACGAAGAACGTGATCGGCCGGTTCCACTGGAGCATCACAAAGACGATTACGATCAGCGTCATCAGCGAGTTGGCAGCGCCGATGAACGTATTGAGGATTCCGAAAAATCCCTGGGCGTCGATGTTGAGGCGGTAGATCGAGTCGCCCTGCGGGCGCGACTTGTGATAGGTCTGCCCGAGGCACTGGAGGTGGTCGAACAGCTCGTAGCGGACGCGGGCCGTGCCGTTGTAGCGGAGCCTGTTGTTGGCCATCTCGCGCAGCAGCGTCAGCACGTCGTTGCCGACCTGGAACGCGAACCACAAACCCGCCAGCGCCAGCACCTGGCCGATCTGGGTCTTTGGGAGTAGACGGATGAGGAAATCGGTGAGGAAATTCTGCGCCGGGCGGCCGGACAGGACTTTGTCGGTCAGCGCCGCGATGACCGCCGGCTGAAGCGCCGCCAGCGACAGCGACACCCAGATCATCAGAAGGAGGCCGAAAATCAGCTTGAGGTCGCCACGGAAGTATGAAAGGATTCGCGCATAGAACCGCACCCCTGAATTGCGGGCAAGAGAGACAGTTGGGGCGCGGTCCATCATTAGTAGTGCGAGTGGCATCAACAGTAAGTTCGGCCTATCGGCCACGTCTCATAAAAAATTGGGCCGCTGCGCCAAAAACGGCGTCAGAATGTCGTCGCGAGGGCGAAAAAGTGACGTGTCGAATGGTCCTCCGTGACCGCGTGAGAGTGCGAAACATCAGACTCATGTCTTAGCAACTTGCGGGGCAGTTGCAAATGTCAGTCTTCCGGTTTCTCCCCGGCGTCGGCCATTTTCACGATCTTGGGATCGAAGCGGGCGACGATGCCGACCAGGTCGGATTGGGCCGCCATGACGGAATGAATGTCCTTGTAGACGCCGGGCGCTTCGTCGATGCCGGCCGACAGAAGCTGGACGCCGGCCCGTTCGAGCATGTCTTTGAAATGAGCCCAGCGAAATTTTTCGCGGGCGGCGGTTCGGCTCATCACGCGGCCGGCGCCGTGGGAGGCGCTCTGGAGCGACTGCGGCTCGCCTTTACCGCGGACGACGAACCCCGGCGTGGCCATCGACCCGGGGATCACGCCCAGGACGCCCCGGGCCGCGGGTGTCGCACCTTTGCGATGGACGATCAATTCGCGGCCGCCGTGCTGTTCCTTCCAGGCGAAGTTGTGATGGTTCTCGACGCTGGCGATCGCCTTGGCGCCGATCGCTTTGACGATCCGCTTGTGAATCAACTCGTGATTGGCCGCGGCGTACTTGCCCATCAATTCCATGGCCGCCCAATATTCCTGCCCCTCCTGCGATGACAGGTCGAGCCACGCCAACCGGCTGAGCTCGGGCGGAAGCTCGGGATGCCGATCGCGCGCCAGCCGCGAATAAAAATCCGCCACCGTCGCGCCCGAACCCCGGCTGCCGCTGTGCGACAGAAGGGCCAGGTATTGCCCAGGCTCCAGACTCAGGTCCGCATGATCGATGGTGAGAATTCCGAATTCGACGAAGTGATTACCGCTTCCGCTGGTGCCGAGCTGGGCGCGGGCTTTGTCAAAGACCCTCTTCGTGACCGGCGCGACCGACCAGTCCTCATCCAGTACGTCGTGCTCGAGCGGGTTTTGGAATTCGCCGCCGGCGCCGAATTTGGTTTCGCGCTGGAGTGTGCGGACGAGCTGGTCGTTCAGCCGTTTCAGATCGGCCGCGGGAATGTCGAGGACCGAGAGCCGCATCCGGCGGGCGATGTCGACGCCGACGGCGTACGGAATCACGGCATTTTCCGTGGCCAGCACGCCCCCGATGGGCAGCCCGTAGCCGAGGTGGGCATCGGGCATGAGCGCCCCGGCCGCCGCCACGGGAAGACGGGTTGCCTGCTTGAGCTGATCGACCGCGCCAGCTTCAAGGCCCTCGCCCCATATCTTATACGGCGCGGGCTCGGCGCGCTCGCGGAACACCGGCCGCGCTGACTGCTCGCGGAGCACGCGCGCCAGCTCGGAGAAATGCGGATGGGCGGAATTCTGCACCGGATCGTTCAACACCGCCGTGAGCTCGCAACGGAGGCCATCCTCGTCCAGATGCTTCGAAGCTTCCGGAATCAGCCGCAAGGCCACGCCGACGGCCTCGCCGGGTTTGAATCCCAGTTTGATCAGGTCTTTTCCGGTCATGGTTACCACCCCAGCGAGACGTCGCGGACGGCGCCCGGAGCGTGCCTGCTGCTTTCGGCTCCATCAACTTACCGTCAATGTCGGCCCCGCCGATTGAAGGTTTCGCTTGCTGACTTCCCCGGCCAGGTGGCGGACGACGCTTTCCAGCGCGTCGCGGAGCCGCGGATTGGTCGTGAAGTTCCATTCGGGCTGCCCATGATCGCTGTTGACGCGCAGCTCGGTGAACATGGGGATTGCGCCTAGGTATGGGACCCCAAGTTGCTGGGCGGCTTTTTCCGTGCCGCCGCGGCCGAAGATGTCGTGCTCGCTGCCGTCGGCGGCGACGAAATAGCTCATGTTCTCGATCAGGCCGAGGATCGGCGATTTGAGCTGCTCGAACATGTGGATCGCCCGGACGGCGTCGTCCAGCGCCACCTGCTGCGGCGTGGCCACGACCACCGCCCCGGTCATCGGCAGAAGCTGGCAGAGCGTCAGCGGCACGTCCCCCGTGCCCGGCGGCAAATCCACGATCAGGTAATCCAGCTCCGGCCATTCCGTGTTATCCAGCAGCAATTGTTTGAACGCGCCATGGGCCATCGGCCCGCGCCAGATCAGCGGCTTGTCCTGCTCGACCAGCGAGCCGATGGTCACCGCATAGATTCCATGCACGTGGTGCGGCAGAAGCCGGTTGCCGCGGACCTGCGGCGCAATCCCTTTGATCCCAAGCATCGTCGGCATGCTGGGGCCGTAGATATCACCGTCCATCAGACCGACCGATGCGCCGCAGCGGCGCAGGCCGACGGCCAGGTTCAATGCGACCGTCGATTTTCCCACGCCACCTTTGCCGGCGCCGACCGCGATCACGTTTTTCACCTGCGGAAGCACGTCCTTGCGCGGGACTGCCGGACCGCGCACCTGGGCCGTCAGCTCGAGATTGACACGGGCAGCGCCCGCTTTTTCCAGCGCCTCAGTCACGTCGCGCTCGATCACGTCCTTCAGCGGACAGCCCGGCGTCGTCAGCTCGACGCGAACGTTCACCGTGTCTCCGTCGATCGCAACGTCCTTCACCATTCCGAGCGAGACGATGTCCTTGAACAGTTCGGGGTCCTGCACGGTTCGCAGGGCGGACATCACCTGGTCTGAAGTCAATGCCATGAAACTCCTGTGATTCGCAAGATTATAGCCCGAAGTTGGAATTCGGCATCGCGGAGGATAATGTGATTTGCTGACCGCCCCGGGAGCACAACGGATGGGACATCGTGAGCTGTTGACTTTGCTGATTTTCACGAGCTGGCTTGTCCCGCGCACGGCCATGAGTGCGCCGGCGACGCAGCCGGCCGGTCTGGTCAGGGGAAAGATCATCGCCGCGGGAGACGTGCCGCTTGCGGAAATGGTGGTCTACCTCGAATCCACTGACCCGGCGGCTCGATTTGATCCGCCCGCCCAGTCGGCCAAAGTCTCGCAGAAGGGCGCGAAATTCGCGCCGGCGCTCACCATCGTATCCGTGGGGCAGACAGTCGATTTCATCAACGACGAAGACGGCCTGATCGAGCACAACGTTTTCTCCAACGCCCCTCCGAAGAAGTTTGACCTTGGCATGTATCCGCCGGGCCAGTCGCGCTCGGTCACGTTCGACAAGCCGGGCGCGGTGTTTCTCTATTGCTCGATTCACCGTTATATGGATGGCGTCGTGTTCGTCGCGCCGACGCCTTTTCACAGCCGGGTCGGGGCCGACGGGACTTATCGCATCACGGACGTTCCGGCGGGGAATTGGACGATCAAAACCTGGCAGCGCCGCCGGCGATTCAAGGAGGCCGCGGCGCCGGTTACGGTGGAAGCCGATAAGCCGACGAACGTCGATCTGGAGCTGCGCCGCCGATGAAACCCTCCCTGCTGATCGTCGGGCTGGCGCTGCTCCTGTCGAGCTGTCAGCAGCCGCCCTCTTCCCAAACCAAGGGGATGGCGTCGCTGTTCGTTCACGTCCGCGCCGAACCCAAGACCGGCGCCGGACCGTCCCCGCAGAAGGTAAACGTTTACGATGCCCCCAAGCAGGTCGATCGCGGTGCGTTTACCCGCGTCGATTATTTTGACCTGGAAGACATCGTGGTGTGGCTGGAGCCCGCCGCCGGGACACCCCCGGCGCCGGCGGCGGCGATGACTGTCGACGTCGATCCGGCAAAGAAGTCGGCCTCGATTCTCGACGTCGCCAGCGTCGGACAACGGATCGTGCTGCACAACGCGAGCGGTTCGTCGCAGACGATTTACAGCGTCTCCGACGGTAACGATTTTGATTTCGAGTCGGTTCCGGCCGGTGGCCAGGCCGAATACACCGTCCGCTCGCCAGGCCTGATCGAGGTCCTGACCAACGCGCCGGTCGACAATTCCGTCAAGATATACGCGGCGCCTTCGCCGTGGGCACGGCTGGCGCACTCGGGTCAGACGGTGGCATTCAATAAGCTGCCGCCGGGGCAATATCGCCTGGTCTGCTGGCACCCGCGCCTGCCCGGCTCGCAGGTGGATCTCACGTTGACCGCAGACCACACCTCCGACGCCTCGATCGAGGTCAGCGTCAACTCACTGCCGAAAATCGAAGCCGGTGTGCGGGGCTGACGCCGGCAGATGACGAAGGTGCAATCAACCGGCACTTCCGTGTAGCATTCCTTTGCGTCGGGCAAGGGAAGGGTCATGCGATACGTCATATCGGGCACCATGCTCTTACTCTGCGCGTCCGCTTTCGGCCAGTATGGCTACGGCCCCGGGAGCTACTCGATCGAGCGGTGGGACGAAGATTATTCCTACCTCAAGGACCCCGCATACCGCACGGATTTCTTCGACTCCATCAAATACATCCCGATCAGCGCCGATGGCGACTCGTACCTCTCACTGGGCGGGCAGGCGCGATGGCGCATGGATTATTTCAACAACACCGAATTCGGCGCCGGCACTCAGGATGAAAACGGGTTTCAGCTTTTCCGGCTTCTGGCGCACGCCGACGCGCACTTTGGCCCTAATTTCCGGGTTTTCCTTCAGCTCGACGCCAGCCTGGAATACGACCGCTCCGGCGGACCGCGCCCCGGTGACGTGAACGATTTCGACGTTCAGCAGGCGTTCTTCGACGTCAATTTCCCGCTTCAACGTAGCGATTCGCTCCTGTTTCGTGTCGGACGGCAGGAGCTGATCTACGGCGCACAGCGACTGGTGAGCCCCAACGATTGGGGCAACGTTCGGCGCAGGTTCGACGGCGTGAAAGCGGCGTTGTCGCTGCCGAACGACACCGCAGAGATTTTCCTCGTGCGGCCGGTGCTCGTCGAAAAGTCGCACCTCGACAGCGTCGACGACCATACGGCTTTTGCCGGCATCTACAACGTCACCGCGTTTCCCGACGTCTGGCGCGACGCTCATGCCAAGCTGGATACGTATCTTTTTTTTCTGGACCAGACTCCCTCCCAGACGACGGGAGTGACGTACAGCGCCGACACATTCACGCTCGGCGTGCGTCCCCATGCCACGCCGGGTCCGTGGGACCTGGACCTCGAGGCCGACTGGCAGTTCGGCCGCTATGAAGACTCCGCGATTTGCGCCTATTCGATTGCGGCGGACGCCGGGTACACCTTCGCCACTCTGGCGTTCATGCCCCGGCTGGCGCTTGGTTTAGATATCGCCTCAGGCTCGCCCAATGCAGCCCATCGCTTCAATCAGCTTTTTCCGCCACAGTACCTTTTTCTGGGGCACATGTATCTTTTCGGCCGCGAGAATATCATCGATCTTCATCCCGAGCTGACGTTCAACCTCCCGCACGACCTGACGCTCGACATCGCGCAGCACTTTTTCTGGCGGCAGAACACCCACGACGCCGTCTACAACCTGAACGGCGGCGTCGTCCGTGCCAGCGACGGCTCCGACGCCAGGACCATCGGCAGCGAGTTCGACATCTCACTTTACTGGCAGATTCAGCGGCACGTCTCCGCCTACATCGGCTACGCCCACTTCTTCACCGGCTCGTTCATCCAGCAAACCGGCCCGCATTCGGACGAGGATTTCGCCTACGTCTCCTTCACCTTTACCTTCTGAAGTTACTCCAGACTGAGCGGTTTTCGCCTGGCGCGGGCCGCTTTTTTCGTGGCACGGGTTTCTAACCGGTTTCTAACCCGTGCGTCGGTGAAGCCGTTCAACAGGCAGCGGTTTTGGTGTGGGAAAACCAAGTTCCATTAGCGAGCGCAACGCGGCTTCAGGACGGAAGCACGCGGCAAGGCAAGGTGGTTTTTCCCACACCAAGACCGGCGTCAGTTCAACGTCTCGGTTGTCCACGGGTTGGAAACCCGTGCCACGAAAAA
>DATHPP010000426.1:0-45922 GCA_035483795.1 Tepidisphaeraceae bacterium | reverse complement strand
CGCAAAACTCGCGGCCGGGGTTCTGCTCGAACAGGTTGAAGACCGTCTGCACGGCCTTGGCATGATGATCGAGCATGGCCTTGACGCCCTCCTCGCGCCAACCGATCGCCGGGCCGAGCGACACGCCCCAGACGCGGATCTTCCCCTGGTCACTGATCTTCTCCAGCTCGGCAAACAGGTCGTCGCGAAACTGCGGCAGCTTTATATTGTGCGCCATGTAAAGGTCGAGGTAGTCGGTCCCCAGGCGCGCAAGCGAGCGCTCGAGGGCGGTGCGGAGAAACTGCGGGGAGAAATCCTGCTTCCGCTCGGCGTGGCTTCCGGGCACGCCGGGGTCGCTGTAAAAGTCATAGCCGAACTTGCTGCCGACCTCGATCTTGTCGCGCGGGACGGTTTTGAGGAACTTGGCGAAAACGGACTCGGCCCGGCCGTTGCCGTAGGCGTCGCCATTGTCGAAAAACGTGATCCCCTGGTCGTGGGAGAACTGGCACAGTTTGATCGCGGCTTCGTCGGTGTAATGCCCCCACCAGTCCACGCCGAACGGCCAGCACCCCAGCGAAATCGCCGACACTTCCAGATTCGTATTTCCGAACTTTCGTCGTTCCATCTCAACCTCGCCAAAACCGCGATCATATGAGCGGTTAAGGAGGATGGGAAGCCGGGCGCGTGGAGCGTGGGTGGTGTCGAGGATAATCCTCGGGCAAACCCCCTCTCCAACTCTCCCCCGGAGTACGGGGGCGGGAGAAGGAGGCGCGAGGATTCTTTTTGGCGTAAAATCGTTTTCGATGGCGACGCTGGACTTCGATCAGATTTTTGCCCTGGCGGTGCAGTATCACCGGCAGGGGCGGCTGACGGAGGCGATTGCGGGGTATCGGCGGGCCATCGCGCTGCGGCCGGGGGCGGCTTCGGCGCACAACAACCTGGCGGTGGCTTGCCGCGAGGCGGGGCTGACGGCCGAGGCGATTGCCGCGAGCCGCTCAGCGGTCATGCTGGCGCCACATCGCGTCGAAATGCACCTCAACCTCGGCAACCTCCTGCGCGAAAGCGGGGACGTGGATGAAGCGATCGCGGCGCACCACCAGGGGCTGCGCGTGGCGCCCAACTTCGCTCTGGGATTCAGCAACCTCGGGGTTGCTCTTCAGGAGGCGGGCCGGGTCGAGGAGGCGATCGAATCCTATCGCCAGGCCATGCGGCTGGATCCGGGCGCGGTGGTGGCGCACAGCAACCTGTTGTACGCGATGCATTTTGATCCGCGATGCGACGCGCGGATGAT
Organism: Tepidisphaeraceae bacterium; assembly: GCA_035483795.1. Lineage (GTDB taxonomy): Bacteria > Planctomycetota > Phycisphaerae > Tepidisphaerales > Tepidisphaeraceae > DASXMX01. Next base: position 44,652 of record DATHPP010000426.1, on the reverse strand, counting down.
TCTAGAGGAGCACCTGCGCTGGGCGGCGCTCCACGCCGATGCGCTGGGGGAGAAGGCGCCACCGTGCGAAAACGAGCGGTCGCCCGAGCGGATGCTTCGGGTTGGGTACGTCGCGCATCGGTTTGGCGACCACGTGATCGGGCGGTTCATGCTGCCGCTCTTGCGTTCGCACGATCGGGGGCAGTTTGAACCGTTCTGCTATTCCGCCGCGACCTCGCTTGGCGCCGAGCTGCCCGATGCGGGCGCCACTTGGCGCTCGACCCGCGGCCTCAGCGACGAGCAGCTCGCGCAGCTCATACGCCAGGATCGGATCGACATCCTGGTGGACCTGGGTCTGCACATGTCCGGCAGCCGGTTGCTCACCTTCGCCCGCAAGCCGGCGCCGGTCCAAGTCACATACCTGGCGTATTGCAGCACGAGTGGATTGAGGGCCATGGATTATCGCCTGACCGATGGGTATCTCGATCCCCCTTCGACCGGCTCAGGGCAGGCTCTTGGAGAAGAGGACCAAAACTATGTTGAGCGCTCGGTACGGCTGGAGACGTACTGGTGCTACGATCCTCCCGCTGATGCGTCTGCGCCGGGCCCGTTGCCGGCGGCAAGCAACGGCCATGTGACCTTTGGATCCTTGAATCATTTTTCCAAGATAACGGCGCAGACGCTGCAAGTGTGGGGCCGGCTGCTGACGGAGTTGCCGAATTCGCGGCTCATCTTGCATGCCCGCCCGGGATCGCATCGCCGGCGGGTGATGGAGTTGCTGGGGGCGGCGGGGGTGACTGCGGAGCGGGTGGAATTTGCCGGCTTCGTCCCGACGCCGCAGTATTTTGAGCAATATCGGCGGATCGACATCGGCCTGGACCCGTCTCCGTATGCGGGAGGAACGACGACGCTGGACGCGCTGTGGATGGGAGTGCCGGTAGTGACGCTGTCGGGAAAAACCGCGGTAGGCCGCGGCGGGGTGAGCATTCTCTCGAACCTGGGGCTGGAGCACCTGATCGCGACGGCTCTCGAGCAGTACGTGCAGATTGCGCGCGGGCTGGCCGGCGACCTGCCAAGGCTTGGCGGGCTGCGGGAATCGCTGCGACAGCGCATGCGACAGTCGCCGATCCTGGATGCGAGCAGGTTTGCCAGGAATGTGGAAGCGACGTTCCGTCAAATGTGGCGCGAGTGGTGCGCCAGACCGCTGTTTTCTCCCTCCCCTGGTACACCGGGAGAGGGTCAGCGTGGGGGTTGAGGAGAGTCGATTCGCCTAACCCCCTCCCCAACCCTCCCCCGGATTACCGGGGGAGGGAGAAGGAGGGTTCACCCGCTCAATCAAGTCGTAGAGCGGCGTCGGATCGGAGAGATCGGCGACGGCAGCATCCGGGCCGTCGGATTGCAGTTGCCACAATGAATAGGCGCCGGTGGCGACCGCCAGCACGCGACATCCGGTTTGCCGGGCGGTGGCGATGTCGCGCGGGGTGTCGCCGACGATGATCACGCTGGCGGGTGTTGCGACTTCTCCAAGCTTCGCAAACTGGCCAAGGGCGGCGGCGACCAGATCGCTGCGCTGGTTTCCGTCTTCCGCGAAGGCGCTGACCGGAAACGAGAAACGGTCCAGCCCGGCGGCGCGGAGCTTGAGCATCGTGTTGTCGCGGAAGTTTCCGGTAAGAAGCCCCGCAACGGCATCGCGGGGCCTTTGCGAAAGCTCCTCCAGCAGATGAATGATCCCGGGCATCACCTTCACCTGATCCCGCATCCGCTGCAATTCCGCTTCCAGCTCGATGAGGTATCGTGCCTTGTATTGGGCCAGATGCTCGTGTGCGTCGGTGATGCCGCAGCGGGTTGCAATGCTGAGAAAAAGCTGCTGATCGAGTTGACCCGCAACCAACGGGCAACGGTCCAGGGGACGGCCAAAGGTGGCCTCGGCGGCGCGCCAAATGCAGCGCGTTGTCGCGCCGCCGGTGATCAGCAGCGTGCCGTCGACATCGAAAAGAATCAGGGCACGCGGCATTGGGCGATAAACAATACTGTTTTACAGGTTGTCGGCCCGGTCGGCGGCTGTCAGTGCCTGTGCGGGCACAGGCAGCCGCTCGGGCCGTCGTGCAATCACCGTAAACCAGCCGTATTCCGGGTTGAGCGGGTTATGGCCGCTCAGAGCGTGCAACAACATCTCCTGCCACGGCAGGCGGCCCTTGGGATCGAGATGCTCGTCAGGTGAACGGACCGCTCGCACGACCAGGTCCAGCTTTTCCAGCATGAGCGCCAGCTCGGGCAGCGGGAGGCCGGTGTTCGGCTTGTTGTGGATCTCCGCGGCTTCGAAGGTAAGCCGGGCGGTTTTGGTGTCGCGGAACCAGAACTTCCTGGCGCTGACGTAGGAAAGCCACTTGTATGGATACCACCGCAATTCGAATAGCCCAACCGCCATTCGGCTCCATCGCTTACTCTCACGACTGGGTTCGCAGTCGATGATCAGTCCGCCGCCTTCCGCGCAGACTCGGGCAAATTCGCTTACCGCTTTGTCCCACGCCTCGATGTGATGCAAAACGGAGGCTTCGGTCACCAGATCAAATGCGCCGTCGCGAAACGGCAGGCAATCCGCCGAGCCGAGCACGACAAACGCCCGGGTGCGGCTTTTTACGTTTCGCAGATTCGCCAGGCTGACATCCAGCGCGTACTGCCGGGCAGGGATGTCGTCGAGCCATTGCAACACATGCCCGGGGCCGCAGCCGACGTCGAGGTGGCGGAGCTGCCGGTTGACCTGCCCCAGATGCTGCAAGCCGAGGGCCTGGAGGACGGCGTTGCGCATCCTTCGGGCGTTGCGGGTCTCTTTTCGCCAGTAACGCGCATAGTCATCGGAGACATGGTTATAGACGCTGACATTGGCCGAGAGCGGCGTAGCATTGGCCGCGAGCGGCGTGGCAGACGGCGCATTGGCGACCATGCATTCACGAAGTTCTGCGGTCCAGAGGACCGGAATTCCGTCAGCGGTAATGGGGAAACGCGTCTTGCAGCGCACGCACTGGAGGCAGCAGTCTGCAACCGGACCCGCGCCGAAATTCGACCAGTCACAGTCGCCGCACGGGGTTTCCTCGAGTCCCTGCCCACACTCGACACACCGCAAGAGCGACAGGTCATCATGTGCGATGCGTTGCCCCATGCAGCTACTCGACACCGGCCTGCCGGGCCTCGACAAAGACAGCCTCATCGTACCGGAGCATTACCAGCCCGGCGCGCCAGCGATCGTACTCGTGGCCAGAAGGCATGTCGAGAATGTCTTCGAGCAGCCAGCGTGCCATCGGCGCGCCAGCCTCATGCGAGAGTGGATATCCGCCGCCAAATCGCGGGTTGATTTCGATGACCGCCATCTGGTCGGTCCGGGGATCATGGAAAATCTGGATGTTCAGAACGCCAAAGGCCTGGGGAAGGGCTTCGGCGACGCGCCGTGCGAGGTCGGATACGGACGGATGTCGGACGGTGACGGCTTTACTGACTTCGCCGGCCCGAGTCTCAATCCGTCGACGCGGAACCGCACATCGACAGCGGCCGGCTCGGTCGATGAAGACGTCCACGGTGTATTCCTGGCCCTGGGCGATCGACTGAACGAGGAGCTCGGGCTCGTGCGATCGGGCCTCGAGATGTTGACGGGTGATGGCCGTCGTAATGCCAATGGACGAGCTGCCGCGTCGGGGTTTGACGATAAGGGGCAACTCCAGGTCGGCCTTTGAGTCAAGCATTTCTTGCAGCGTGGCCTGGCGGACGGTGGGAAAACTGTGGTTGATCAAAAATTCGTGCGTTTGTTGCTTGTCGAAACCGATTTCGATGGTTTGCGGCGAAGAGATGTTGATGCGGCAGCCGAGGAGGCGGAATTTGTCTTGATGCTGAGAATAGAAGGTCAGCTCGGGGTCGATGGTCGGGACAATCAGTCGAAGACTGTACTGGCGGCAGATTTCGAGCAGTGCGGGGAGACATCGCGGGTCCCGATAGGGAGGCACGATGATGGACTCCGGCGCCAGTTGCATGGCGGGGCTGGTCCGATGGATGTCCATCGCCAGCACGCCCCCCGGGATTCCGAGGCTGTCGATCGATTGCTGGAGTAATCGCATCAGCGCGACGCGCCGACCCGCCGCCGAGAGCATAACGTTACACGTGTTGGGGCCGCGCGGAAGTTGCATTGTTCCACTAGTTGGATGGCCTGACCAAGCCGGGGCTGCTGGGGATGTTGACGATCCGCGCCGCAAGGTCCTCGGTGGTGCTCAGGTCCATTCTGGGGCAGTCGCGGTACATCGGAAGTTGTTGCATCGGCCGCCAGATGGGTCGGGACTGCAAATTGGCGGCGTTAAGCGCGGCAAGCAACTGATCGCGCAAGTCAAAGTCGGCGCGATCGAGCACCAGGGCGTTGAGCCAGTAGTTGCTTTTGCAATCGGGCGGCTCGACGAACAGGCTCACGCCGCTCAGATCGGCCATGGCCTGGGCGTAGGCGTGAGCAAGCCTTCGTTTGCGGTCCAGAAGCTCGGGAAGTTTTTCCAACTGGGCGCAGCCCAGGGCGGCGTTGAGGTTGGGCATGCGATAGTTGTAGCCGAGCTCGTCGTGAACGTATTCCCAGGGATGAGGTGCTTTTGCCGTGGTGGTGATGTGGCGGGCGCGGCGGGCCAGATCGTCGTCGTCGGTGAGGATGGCGCCGCCGGCCCCGGTGGTGACGGTTTTGTTGCCGTTGAAGCTGAGGATGCCGAGACCGCCGAAAGTCCCGGTGTGCTTCTGTCGGTAATACGAGCCGAGCGACTCGGCGGCATCCTCGACGACGGGAATATGCCACTTGGCCGCGACTTCCAGCAGCTTGCTGAGGTTGACGGGATGGCCGAAGGTGTGCATGGGGACGACCGCCGCGATTCGACGGCCGGTCCGGTGGTTGATGCAGCCTTCCGGCCGCAGTTCGGCAACCAGTGCCAGATGGTCATCGAGGCGGGCCGCGTCGATGCCCAGGGTCCGGAGGCTGACATCGCAGAAATGGGGCACAGCCCCGCAGTATGCCGCGGCGTTGGCGGTGGCGATGAAAGTGAGCGACGGCATCAGGACTTCGCTGTCGCGCTCGACGCCGGCCAGCATCAGCGCGATATGCAGCGCCGCGGTCCCGTTCACAACGGCAATCGCGTGGCGCGCGCCGGTGAACTGGGCGAGCTGGTGTTCGAGCTGGGTGACGAAGCTTCCCGCCGACGAGACCCAGCCGGTGTCGATGCATTGCTGGATGTATTTCGATTCGTTGCCGGCAAAGAGCGGCTGGTGAAGAAGGACCGGCGTGCGCGCTTCGCCAAGCACCGTTCGCAGGCGTCGAATGATTTCTTCGATGAGGGCGCGTTGGTCGAGCGAAGATGAGGACATCCTGTTCCCAGAGGCTATCCCAAGATCATAGGAATTTCATCGGTTGGTGGCGGGAGGCACGTTCGCCAAGGACCTGCCACAGGCGCACTTTGCCCCTGGTTGCAAGGCGGTACGATGTAACGCCGGCAACACCGGACGGTTGATCCGGGTTACCGGACGTAAAATCGAAGCGATGCCGCAGCAACCGATGCCCGCGGTCGGGCGATGGAAGCCACGAGGCGATTGTACGTGCTTGCGCAACCCATGACTGGCCGTTGACAGACAACGACGAGGCTGATAGCAGAAGCCGGTTTACAGATGGAATTCAATTGTCCAAGATTTCTGCCTTGCGTGCTCAACCTGATCGCGGCAGCGCATGTCTGCCTGGCTTCCGAGGCTCAATCGCAACCGACGGTCCTCGCTCCCGATGACGCCATGCCGCTACAGGCCCGATTAGACGTTCTGGCCGCCGCGGGTGGAGGAAAGTTGACGCTTACGGCCGCCCCGTCAGTCTTCCACATCGGCCGTTTCGTACTCGTTCACGATGCCCATGACATTGAAATCGACGGCCAGGGGGCGACGCTCCGTTGTCTGGCGACGTTGACCAATGCCGACGCAAGAGGGGACTCGTTGCGGTTTGTGAACTGTCGCCATATTGCGATTCGGAATGTCCATTTCGACGGCAACCGCGATGCGCGAGGCGGATTCAATTCGAATCCGGAGACGCTTCGATTCAATTCCTGCGATGACGTTCTCGTCGAGCGTTGCACCTTCACTCACGACGTCTGCGACGGCGTCTTCGCCTGGGGCGGCTATCACCCGCGAACGTCAGAGCTGGCCTGCCGGAACCTGCGGATTACCGGATGCTCTTTTGCCGACCCGGGTCGGAGCTGCATCTCAATGGTGGGAACGTGCGATGCGCTGATCGAGAACAGCACCTTTGAGGGGGCGCGCCTCACGAGGCCCGGCGCGGCGCTCGATATTGAAGCAAACCCCGGTGATCCGCCCGGGATCAATCATCATATCCGCTTCATCAACAATCGAGTGCGGGGCTGCGCCATGGGCGTCAGCGTCATCCAGAGCGCTTCGCCGCACGATATCATCATCAGCGGAAACTTCTTTGAGGCCATGGTTTCCCCCGCACCCGACTGGTTGAGCGTCGGCGTTTTCACACTCGGGACGAACGTCTTGATCACGAACAACAGCTTTGAGCCCGATCCGCAAGGGAGTGCGATCGACGCCGAAGACGGCAGCTCGTTCATCAACTCCAACAGCTATCCCAAGGGCCGGATCGTCATTGGCAAGGGCAATCACAAGCTTGGGACCAATTTTGAACGGTAGGCCGCGCCGGTAATGCAACACCTTGCCCATGACGGCTGTATCCGCGTGATCGTCCTGGCGGCGGTGCCCGCCACCGTCGACGCGTTTCTCGTCGAGCAGATCAAGGGGCTGGAAGCGAATGGGTATGAAGTGACGGTCGTCTGCTCACCCGGGGATGCGGTGAGTCGATTACAGGGAAAGGGCCTGCGGTGCCTGCCGGTTTTGATTCCCCGGGCCATCCGTCCGATGGCCTTATTGGCGGCGCTGGCGAGGTTGATTCGGATCTTCCGCGAGCTGCGCCCGCAGGTGATTCACACCCATACGCCGGTGGCGGCGTTTCTCGGACAGCTTGCCGGGTGGTTCGTCCGCGTACCGATCAGGATTACCACGATACACGGGTTGATCTTCGCCATCGAGCCCCGCCCAGTCATGCGGCGGCTGTATCATATTTTGGAGCTCAGGGCCTGCCGATGGGCCACGAAAGTGATTTCCGTAAGTCAGGAGGATGCGCGTCATCTGGTAAAGGATTGTGGTTTGCCGGCTTCCAAGGTTGAAGTGCTGAACGTGGGGATCAACCTGGAGACGTACGACGCTCGGCGTTTGACGGCGGAAGAAAAGGCCTCGGTAAGGCAGGAGCTCGGGATTCCAGCCGACGCTTTCGTGTTCGGGAGCGTCTCCCGGCTCACACGGGTCAAGGGGATTATGGAATGGCTGGAAGCGTTCGCCAGTTTGAGCCGTCGGCACGAGAACGTTTACCTTCTGCATATTGGGCCGCCGGACGACGTGCGCGGCCATGGCGTATCGGCGGCCGATGCGACGCGATTCGGGTGTGAGGGCAAATGCCGTTTTGCCGGAATGCGTTACGACGTCTGGCGGTTGCTCGGGGCGATGGACGTGTTCTGTCTTCCGAGCCGGTTTGAAGGCTATCCGGCATCGCTAATGGAGGCGGCGGCGATGGGGTTGCCGAGCATCGCGACCGACATTCGCGGGTCGCGCGAAGCCGTGCTGGATGGCGTGACGGGCCTGCTCGTCAAGCCGCAGGATCCGCAAGACCTCGAAGCGGCGATGGAGCGGCTGCTCTCGAATCCGGTCGAGCGACGGGAGATGGGCGAGCGGGCACGCGCACGAGCCCTGGCGGAGTTTGACCGAACAAACGTCGTCCGCAAGACACGCGAGATTTACGAGCAGGAAGTGCGCGAGCACCTGAGGTAGGATTGGCTCGATAACCGAGGTGAAAGTTGCATCGAGGCACGGGCATTGACTGGAAGGAAAAACACGGGGACTACTTTGCCGGGCGCAAGGTGCTCGTTACCGGCGGCGCCGGATTCATCGGCTCGCATCTTGCCGAAGCGCTGGTGTCCCTTGGTGCTCGGGTCTGTGTCATCGACGACCTTTCGGGCGGCTCCCGCGAAAATCTGTCGTCAATCGGACCGGTGGAATTCGTCCGTGCGTCGATCCTGGACCGGGGCGCGCTGGCCAGGTGCATGGAGGGTTGCGAGGTCGTTTTTCATCAAGCGGCCCTGGGGTCGGTCCCACGGAGTGTCGAGGAGCCGCGGCTTTACGCGGACGTAAACATTAACGGCACGCTGAATGTGCTCGATGCCGCCCGCGTCGCGCGGGTTCGTCGCGTTATTTTCGCGGCAAGTTCCAGCGTCTACGGGGAGAACCCCGTTCCGTGGATCGAAACGCTCCCGCCGCAACCGCGCAGTCCCTATGCGGCCACGAAGCTGGCCGATGAAGCATTGCTGAGTGCTTATGCCGTCAGCTACGGTCTGGATACGGCGTCACTGCGTTACTTCAACATTTTCGGGCCCCGGCAGAACGCGAACAGCGCTTATGCCGCGGTGATCGCAGCGTTCGCCAAGGCTTTGCTGAGCGGTAGACGACCGATGATTTACGGCGATGGTGAACAGTCGCGAGATTTCACTTTCGTCGCCAACGCGGTCCATGCCAACCTGCTGTGCGCGCGCCGTAGCCAGCCGATCGGCGGCGAAGTGATCAACGTTGCTTGCGGCAGCCGCATTTCCGTCAACGAGTTGGCCTCGACAATGGCCCGCGCTTTGGGGCGATCCGATCTGACGCCGGTTCACGAGCCCGAACGGGCCGGCGACATCAAGCATTCATTTGCCGACCTGGGCCGGGCCCGAGCCATTCTCGGCTACGCTCCGATCGTCGACTTCAATGAGGGTTTGGAAGAGACCATGGCCTGGTATCGATCAGTTCTTCTTTGAAAACTCACTGCGGCGCTGTCGGGCGTTGATCCACAAACTCCCGGAACCAGAATTCGAGCGTGATCAGCGCCCAGATCCGATGGCCATGATTGATCCGCCCTGATTGATGATCGGCCAGCAATCGCTCGATTGCTTGCCGGCGGAACAAGTTTCGGTTCAGGGTTGTGGGGTCGAGCAGGACCTGGCGCGACCACTCGGCCAACTCGCCGCGGAACCACTGGTTCAATGGGACGGCGAAGCCCTGCTTTTTGCGGTGCATCAGCTCGGCCGGCACGCGATCGCGCAGGGCCTGCTTGAAGATCGCTTTGCCGCCGCTCTCGTCGATTTTGAAATGCACGGGAATGGTCGCCGTGAATTCCAGAAATCGATGATCCAGCAGCGGCGAGCGCGCCTCCAGCGAACAGGCCATCGAAGCGATGTCCACTTTCACGACCAGATCGTCGGCGAGATAGCTCTTGATGTCGGTGTAAACGGCGCGGTCGATCGGGTCTGTCGCGGTGGCGGACGTGGCGAAGTCCCGGACCGGCGATGGCTGGCGATGCGCCGCGAAATCCGGGTGGTAGAGCCAGGCTTTCTCCTGCGGCGAAAAGTAGGCGCCCCAGGTTAAATGTCGCGCGCCCGGGGGGCTGCCAAAGCTGGAAAGAAACATCGCCGCCTTGCGGGAAAGGTTGGTGCGCCGCAGTCCGTGCCAGGCGGCGGCGGGATGTGACGCCAGGCGCAGCAGCGGACGTAGCGAATCGAGCCATTGCGTTTGCTTGAGCCAGCGATACCAGATGTAGCCCGCGAATGCTTCGTCGCCGCCGTCGCCGTTGAGCGCGACGGTGACGAACTGCCGCCCGAGCTGGGCAACGTAGTATGTCGGCAAGGCGGAGGGATCTGCGTACGGCTCCTCGTAGTGATACACGAGCCTGGGGAGCAGCTCGATGCCTTTGGGCTTGACTACCAGCTCATTGTGATCTGTGTGATAACGTTCGGCCAGGAGACGGGCGTGGGGCAGCTCGTTGTGAGAGTCTTCGCCGAAGCCGATCGCGAAGGTCTTGACCGGTTGGCTGCTTTGCATCGCCATGCTGGCGACGACCGCCGACGAATCGACGCCTCCGGAAAGGAAAGCCCCGACAGGAACGTCCGCAATCATGCGCAGGCGGACGGCATCGTCCAATTCCTCCAGGATCCGGGCTTGCCATTCCTGGGCAGTGAGCTTGAAATCCGGTCTGTATTCCAGGTCCCAGTAACGGCGGACGTCAACCTGCCCTTGGGCGGTGCAGGTCATATAATGACCGGCGGGCAATTTGTGAATCTCGTTGAATCCTGTCCGGGGCGCCGGCACGTATTGATGCGTCAGATATTGATCGATCGCCGCGTAATCGACCGTGTACGGCACGCCCGGATCGGCCAGAATTGCCTTGAGCTCCGAGGCGAAAATGAGCCGGTTGGAATTGACGCAGTATTTCATCGGCTTCTTGCCGATACGGTCGCGCGCGAGGGTGAGAAGTTGCTTGTGTTTGTCCCAGATGGCGAAAGCGAACATTCCGCGCAGTCGGCGGAGACAACCCTCGATCCCGTATTCCTCGTACGCATGGATAATGACCTGAGTATCGGAGGTTCCGACGAAGCGGTGACCGGCCTGCTCGAGGGCGGGGCGGAGTTCAAGGTGGTTGTAGATTTCTCCGTTGAAGACGATCCAAACCGATCCGTCCTCGTTGCTCATCGGTTGATGGCCGGTCGGGGAAAGGTCGATGATGGAGAGGCGGGTCTGCCCCAGCCCGACGGGGCCGTCGGTGTAGGTGCCGCAGTCGTCGGGGCCGCGGTGACGAAGGCAACGGTTCATCGCCTCCAGCTCGGCCCTGCTGACGCCCTCGGACTGAGCTTCGAACAAGAGTTTGCCGTGAATCCCGCACATAGTCGCCCGCACAGAGTCGATGGTCAGCGCCGGCCGTCGCACCGGCAGGGTCGGGGATTGACCTGACTCCTATCGCGGGTCGTCGAGGACGCTGCCTACGATAGCCGCCGGCGTCACACGAGGAAAGTGCAGGTTCGATCCGAGTAAGTGAGCACAGCGTTGCATCGCAGACCCATCCTATGAGGATTCTTGCTGACACCGACTATGCCCTTCGCCTTCGCGATCACTGCAAGGTGCTTGACGAAGCGATTCTGGAGAGATATGGCCGCCGAGGCCATTCACTGGCGCGGCGTTGGGCGTTCCTAAGGGGATGGTTCGCGGTTCGCATTGCCCGTGATTATGACTTGATCGTGACGTGTCCTTCGTGGCCGGGGGGTAAATGGATCGTGATCTTTCAGGCGCTTTTCGGGAAAAAGCCGCGGCGGATCATGCTTCTCGAGTTCGGCACACGACCGAAGACTGGGCTGAAGGGAATTCTATACCCGATCTGGCTCAAATGGATTTTTGCGCCGGCGATACGTCGGGCGGTGAGGGCGGCACAGGTCATGACTGCCTGGGAAGGGCCATATCACGCGAAACTGTTGAATGTGCCCGAAGATCGGTTTCGCTATATTCCCTGGCCGCTTTCCGACGGCAGGGAATCGCCGCCGGCGAGCGATGGGGTCACGCAAAAGAAGGTAATGAGCTCCGGGCGCGCCGTCTGCGACTGGGAAACGCTGTTCGAGGCCGCCGCGGGCACGGATTGGTCGCTGACCATCGTGTGCGGACGAGCCGATCTGAGCCGCGTCCGGCAACTGGGCCGGCGGAACGGCGCCACCGTTCTGTGCGATATTCCAGTGTCGGAACACCAGCAGCACATCGAATCGTCGGCGGTTTATGTCTTATGCCTCCGCGACGAGCCGACGAGCTGCGGTCAGGTGCGATTGATGAACGCAATCAGCGCCGGCGTTCCGGTGGTGGCAACGCGCGTGCGGGGTTTGGAAGGATACGCCATTGATGGAACGACGGCGACCCTCGTGGATCCTGGTGATCATGAAGCCATTCGCCGTGCCGTGAACAGGCTTCTGGAGAATCCGGCTGAACGCCGTGCCCTCAGCGAGAAAGCATTCAATTTCGCAAAGTCGCGATCCGTTCAAAACTACAATGAAGCCATCGCCACTGCGGTCGCGGAGATCGCGGCGGAGGTGGCGAAGTGACGGAGGATTCGCCCCCTTTGACCAGAATCGGCCGTCCGCTCAGAGTGCTGCAATTGCTGAGCAATCCCGTCGTCGGGGGCACGGAAACATTTGTCATGGGGCTGGTGCCGCAGCTCAATGCGATGGGTATCGAATCGCAAATCGCCAATCTCTGGAACGGCGGTGCGGAAATGGGCCGGCTCTCGGGCCAACGGCGAATCCCCTTCGTGGCCCTCGATGCGGGAGAGCGCCGCTTCAAGGCGTCCGCGCCGTTCATTCTCCGCAGTTTTCTTCGCGAGAATCGCTTTGACATCGTGATGGTGTATGGGCTGCGGGCGACACTGCTGCTGCGGCTGGCGACGCGTTTAGGCCCACACCCGATCATTGTGACCGGATTGCGGCAGATGGATGAATGGCGGCGCTGGTATCACGTCTGGCCCGATCGGCTGACCGAGGGCTGCGTCGATTACTTCGTCGGCGTCAGCCGAAACGTCTGTCGTCGGCGCGTGGAACGTGAGCGGACGCCGCGGGAGAAAGTCCTGTTTATCCCCAATGGCATCGACACCGAGTACTTCCGTCGTGACGCCCGGCCCTGGCCGAGCCGCGCCGACCTGAAGCTTCCACCGGGGCGCCTCTGCGTCACCGTGGCCAACCTTCGGTCGACCAAGGGGTACCCGTTTCAGCTCGACGTCATCGAGCGGCTCAAGCCACTGCCGGAGGACCTGCACTTCGTTTGGGTGGGCCGCGGCCCGGACGAAGCGATGCTGCGGGAGTTGGCCGCGGCCAAGGGTGTCGCGGATCGCGTGGTCTTCGTCGGCCATCTGGATGACGTGCGGCCGGTGCTGGCTCACGCCGACCTGTTCTTCCTCTCGTCCAATGACGAAGGCATGCCGCGGGCGATGATGGAGGCGATGTCCATGGGACTGCCGGCGCTGGTGACCGGCATCGCCGGGAACGCGGAAGTGGTTCGAGACCAGCAGGACGGGCTGGTTGTTACATATGGGGATGTTCCGGCGGCGGCGGGGGCCTTGCGGCGGCTGGCTGAGGACGAAGAACTGCGGCGACGCCTGGGCGCGTCGGCCGCAAGGCGGATACGCGACGACTTCAGCTTCGACGGGATAGCCCATCGCTATGCCGATCTCTACCTGCGGATCGCCGCGCGCGATACCACCATTTGCCGCGATTTTGCATTCTGAGCCTGTACGGCTTTTCTAGATGGAGCGCGCCACGGCAGATGGCGGCCGCAGCCCGCGAATGAAGTCAACAGCGCGACCGGCCAGGAGAGTCTGCGAAAATGCGTTCTGGATCGCGGCGCGTCCGCCCCTGCCGATCTCGGCGGCTCTGTCCCGATTCGATGCCAGGAACGCTAACGCCTCCGCCAGTGCCGCGGGCTGATCGCCGGCGGGGATGATGTAGGCACTGTCGAAGTGCTTCAAGTACAGCGTGAGGTCGCCGGCATCGGCGAGGATCAAAGGCTTGCCGGTCGCGAGGAATTCAGGAAGCCGCGTTGGAAACAGGGCCCGTGTCTGACGGCTGTCGGGACGAAGCAGGACGAACGCATCCGCCGCGGCCATCTCCCGCTCGAACTGATCGTCTGCCAGCCAACCCATCAGCGTGACGCGTTCCCGCACGCGTGGCGAGCGATCGAGAAACCGCATCGCCGGACGCTCCTCGGCCCGTTGCGACCAGGAGAGCCCTAACCCCGCGGGGCCCAGGACGACCATTTCCAGGTCGACGCCGCGTTCCAGCGCCAGTTCCAATCCCCGCAGGAGCGTGCACGGCAGCTCTCGCCGCACCCAGCGACCCACATACACGATCTTGAACCGCGGATTGGCTCGCTCGTCGATCGGGGGCAGCTCGTCGTCGGCGTACTTGCTGAAGGCCGGCAGCACCACGGCTGGTACGCCGTGCCGCGCGGCAAATTCCGCCCAAAGGCGTGAAATCCCGACGATCCCGTCAGACCTCCGGCAGGTATTGCGCCGGAACATCCACTGATCAAACCAGCTCAAGCCGGCCAATCCGGAAAGGGTGGGCGGGGGCCATTCGGTTGTGAGCGGGGCTACCCGGAGATCATGCGACTGACAGAGCCGGCGGACGGGATCGAGTATCCACCAACTGTCCCCCAGCAGCAGCGCCGCGTCCCATTTGCCTTTTTGCGATTCCGACAGGACGCGGGCGAGCGTCTGGAGTAGTTGCGGCCGCACCCATCGCAACATGTGTGGGTAATAGGGCGTCCACCGTCGCTTGACGGGGACGGCGAAACAGACGTAGGACGTTCCGAACCGGTCGTGGCCTTCGGCCGGCGACGCCTTACCGGCTTGCTGCGGCGCAATGATGAGAACGTCGTGGCCCAGCCGCCGCAGGCCCCGGGCGACCCGCTGAATGTAGTTCGCGGGGGGCGACGCGTGGGGGTACGGGTACATCGACACGATCAGTAGTCGTAACTGATCTGTTGCGGCGGGGCTTCCGTCCACTGCGGCATCTCCGTGACCGGGGTCGAGAATCGGGCGAAGCAGAAGCCCCACGTGAGCAGGTTGAAAAACGCGTCAGGGCCGAAATCGACCGGGTTGACCAGAATGTTGAACAGGAGCACCGGTGTCAGCACGAGTGCGGCGAGATTGTATTCATTCTGATACCACGCTCGCGGCTTAGGCGTGAACATGGGGAAGACGAACGTCATCGCGAACAGGAGAAACGGCACCCCCCCGCGGAGGACCCAGCCCAGAAAGCCAAAGTGGTTCGAAAACCAATACCGCTGCCCGTTAATCACCGTTGCGGATTTCCAGCTCGGCCCGTTGTACCATCCTCCCATTCCGCGTCCCACCACGTAGTCGAGCGGGCCCATGTCCTTGAAAAAGGCTGTGGTCTCGTCGACTCGGCTCTGGAAAAGCCCGCCGGGTTCGTTGAAACGACGCTGGATCTCGGTCACGACGCCGGCACTGTAGGCCAAAGCGAAGCCGATACCCGCGGCCAGCAACAGAAGCATTACGGTTCCCACACGAAGGCGCTTCTGCACGATCATCGAGAATATAACGAAGACTCCCAGCAGTTCGGCAACCGTCGCCAGGGCGCCGCGAAATTCAAAGATGATGACCAGCACGATCACGTAAATCGCCAGCGAGCCCAGCAACAGAACTCGGACCCAATCTGTCCGCCGCCGCACCAGCCCCCAGGCGCCCAGCAGCAACGCGACCGGCGCGATGCCGCTCATGGAAGAGCCGATCGTGTCCAGGTGGCGCGTGGCATACCGAATGTCCAGCTCCTTGGTCCCCTCGAAGTTGGTGGCGTAACCAGGAACACGCATCGTCAGCACGATCAGCACGAAACCGACGTAAAGCGCCAGAATCATCGGCGTGCGGCCGCGCTCCCAGGCCGCGTCGCTCCTGCCCAGCAGCAGGAGCACCACGATCATCAGGAACCCAACCGATTCCTTGACGATCATGTTGGAAAAATTGCCGCGAAAAATTCCCCAGCCGGCGAGCCACACGACCCACAACGTCAGGATGACCAACCGGCCCTTGAAACCATGAAAGGACGGCAAGTATTGCGCTCGCGATGCCTGAATGCCTGCGACCGCCAGCGACGCCAGCACGAGCAGTGCGAGCCCCGTAGCCAGGACGCGCTGAGGGATCGGGATCCCCATCCATTGAAAAAGCTCCCGCGCGATCATGACCGTGGCCAGGCCGATGGCAACCCACAGCCATCGCCCCAGCGAACGACTCGCCGGCGATGCCTCCGCACCTGCCGGCGCCGCATCGACCATGCCCAGCGCGGGGTAATCCAGCATGTAATCCACTTGCTGCGACATCTCAGCCTTTTTGAACCGGCCCGGTGGTCTGATCTTCGCGATTGACGCGCACGCGTAGTACGCCGGCCCGCTTACGGGTGTTTGGCGTCTGCTCCAGTATATCGGCAATGCTGTCGGTACCCACGCGCCATCCGTGCATAGGGCGAGCCAGAACCTCCGCGCTGGCGACCCGTACTCAGTTATTGGACTATGCTGGCAGGCTGACCTCCGGGCGCCGATAGACAACTGCTCATGCCCAAATTACTGTCCCGCCACCACAATTTACGACGGAGAACGACCGTGAGGTTTTCGCCAGCGCTTCGAGCCATTTTGTCCCGCCACCACGGCCTGGCGCGCCTGCCGCGGCGTTGTCTTGTCGAGGGACTGGAGTCCCGCGATCTACTGAGCGCCGTGTTGGGCCAACCCATCGGCAATCTGGTTTTTGCCCAGGACTCCGGGGCCGAGTCGGCGGATTTAGCCCAGATTTTCTTCGATACCAATGGCCAATCGGACCTTTCCTTTACCGCTACCTCCAGCAATCCATCGGTGCTGTCGGCGTCGATGAGCGGGAGCACGATCACCCTGACGCCCGAGCCGGGACGATCGGGCTTTGCGATCATTCGCGCGACGGCCGCCGCTCCCGATGGCTCGGCTGCCTCTAACTCTTTTCGCGTGCAGATCACCGCGTCGGCGTCCCGGACGCTGCACGTATCGCTGGGACCGAGCCGCAAGTTGTTCTCCTTTGCCGCGTCCAATCAGGCTTCGGCAATCGTGACGCTCAAGGGGCCGGGCACCGCCGACGTTCAGATGGGCGGCGACGCGCTCAAACTCGACGGAACCAGCCTGCACGGCGTCAATCAGGAATTGGAAAGCATCACCCTGAGCGGCACGACCGCCGCGTCCTCGCTGCTCATTACCGGGCATGGGACCAGTCGCTTCGCGCTGAATATCGGCAACATCTCCTCCGATGGCCCGCTGGGGACCCTTCAGGTCAAAGGCGCTACGCTGCTGGGCGACGTGAGCGTGCCGGCGGGAATTCATAAACTCAACGTGGACTCCGCCAACAGCGGCAGCATCGACGCCGGATCGTCGCCGACTTCGGTCCAGGGGATTTCCTTTGTCGACGAGAACTTCAGCTCGACCGGGGCGGTGCACAGCCTGATGCTGGGCCAATGGGTCGACAGCGACGCAGTGCCGGAGACGTTTTCCGCCGCCAGCGTCGGGCGACTGACCACCCGCGGAAGCTTTCAGCCCGGCGTGCAAATCACAGGCGAACTGGGGGCGGCAAGGATCGGCGGGTCCATCGGCGGCACGTGGAACGTCGGCCGGGCCGCAACGCCGATCAGCGTTGGCGGAAATGTGGCCGCCAACTTCAGCGGGACTTTTGGCGCGCTGCCGGGGTTGACCGCGAAGGGCGATTTTGGGGGCTCGCTCACAGCACCGTCCATCCGATCTTTGAGGGTTGCCTCGATGACCAGTGCGACACTGAACCTGACCGCCGCATCCACCACCGATTTGGGTGTGCTAACGGTGGCACGCTCGGTTGGGTTTTCATCGATTCTGACGGCGGGGAGCATCGGAAAGGTGACCGCCGGTCAGTTGAGCAATTGCCGGGTCTTTGCCGGCGTCAGCTCGCCATCCCTTCCCGCCACCCCATCCGATTTCAGTAGCGCGGCCACGATCGGATCGATCACGTTGCGCCCCAGCCGTGGGGAAACGATCAGCTTCGACAGTGCCAGGATTGCGGCGACCAGCCTTGGCGTTCTGTCGCTGGGAACCACGCGCACCGGCAACGGCGGATTTCAGTATGGGGTCGCGGCCGCGAGCATCGGACGGCTGACGGTCAAGGACACGACGCATCCACAAACGATCAAACTCACTGCGGTTCATGATGCCGCGACACTGACCTCCCAGTTGTCCGCCCAAAAGGCTCAGCTGGGTGATTTGACGTTCCAAATCGTTTGATCGTTATGCCGGTGCCTCCAGAACAGTTCGGGCCGATGTCGTGGCGAGTTTCAGGCGGTGCATCGGCATTCACAGATGCGGGAAATGCTGCATTTTGATGAATGACGATGCATTGTCAAGAACCTGCGTATTACAGAAGTGGTTTTGTTGCAGAAGCTTATGTGCGGCACTGCAATCAAAGTGGCTGGATTGGCGATGCAACTCTGGCGGCGATAATGCATCTGTTTGATGGTCGCGGCCGCACCGATATAGTCCTCAAGAGGGTCGTGGGAGATTTGACCGGTGACCACTACGTCCGCGCCAGCCCCACAGCTTACCGCCCAGGAGCCGCACGCGGCCGTGCCGCAGCGAATCATTCTGCGCCCCAAGGCCGGCTGGCAGGCGCTCGATCTGGCGGAGTTGTGGCACTATCGCGAGCTGCTTTGGATCCTGGCGCTGCGCGACATCAAGGTCCGATACAAGCAGACGGCCCTCGGGGCCGCGTGGGCGATCATCCAGCCGTTCTTGACGATGCTGGTCTTCACCGTTTTCTTCGCCGGCTACGGCAAGCTGCCGACGGATGGCGTTCCCCCACAGGTCTTTTATTTCTGCGGCCTTCTGCCCTGGCAACTGTTCGCCAACAGCCTTACCAATGCCGGCAACAGCCTGGTTGGGAACCAAAATCTGATCACGAAGGTCTACTTCCCGCGGCTGGTGATGCCCGCATCAGCGGTTATCACCGGACTGGTCGATTTTGCCATCGCATTTGTCGTAATGCTGGGGTTGATGGCCTGGTATCACGTGATGCCCGGCTGGCAGATCATTTTCATGCCGGTCTTTGTGCTGCTGGCTTTCTTTGCCGCTCTTGCTGTGGGATTGTGGTTTAGCGCGCTGAATGTGGAATTTCGCGACGTTCGTTACGTTCTGCCGTTTCTCACGCAGTTCTGGCTGTTCGTGACGCCGATCGTGTATCCATCAAGCATCGTCACCAGCCCTTGGAAGCGAATGCTGCTGGGCATCAATCCGATGAGCGGCGTCGTCGAAGGCTTCCGTTGGAGCATGCTGGGCCGGCCGACGCCGGGCCCACTCCTGGCCGTCAGCATCGCTACGATTGGAATCACCTTGGTTGGCGGATTGTTCTACTTCCGCCGCATGGAGAAAACGTTCGCCGACCGCGTTTAGTCCCTCATGAGCGACACCGCGATCAAAGTCGATGGACTGGGCAAGAAGTACCGTTTGGGCGGTCCTTCGGGCAATGCACGGTACAGCTACAAAAGCCTGCGCGACGTCCTGGCCGGGGCGGTAACCGGTTCGTTCCGCCGCAACGGCCATGGCAAACCGCCGGCCGAGGAGTTCTGGGCGCTCAAGGACGTGAGCTTCGAGGTCACGCAGGGCGAGGTGGTCGGCATCATCGGCCGAAACGGCGCGGGCAAATCGACGCTGCTGAAGATCATCTCGCGGATTACCGATCCGTCTGCCGGTCAGGTCGAGATTACCGGAAGGGTCGGCAGTCTTTTGGAGGTTGGCACCGGCTTTCATCCCGAGCTGACCGGACGTGAAAACATCTACCTCAACGGCGCGATCCTCGGAATGCGCCGGAGCGAGATCGATCGCAAATTCGCCGAGATCGTCGCGTTCGCCGAAACCGAAAAGTTCCTCGACACGCCGGTGAAGTTCTATTCGAGCGGCATGTACATGCGTCTGGCATTTGCTGTAGCGGCGCACCTGGAGCCGGAGATCCTGGTGGTTGACGAGGTGCTTGCGGTGGGCGACGCTGCCTTTCAGAAAAAGTGCATGGGCAAGATGAGCGACGTCGCCAGCCAGGGACGCACCGTTCTGTTCGTTAGTCACAATATGAATGCGATTGAGGAACTCTGCGGTACGGTCGTCATGCTGGACGCCGGTCGGGCGCGCGACAGCAGCAAAGACGTTCGCGCCGTCATCCAACGATACCTTCACGGTTCCGGAGTCGGCGCCAGCGCGGCAGAGTGGCGCAACCCCGGAAAGCTCTTCAACTTTGAGGAGTTTCACCCTTCAAGATTTGCCCTAACGGACGCTGAGGGCAATCCAGCAATAGGCATTCAACGGGCCGATGCCGAGCTATGGATCAACATTGAGGCGGACATCCGAAAACTCGATCCAGCATTGACCGTGGGTTACGCGATTTATGCTGAATCCGGCGAGACCCTGTACTGGTCCTACCAGACGGACACCGGGGAGCGATCTTGGCCCAGGCTTTCACTGGGGCAGTGTGTACTGCGGTCAAAATTGCCGCAGCGGTTGTTGAACGAGGGAACTTTTAGAATCGAATTGATCGGCGGCTTGACGCAGCGAGCCTGGTTCTTCGAGCCAGGGGTGAGCGCACCTTCGATCTCACTGACTATTCAAGGCGGCTTGAGCGACTCGCCGCTCTGGATGCAACGGCGGCCGGGCCTTCTATCGCCGGTCCTTCCCTGGACCGTTTCCAGCGCGGAGCATTCTGGTGGCATTCTCAGCAATTAAACGGTGTCGTGCCCTGGCCGGAGCCCTCGTGCGCCCGTTTCGTCGGTGCAAGCCGGGGTATACATATTCGCAGTGCGGAGAGGATGTCATTGCCGCATATCTGCTACAGAGCGTACTGGGAATTCCCCGCCCGACGTATCTGGACATCGGCGCTCACGATCCCTGTTGGCTTAGCAATACGTATCGATTTTATCGCCAGGGATGTCGCGGGGTCTGCGTCGAGCCGGACCCGCTGCTGTGTCGCAAGATTAAGCGGCGACGGCCTCGTGATGTATGCCTAAACGTGGGAATTTGTGGGGCATCCTCCGCGCAGGGACAGTCGGAGGCCGATTTTTACGTGATGAGTCCAAGGACCCTCAACACCTTCTCAAAGCAAGAGGCAGAGTCGTATGCGCGTCAACCTGGTTACGCCATTGAGAAGGTGATCAGGTTACCACTGGCGTCCGTGAACGATGTAATTCACGACAACTTTGAGGGCTCACCGAATTTCGTCTCGCTTGATACCGAGGGATGGGACGTCGAGATTATTCGCACGTTCGACTTTTCCCACTACCGCCCCGAAATCCTCAGTGTAGAGACAACCAGCCACGTGGAGCAAACAAAGTTGGAAGAGGTTTTTGACCTCATGCAACGCGCAGGCTACTTGGCGTATGCAGACACATATGTAAATACGCTCTTCGTCGAAGAACGCAGGTTCTTGGAGGCGACCAAACTTGAGGCCGGCCTGTGTCGAGGCGTTCAGCCCCGGAAGGCACCCTCGATGGCGAACTGCGACCGTTAGGATCGATTAGATGAAGGAGTCTCGGATCATGCGAAGGGCTTTCGGGCACCTAATAAGTTCTATTTGGAGTTGCGAAGAAGGTGGTGCGGGGTGAGTCAACCGCTCAGAGGGCTGCTTCGATCGTGGTGGCATCGGCTTGAACTGCGCCGATTCAATCGCAGCACCGGGAGTCAGATCAATACGCGGAGTGTGGCAGTGCGATCGCTCAACGGCAACGCCATTCAGATTATGAGCGGGTCGATGCTTGACGCAGAGTGCGCCGTCAACGGCTACACGTATATTGGTTACAACTGCTGCGTCACGAAGGCTACGATCGGACGGTACTGCTCGATCGCCAACAACGTGACGATCGGGGCTGGCGAGCATTTTTTGGATCGCTTTTCAACCAGCAGCCTGTTTTATGACGACGCTTATCAGGTTTTGACGCGGGACCCTTGCGTCATTGGCAGTGACGTCTGGATCGGGGTCGACACAATCATTCGTCGCGGTATTACCGTCGGTGATGGCGCAGTAGTGGGCGCTAATTCATTTGTTAACGCCGATGTTCCGCCGTTTGCCGTCGTCGCCGGCTCACCGGCACGACTTATTCGGTATCGATTTTCGGCGGACGTCATTACTGCCATTATTGAATCCCATTGGTGGGATCTTGAGATTGATGGCGCGCGGGCATCGCTTCGGAAGTTGGAGGAAAGGGTTAATTCCGTCCATCTGAAGTCAGTGCGCTAACACGCGACTCACAATGCGCATCCTCTACGTGGCCCAGAAGCATGATTACGGCAAGCCGGAGCGGGGCCTCAGCTTCGAGCATTGGAATTTCTCTGACACGCTGGGGCGGATCGGGCACGAGTTGCTCTATTTTGACCTGGGACGATTACTTGATCCCGGCAAACGGGCGGCGCTGAACCAGAGGCTTCTCGAGATCGTCCGCTCCGAAAAGCCGGACTTGATGTTCACGGTGCTCTACGAGAACGAATTGGACAAAAACATCGTCCGGCGGATTTCGTTCGAGACCGACACCACGACGTTCAACTGGTTCGCGGACGATCACTGGAGGTTCGAGAGCTTTTCGCGGCACTGGGCGCCGTGTTTCAACTGGGTGTCGACCACGGCAGGCTCCGCACTGCCCAAGTACGGGCGGCTCGGCTATCGCAACGTGATCAAGACCCAATGGGGATGCAATCATTATCTGTACCGCAAGCTGGACGTGCCGCTGAAATACGACGTGAGCTTCGTCGGTCAGCCGCACGGCAACCGGCGGGCGGTGATCGAAGCGCTGCGCGGCGCGGGGCTCAACGTCGCGACGTTCGGCGGTGGGTGGGACGGCGGGCGAATCTCCCAGGAGCAGATGATCGAGGTTTTTAACTCAAGTCGCATCAACCTGAACCTCTCAAACGCATCGATGGTGCCGCCGACGCCGGCCAGGCGCGTCGCGTCGGCCTTCCTACGCCATGTTCCGGGAGCGATGGCGGCTTGGAGGCGGATTCGCAAGCGCACGCCCAAAGGGGCCGGCGCGAACGCGAGCCTCCCCGTCGCTAGCCCGTCCGACCAGATCAAGGGCCGCAACTTCGAGGTGCCGGGCTGCGGCGGGTTCCTCCTGACCGGTCTGGCTGACAACCTGACTTCTTATTTCGAGCCCGGATGCGAGATTGCGTGTTTTGGCACGCTGGATGAACTACTTGCCACCGCCAGGCGATACTTGCATGACGACGAACAACGGACGCGCGTCGCCGGCGCAGGGTATGAGCGAACGCTTAGTCAGCATACGTACGTCCATCGGTTTACGGAAATCTTCGAGCATATTGGGCTTCGGTGCGAACCGTCGTCGGCCGTGATGAATCGGGCGGGGAAAACACCGACGGTCCAAGAAATATAAAATCGATGAACGGATTTGGCTGCCGGTCGTCTGTAAACCATCTCTGGATAATAGTTTATGCGATAAATGAATTCTCGCATTTTTCCCTTGCAATTGAATTAGGCACAAGTTAGGGTACAGAAGTTAGGTATTTGTATGGATCAGCGATCGCCCGTGTGTTGCGGGCGCCGGTCGTGCGATCCGCAAATACCTGTAGTAAGGAGGCTCTTATGAGCTTACCGGCACATTTTATCGACGTTCGGTCCTGCGGTGCGGCGGGTGACGGGGTCACGGATGACACGATCGCTATCCAGACAGCGATCAACCAACTGTCGCAGAGTCCGTCTCCAGGGATGGCGCTCATTTTCCCGCCTGGGATTTATCTCGTCGGAACGCCCGGCAGTGGGAACAATTACCTTTTCGTTCAGAACGCCACCGACTTCGAAATCCGGGGCTACGGTGCGACGATCAAGAATGCCAACGGCGAGTCAAACAGCAGCGTGGCTTACGATACCCTGCGTTTTTTCAATTGTCAGCGATTCAAGATTCAGGGCCTGACCATCGACGGGAACAAGTCCAACCGCGGCGGTGCGAATGATAACGGCCCGAGCGTCATGACGATGAACCAGTGCTCGGACTTTGTAATCCGTGACTGCTTTCTCCTGAATGCGTGTCTCGACACCCTCTTCTTGTATTCACACGACGGAACGAATGCCAATGGTGTGCTCAACGGTGTCATCGACGGATGTATTCTCGATGGGGCATCGCGCAACGCCATCAGCATCATCAACGCCGGGAAGCTTAAGATTGTCAACAACATCATCCGGAACGTCAGCGGCACGCTTTTCGGCCCCTGGAACGGCATTGACATGGAGCCGAACCAGGGAAGCGACGTTGTCCCAGTGGATGACGACATTCTGGTCGCGCACAACCTCTTCTACAACTGCGTGGGCGGCGCCGTGCAGGTGAATTCAACGGAGCAGCTTGCATACATCCAAATCGACGGGAATGAGGTCATCAATTGCCCGATGATGGTCACCGTTGACGGGTGGCACTGCCGCGTCAGCAACAACCTTGGCTATAACATCATCAAGCCCGCGACGGGACCGGGTAGCTCGAACCTTGCCGCCATACTCATCAATCCGACAAGCATCGGTGGGTCGGGGGCGACCGCTACCGCCGTCCTTGGCGGCGGGGTGACGAGCGTCTCGATCACCAACGGCGGCAGCGGCTACTCCTCGAGTTTCGCGGTCACGTTCACCGGGGGCGGTGGGTCGGGTGCCGCAGGCACGGCCACCGCGTCGGGCGGCGTCGTGACGAGCGTAACGATCACCTCCGCCGGCAGCGGCTATACGTCGCCGCCCACCGCCAACTTTTCCGCCGGGGGTGGAACGGGCGCCGCGGGGGTGGGAACTTTGCCCGTCGCGAGTGTCACGATAACTGCTGGCGGCAGCGGCTATACCCAGTATGCGCCGCCGCTTGTGACCTTTACCGGCGGTCCGAACCAACACGGCTCGGGCGCCACTGGCGTCGCTACCGTATCCGCAGGCGGAGCTGTCACGGCCGTGACGATCACGAACGGCGGTTCGGGTTATACCACGGCACCAACGGTCGGATTCTCGGGCGAGCAGCAGATCCTCGTCGACAACAACAAAATCTATAACGTCGGCGGGGGCTTGCACGGAATCTGGATTTACGGCTACATGGTCGGCGTCTGCCACGTCGTCGGTAATCAGATGAAGACGGTACGGGGCGGGGCCGGCATTATCGCCGACGCCAATAACACGTTCGTCATCGGCAACGCGATCGAAGACTGCACGGATTCAAGCCCGATTTCGACCAACGGCCAGTACTGCACGGTCATAGCAAACAAGATTCGCGGCGTCTCGACATGCGCCTTTGCGGGCATCTATGTCGGCGGGTCGTACAGCTTGATCAAGGACAACGACGTCATCGATTACGGCGGGACGAACGGCGCGATCGAAGCGGATGGCAGCGGCGGCTATAACGTCATCGACGGCAACTGCATTCGAGCGACCGCCCTCCAGTCCACGTGGAAGTCGATTGCCCTCAGTGCCAACGACGTGCAAGGGCCCGGAAACTACGTCGCGCACATGAGCGAGAACAATGCGTTGGTCCCGATCGCGCTTCCCGCCAGCCCCTCGGTAAGCATTCTCTCGCCGGTTGCGAGCAAGACGGCGAATTACACGGCTTCGGCAGCGGACGAAACCATTCTCGCCAACGCGTCCACTGCCGCTTTCACGGTGACGCTCCCGGCCGCAAGCGGGAACACCGGAAGGGAGTACGCGGTGAAGAAGACGGACAGCAGCGCCAACCACGTAACGGTCGCGACGGCCGGCGGTAACATCGACGGCGCCGCCACCTACTCGCTCAATGCGCAGTACAACGTGGTCGAAGTCGTCAGTGATGGAAGTAATTGGCAGATCATCGCCACCCATTGACGGTCCGATAAGAGCCTGATCGGCCAACGGAGGCAGCCGCTTTGCCGCGGCTGCCTCCGCTATTTAGTCGTCGCGGCTCGGTATGCTGTGATCAACTCTTTCACGATCTTCTGCGGGTCATGCCGCTCCCGGGCGGCGGTGCGGGCGGCGTTGCCGAGACGGACGGCGAGCGAGGCGTCAAGCAGCAGTCGCTCGATGTCGCCCGCCAGCATCGCCGAATCCCCGCGGCTGAACAGCAATCCGGTGAGTTCGTGATCGACAAGCGTCGGCAGCCCTCCGGTGTGCGAGGCGACGCACGGCATGCCAAAGAGCTGGGCTTCGCACACGGCATTCGAGCTGTTCTCGATCAGGGAGGGCGCCACGAAACAATGTGATTGCCGCATGTGCTCGACCAGTTGTTCTGCGCTTTGCCAGCCGAGCAGTTCGACGGCGTCGCTTAGCTGGAGGCGATCGATCATTTTGAAGACATATTTTGAAAGGCCGCGGGGGTTGGATCGGGCGAGGCCGGCGACTTTGAGCCGCACGTCGTGGCCCCAGCTTCGAAGTGTCGCCGTCGCTTCGAGAAGGACCGGCAGGCCCTTGAGCGGGGCGGGCGACGCGGTGGTCATCAGCGTTCCGCGCCGAACCGATTCCAACGACCAGGGCTCGGCGTTCCAGAACTCGGGCCGCATCATCTCGTCCACGTGAAAATATGGCGCGCGCGGATTGACCTGGCGGGCGTGCGCGTGGTCCCAGTCCGTGCGGCCGATGACCGCCTGAGCGGATTCGAGCACCTCGCGCTCGATGCGCATTTGCCGGCGATATTGCCGCGAATCGGCAACCAGCGTCGCGTTGCGGCTGAGGTCCCACAGGGTCGTGTTGGCGATCATGTCGCGCCAGGTCATCGTGCCCCACAGGCAGCGGTGGATTTCGGAGATGATTCCCTGGAGCGAGACGACCATCGGCGCCTGCGTCAGCCCACGAGCTCGAACCAGTCCGAAGAACCGTTCGGTGCCATGAACGTGGATCAGGTCGGGCTTCCACGCATCGACGATCGACGCCGCGTGCCTGAGGTATCGGGAGAGCCGGGCGCCGCGAAAGAGTCCGAAGACCTCGAGATATTTGTTTTGCGGGATGTTAAAATAGTCGACCGCGCCGTCGCGGAAGCGGTAGGGCGGGTCGCCCGCGGCGGCGGTGACTACGGCCAGTTCGACTTCGCCGCTGTTCACCAGCGGTTCGATCAGCGCGTGCATCCAGAACCCGCTGCCGGTGGTGGGACGGCCGAAGTGACGATTGACGGCGTCAAGCGGCACGTTGGTGAACCACAGCACCCTCACGCCTGCGCCCCTTGCTTGGCCGGCGTCGACGTCACGGAGTCGCAGTCTCCCCGCGGCGCAGGTCCGATCAACCTCGCGGGCCTGCCTCCCCACATTTCAAACGCCGGCACATCCCGCGTCACGACGCTGCCCGCGCCGATGACTGCGCCCTGGCCAATGGTGACGCCCTTGAGCACGATCGTATGGGCACCGATAAAGGCGCGGGGGCCGATTTCGATCGGGGCCGACTTTGGCAGATGCCCGGCAAGGCGTCCGGCGAGGTCGATGGCATGAAAGTCGTTGTCGTAGATGTCGCATCCACCGCCGATCATCGTCTGTTCGTGAATGACAATCCCACTCTCGGCGCACAGAGTCGTGTTGGAGATGCCGCACCCCTCGCCGATGCTGATCTGGGCGTTGCGGCCCACGCGAAACGCAACGCCGCGGTAACCGCCGACGAAATTGCCCCAACCGGATTCGAGGGAAACGTTTTTGCCAATGATCAGCCGTCCGCTGAGATACAGGTGCAATGGACCGGATGCACGAAAGCCGCCGCCAACTCGCGCGCCCCATGCCGCCAGCGAAACGCGGGCGACACCGGTCCAGAACGGGTCACGGATCCAGCGCGACCAGCCAACGGCCCATGCCAGGCGAAGCGCTTGCACGAACGTCCACTGTGGCTGCTTGCGGTCAGCCCCGTTCAACGGATTCTCCGGTTGTTCTTCTGCCACCTGATTTTATCGGTTGGGCAACGCCGTACGTATCTGAAGGCGGCTGGCGCGGGTGGCCGTCCGATATCAATCTCACTATTATTGGCCGTCAGGCACCCGAGGTCGGCGATTGTTCTTCACTGTTTTTACTGCCGCGTACAACCGCCGCGACTTGATTCATCGCGTATGGGATTCGCTGCGGTCGCAAACCTTCCGCGACTTCGAATGGATCGTCGTCGACGATGGGTCGACCGACAACGTCGTCGAGTTGCTCGATCGCTACGCCCAGGAAGCCGATTTTCCCGTCCGCATCCACCGCAAGGAAAACGGTGGGAAGCATACGGCGTGGAACGTCGCCGTCCAGATGGCCCGCGGCGAGCTGCTGGTTCCGCTGGACCATGACGACGCCTGCGTTCCTAAGGCCCTCGCGCGCCTGCGATACTGGTGGTTCAGCATTCCCGACCATGAGCGGGCCTCTTATTCCGGGGTCAATGTGCTCTGCCAGGACCCGGCGAGCGGGCAGATTGTCGGGACGCCCTTTCCGGCCAGCCCGATGGTGAGCCAGAACCTCGAATTGGCTTACGTTCACCGCGTGCGCGGAGAAAAATGGGGCGCCATCCGGACCGACGTCCTTCGCCAGGTGCCATTCCCGACGGATGAGGCCTACCGCGGAAACTATATCGAAGAGAATTACCTGTGGCTCCAGATTGCCCGGCGGTACAAGGTCCTTTGCGTGAACGAGCCGCTTCGGCTTTTTTATCGCGATGTCGGCGATTCGATCTCCAGTGTGAGGTCCAGGGCAAGTCCGGCGGATCGGTTGCGCTGCCACGTTCCAGCGCGGTACTTTTACAAAAACTGGCACTTGAACACGAACCTGGATTATCTGCGCAAGGACAAGAAGGACCTGATTCGAACGGCGATCGATTTGTGGATCAGCGGGCTGGCGCTGAAGGGTTCGGTGGCGGGGGTGTTACGCGACGCGCGGCCCGGAATGCCGTTTCTCGTGCGATTGGCCGCCCTGCCGGCGGGCGTGGCGGCGTTCCTTTACTGCCGCTTCGCCCCCACCGGCCGTCATCGCGCCAGCCCAAAGGCGGCAATGTCACCAGCAACAATACGATAAATATCACCTCGAATCGAATAGGTGACATTTGGACATTTGGTGACATTTTCGCCCCCGGCTAGGAATCGCAGCCCAAAGACCGCCACCGGTCCGGCAAGCGATAGGTCTATTCCGCAACGCAAAATCGCTCTTTGCCACGGATCCGTTGAATGATCGGCGCCGTCAGAGCGAGCGCCACCAGCAGCCAGGAACGTGGGGAAACCGGATGCGATCGAGCATGCGCGAATGCATGCTGCCGGGCGACGCGGAAGTTGCACCCCTGGATCGCGTACATCGCAAACTGAGCGCGGAGCCCCGGGAAGCTGAGCAGGGAAGCCCGCAGCGGCGGCGGGGGCCTGGGCGGTGGTGTGATGCCGCGACGCTGGCAAGCCTCGACGATGGCCTCCTCGAATTCGGCCCGCTGCGGCGCGGCCCGGGTCGAGGCGGTGCTGGTTCCGTGCATCCGATACTTGAGCAGCGGCTCGGGGAGATTCGCCAGCCGGCCGATTTCCCCCAGGCGGAGCCAAAGATCCTTGTCCTGCGCGTACTTGAATTTTTCGCGATACCCTCCGATCGCGCGAATGCCGGTTGTCCGGATCGTCGCTGCCGGATGCGCCAGCCCCCCGTCGCTCCTTCCGCGCAGTAGGGCGGCGTCGGAGTCTTCATGGGATTCGGGCCAACGACTCAGGTACAACGGATTCCCGTACGAATCCATCATCACAATCGCGCTGCCAACGGCGACACACTCCGGATGCGCCCGCAAATAATCCAATTGTTTCTGCAAGCGCGTGGGGAGCGAAATGTCGTCGGCGTCCATGCGGGCAATGAATTCACCCCGGGCCCGCTCGACCCCCTCGTTCATGGCCCGCGTCATGCCGGCGTTGGGATGGCGCAACAGGATGATGCGATGATCCGACCGGGCAAGTTCGTCAAGAATCTGCGAGGAACCATCGGTTGATCCATCATCAACCACAATGAGCTCGAAATCGGCGAAAGTCTGCCAGAGGATGCTACGGACGGCGTCAGCCACGTACGCCCGACAGTTGTATACGGGCATGACCACGCTCACGATGGGAGGATCAACACCAGGAGGGGCCTCGCCTTCGGCAGTGATTTGGGGCGACGTATCGCCTGTTGCCCCTCCGGTCGCGCCTTCCGAACGACTTTCCACCTGCGCCATGTTATGCCTGGTGTGAAGAAAATGCTCCCTCAGTATGCATCGGTTGTCCTGTCTTTATACGTCGGTGATGGGTTATGACAGCATAAAGATAAAAGACATGCTGATATCAGCCGATTCTAGTAGAGTTGTGTCTTACTGCGCGGGCCCTAAGGAGACGTCGTCATATGTCGTGGGACAAACGGATCGAAGAAAAATCGGCGGTGGTGGGTGTGATCGGGCTGGGCTATGTCGGCCTGCCGCTGCTGGCGGCGTTCCACCGCGGCGGGTTCCGCGTCATGGGCTTTGATGTGGACCCGGCCAAGATCGCCGCCCTGCGCGAAGGCCGCAGCTATCTCCAGCACCTGGGTCCGACGCTCGTCTCCGACATGACCAAAGTCGGCCGGTTTGAAGCAACCGGCGATTTTGCGAAGCTGGCCGAGCCGGATGTTTTGATCAGTTGCGTGCCCACGCCGCTCGGGAAGCATCTTGAGCCGGACCTTTCGTACGTCGAGCAGACCACCGACGACATCGCCAAGCGGCTGCGCCCGGGGCAACTGGTCGTCCTCGAATCGACGACCTATCCCGGCACCACCCGCGAGATCATGCTGCCGCGGCTCCAGGCCAAAGGCCTCAAGTGCGGCAAGGATTTTTTCCTGGCCTATTCGCCCGAGCGAGAAGATCCGGGCCGCCGCGACCACAGCACGCAGACCATTCCCAAGCTCGTTGGCGGCATCGATCCGGAGAGCGGCCGCATCGCCACGGCCCTTTATCGCAAGGCGATCGATCAGGTGATCCCGGTTTCCAGCGCCGAGGTCGCCGAGTCGGCCAAGCTACTGGAAAACATCTATCGCGCCGTCAACATCGCGCTGGTCAACGAAATGAAGGTCGTGTTGACGGCGATGGGCATCGACGTTTGGGAAGTGATCGCGGCGGCGTCGACCAAGCCGTTTGGGTTCCAACCGTTTTATCCCGGGCCCGGCCTGGGCGGGCACTGCATCCCGATCGACCCGTTCTATCTCACGTGGAAAGCCCGTGAGGTGGGCATGCCGACGCGGTTCATCGAGCTGGCCGGCGAGGTCAATCACGCCATGCCCGATTACGTCGTCCGGCGAACCGTGCTGGCGCTTAATGATCGCGGCATGGCCGTCAAGGGCGCCAAAATCCTGGTGCTCGGCCTGGCTTACAAGCCCGACGTGGATGATGTCCGCGAAAGCCCCAGCTTCGAGCTGATCGAGAAGCTCGAGGAGCTTGGGGCGGCGGTCGATTACAACGACCCGCACGTCGCCAAAACCCACAAGATGCGGCATCACGACCTGCAAATGCACAGCGTGCCGCTCAACGCTAACTCGCTGGCGTCGTACGATTGCGTGCTGATCGCCACGCACCACGCGGCCTACGACTGGCAGATGATTGCCGATCACGCGAAGCTGATCATCGACACCCGCAACGCGCTGAGGAACGTGAAGGGCGACCGGCGGAAGATTGTAACCGCATAAGCTCCGCATCAGACCCAATGGCCGACGCACAGGGCGAGAATCCACCCGTCCAACCATCCGCGAAACCATCGCCGTGGCTTGCTTGGTCCCGCAACATGCTGGCGGGGATTTGCGTCGGGGTCATGGCGGGATTTGCATTGGCCCAATGCATCCCGGGCAGCCCGCAATTCTGGCCGGCCTTAGGGGCGATTGTGGGGGCGCTTCTGGGTGGGTTGCGGCTGTGGCGTGTGATGTGGTCGATCGCGTTGCTTGCGACCTTCGGTATTCTCATCATCGCGTATACGCCGCTGGTGCCATGGCTGGTGTCTTCGCCGCCGGTAGGGGATCCGCTGGAACCTGCGGATGCGGTCGTTGCCCTGGGTTCGGGGGTTTTGTCGGATGGATCG
This sequence comes from Tepidisphaeraceae bacterium, assembly GCA_035483795.1. GTDB lineage: Bacteria > Planctomycetota > Phycisphaerae > Tepidisphaerales > Tepidisphaeraceae > DASXMX01. Next base: position 13,216 of record DATHPP010000426.1, on the reverse strand, counting down.
CTCGGCTGCCATAGCCGCGATCGCTCCTTGCACGCGCTGGAACTTCTGCGGGAGGGGTACGGCAAAGAGCTGGTATTGCCGGTGGCGGCGGAATCGTGGTCTGGGGCGGTGCACGAAGAGATGTCACGGTTGGGATTGAATTATCCCGTCGATGAGCCGGGCCCGGTCCACAATACGCATGACGAAGCCATGGCGGTTGCAGGGCTCGCGCGGCAGCGCGGCTGGCGGCGGGTCATCCTGGTCACCAACGCCTGGCACATGCCCCGTGCCGCCGCCACGTTCAAGAAGGCCGGGGTGAATGTGCTTCGCTCCCCGTGCGGCGATAGCTGCGCCGACATGATTCATCCGACCAATCTGGGCGACCGCCTGCGGGCCCTGGGATGCTGGCTCCATGAAGCGGTGGGCTATCGTGTCTATCGCGCGCGAGGCTGGGCGGACTGATGCGTCCGATAATACAGCGGGAAATGAACCATCGAGCGGGTCGACGGACCCAGCCATAAGTGCTGAATGTGCTATACTTGAGCCGGTTTGGAGCTCAGGCGAACCCTACATCCCACAGGAACGTCTAGGCAATGTCGAGGCGCCGCGGGCGCGCTGGCTGTTGCAGTCGCCGAACAGGATCACTGATGAGGGGATCACCGTCGGAACTCACCCTCGAGCCCCCGCCCGCGGCGTCGACACGCCCAAACCAAGCCAGGTCCGTTTGGTTGTTTTGGGCGATGCTGTTTGCGGTGGCATTCGCGCTGTACGCCGTCTCGGCCAGCCCCGAGGTCCACTGGCAGGACGCCGGGCAATATGAGCTGCGAGTCGCCCAGGGGCAGTTGATTGATCCCAGCGGTCTTTGCCGTTCGCATCCTCTGCATTTCTGGCTGTGCGCTGCTGCCGTCAGGGCCTTGCCGGTTCCGCTGCCGCTGGCCATGAGCTTGGTAAGTGCGTTGGCGGGTGCGCTGGCCGTCGCGAACGTGTTTGGAATCGTGAGGCAATGGACGGGTCAGACGACGGCCGGTGTTCTCGCAGCAGGCGGTCTGGCTTTAAGCGAATCGTTCTGGCAATTTTCCAGTATCCCCGGCACTCATGTGATCAGTGCCGCAATTCTCACGCTGGAATTCTGGGCGCTGCTCAATTGGGATCAGACGCGCCGTCCGCGGTGGCTGATTCTGATGTTCCTGGCTAATGGGATTGGTCTGGCGAACCACAATATGGCGTTGCTCAGCCTGCCGGTGATCGCAATCGTATTGATGATTGCGATCGCTCGTGGCCAGGCGCGTTGGGGGACGGCGGTCTGGAGCTTCGTTGCCTGGCTTGCCGGTTCGTCCATGTATCTGTGGCTGATTCTGGCAAAAGCTCGCAGTGATGGATTGGGAAGCGCCCTGCACTCGGCCATAGTGGGAATCTACGGAAACGCGGTCGCAGGCCGCCATCTGCTTTTGACTTACACGGCAACAAGCATCGCATTTACGCTGTTCAGCTTTCCCAATCTGATGCTGCCGGCGGCGGTTGTCGGCATACTCCGTTGGCCACGGGTCGGCAGCGGTCAGCTTGCCTATTGGGCCCTTCTGGCCGCGACCGCACTCCAACTCGGCTTTGTGCTTCGCTACAACGTCATTACGCAGTACGCGTTTCTTCTGCCGGCCTATACGCTGATTGCCATCTTCTGTGGGCTCGGTTTTGCCGTTGTGGCTCGGACCTGGTCCCCGGCAGCAGGTCGCGCGGCGCTGGCGCTTGCAACGATAACGATTTTGCTGACTCCCACGGTCTACCTGGCCGCATTTGGAGTTACCCGGCATTTCCACCTGCTGGGTAGCTGGGCCAGGAACAAGCCATACCGCGATGATTACCGCTACCTGCTGATTCCCTGGAGCCGGGGCGAGCACTCGGCCCAGCGTATGAGCGTGCACGCCTCAGAGCTGGCGGGAACCGACGGGTTGATTGTTCAGCCTGATGGAATGGGCGCGTTTGCCGTCGAGTACCAGTTGCTTTTGCAGGGGAAGTCGAAGGTTCAAACGACGGCTTACTTTGACCCGGCTCAAATTGAAACTTATGTCAGAGCCGGCCGACCCGTGGTCTTGGTGCCGGTCAACGTTGGCGGTCAAGTGACGTCAGCGCCGACCGGAGTCTGGAATCGGAGCGGCGACCTCTATTACCTGGATCCGGGCCGCAGCGTATCGCCGTCGCACGAGAACGGAAAATGACCGCGAATGATCTCAAACATGTCACGGGAACGAAGCCGGACGGCCAGCCTTCCGCGCGGCCCGCTACCCGGCAGATCCTTGCGCTGCTCCAGGCGACGCGCCCACATCAGTGGACAAAGAATTCACTGCTTCTGCTGCCGCTGCTGATGTCTCACCAGGTCGGCAACCTGCAAAAGCTGACCGCGGGAATTCTTGCCTTCATAGCGATGTGCTTTTGCTCGGCAGGCGTCTACATCTTTAACGACCTGCTCGATATGGAATCCGACCGACGGCACCCCACCAAACGGCTCCGGCCGTTCGCTTCCGGAAGGGCGTCGGTTCGGGCCGGGATCGTTCTTGCGGTGGTGGCGCTGATTGCCGCCTTTGCCATTTCTGCGATGCTTCTGCCGTGGCGATTCACCGCCTTGCTGGCGCTATACCTGGCGTTGACGACGGCCTATTCGCTTTGGCTCAAGACTCGGCTGCTGGTTGACGTGATGGTGCTGGCGGGGCTGTACACGCTGCGCATCATCGCCGGGGCGCAGGCCGTGGATGTGCCGTTGACGATGTGGCTGCTGGCCTTCTCGATGTTCGTTTTCCTGAGCCTGGCCTTCGTGAAGCGCTATTCTGAGTTAATCGAGGCGGAACATCTCGGAGGCGAGGAAGCGTGTGGCCGCAATTATCGCGTCAGCGACCTGAGAATCATCGAAGCCGTCGGTCCCGCCAGCGGGTATCTGGCCGTCGTGGTCTTCTGCAATTACCTCAACAGCGACATGGTGCGAAACCTCTACCGTCATCCCCAGGTGCTGTGGCTGGTGGCGCCGCTGCTGCTCTACTGGCTGACGCGGGTGTGGTTTCTGGCCCGCAGGCGGGCGATGCACGAGGATGCGATTCTCTTTGCCCTGCGCGACCGCGTCAGCATCCTGACCGCAGTCCTTTCGATTCTCGTCGTGATGGCCGCAGGGCCGCGAGCCGGAATCATCGTCGGGGCCAATTAGATCTGGGCGCCTCAGTTCTTGAACAAGTCCGGCTCGGGAACCGATTCGAGATTGATGTCGCGGGGAAGGACCTTGCGGTAGCCCAGCTGGCGGAAGACTTCCAGAACCTCGGTCCAGGTGGGATACATTCGCTTGTTGACTTTTTTGTAGGCCTCGATGGCCATGACGAATTCGAATTGCTCGGAGGTCATTTCACCTTCCTCGGCGGCCTTGCGGTCGTCGGAGAGTCTGCGGCCGGGGCCGCGGCGGCGCTCCAGGCCGGTGTCGTCCCGGCGGTCCCTGCCGCTGCGACGCTCAGGTCCGCTATAGCCGGATTCGGCGGTGGTGCGCTGGCGACGGTCCAGGCCCGAGCGCCGATCGACCGCACTCTGGCGGCGGTCCTCGCCCTGTGCCCGGCGGTTCGCTTCTGTCGCCGTCGATTCCTGCTCATCCAACGCCATGTCTCACCTCGCTGCGCTCTTATCGGCTGACCGCATTTGATGCTTAAACCGTCGACATCGCCCAGTCCGGCAAAAACATGGAAAAAGGAATGAGTGGTCAAAAATGAATCGCCGGGACTATGATGGCGATACTGAATCAAACGGGTGTTTTAAGTCCAAGGCCATCGGATGAGCGAATCGACTGAAGGAAACGGCAACGCGCGGCCTAGTACCGGCGCGCAACCTGAGGCGTTCGCGCGGGTTACTCCCGAGCCGCCGCCTGCCCCGCCACGAAGGCGTTTTTTCCAACGGCCGTTGCCGCTGCTGATTATCGGCATCGTGCTGATCGGGGGCGCCGTGGCCGGCGTGCTTTGGTGGCTCGACGCCCGCCAGTACGAATCCACCGACGACGCATTCATCGAAGCCGACGTGACGCAGGTCAGCCCGCGGATCGGCGGGCAGATCGCCGCCGTCCACATTACCGACAACCAACTCGTCCCGGCAAACTTGCTCACGGTCGCCATCGATCCGCGCGATTACCAGGTCAAGGTGAACGAGGCGCAGGCGGCCCTACTAGGCGCCCAGAAGCAGCTCGTCGAGGCCCAGGAGAATGCCGCGACCGCCCAAGCCGTGGTCGGCCAGGCGAGAGCTTCTGAGGAGGTCGCCCAGACCGAAGCCGATCGCGCTCATAACCAGCTGAATCGCTACGAACATCTTAAGCCCGAGGCGGTGACGCAGGATCAGTTGATCAACCTTCGCGCCGCCTCCGATTCCGCCGACGCCAATCTCCGCGCTGCCAAGGAAAAAACCGTCTGGGCGGAGGCGAGCCTCAAAGCGTCCCAGGCCCAGATCGAAGTCGCCAGGGCGCAGGTCGAGCAGAGCGCGGCGAGCCTCAAGGCCGCCGAGCTCCAGCTTTCTTACACGAACATCATCGCGCCGATCGCGGGACACGTCACCAACCGCAGCGTGCAGACCGGCGATTACGTCCAGCCTGGGCAATCGTTGTTCGCGTTGGTTCCCCAGGAGGTGCACGTCGTCGCGAACTTCAAGGAGACGCAGCTTGATCTCATGAAGCCCGGCCAGGACGTCACCATCCACGTGGACGCCTATCCGGATCGCGCGCTGCATGGAAAGGTGGACAGCATTCAGCGCGGTTCGGGCGCCGCCTTCAGCTTGTTGCCGCCGGAAAATGCGACGGGGAATTACGTGAAGGTCGTGCAGCGCGTGCCGGTCAAGATCACGTTCATGGCGCCGGACGACCTGGTGCTGGGGCCGGGTATGTCGGTGGTGCCAAAGGTGAAAGTGCGATGACTGCAGCCATCAGTGCGCCCGCGGCCCTGCGCCCGCAGCACCGCGAGGTGAATCCGTGGCTGGTTGCAATCACCGTGACGCTGGCGACGTTCATGGAGGTGCTCGATACGAGCATCGCCAATGTGGCGTTGCCGCACATCGCCGGAAGCCTTTCCGCCACAACCGATGAAGCGACGTGGGTGCTGACGAGTTACCTCGTGGCCAACGCGATTGTGCTGCCGCTCAGCGCCTGGCTCAGCGAGATGATCGGCCGCAAGCGGTTTTACATGCTGTGCGTGACGCTGTTCACCGCCAGCTCGTTCTTGTGCGGCTTGGCGCCGAACCTGGGGATGTTGGTTTTTTTCCGCGTCATCCAGGGGATCGGCGGCGGGGGACTCCAGCCCAGCGAACAGGCCATCCTCGCCGATACCTTCCCGCCCAAAAAGCGCGGAATGGCGTTTGCCGTTTACGGCTTCGCGGTCGTCGCAGCCCCGGCGATCGGGCCAACCTTGGGCGGCTATATCACCGACAACGTTTCCTGGCGCTGGATTTTCTACATCAACATCCCGATCGGGATCATTTCGCTGCTGCTGACCAGCCGGCTCGTGCACGACCCGCCGCAGTTTCAGGCCGAGCAGCGCCGCGTCCGCCGGCGGGGGTTCAAGGTCGATTACATCGGCCTGGGTTTGATCGCAATCGGACTGGGATGTCTTCAGATCGTGCTGGACAAAGGCCAGCGCGACGACTGGTTCAGCTCGAAATTCATCCTCTGGATGTTCGTCGTCGCCGTGATCGGAATCATCGCGGCGGTCATCTGGGAATGGAAAGCCAAATACCCAATCGTCGATCTGCGGCTGTTCAAGGAACGCAATTTCGCCATCGCCAGCGCCATCCTGTTCATGATCGGATTGGTGCTGTTTTCCAGCACGGTGCTGCTGCCGCTGATGCTTCAGACGTTGTTCAACTATACGGCCCTCGACGCCGGCCTGGTGCTCTCGCCGGGCGCGCTCATGATCATGGCGGCGATGCCGATCGTCGGGTTCCTGCTTCAGAAGGTCGAACCCCGATGGTTGATCATCTTTTCACTGATCGTCTGCTCGTTCGGGCTGTATCTGATGAGCGGTTTCACGACGCAGACCGACCTGCGGACCTTTGTGATTTACCGTTGCGTTCAGGCCGGGGCGATCGGGTTTCTGTTCGTGCCGGTGAACACGGCGATGTACGCCTACATCCCGGCGGGCAAAAACAATAACGCCTCGGCGCTGGTGAACCTGGCGCGGAACATCGGCGGCAGCGTGGGAATCTCCCTGATCACGACCTTTCTCGAACGCCGCCAGCAATTTCATCAGAGCCGGCTTGTCGAGAAGCTAACCCCTTACAATCGTCACTTCCAGAGCACGCTGTCATCCGTCTCGAGCTACTTTTCCGCGCACACGCACGGCAGCGGGCTGCAACAGGCTTACGGCCAGATCTATCGCATGGTCCAGCAGCAGGCGGGCATGCTGGCCTACGTCGACTGCTACTACGTCCTGGCCTTTGCCTTCACCCTTCTGATCCCATTCGTCTTCCTGCTCAAGCCCACCCGCGGCCACGGGGGGATGGCGGTGCACTAGGTTTGTTCACTTTACCGGTTGCCGCTACCATGCCGCGCGATGCGTTGGCTGATGCATGGGAACCTGAGTGCGGCGGCGGGAGAGGCGCTTCGCCGCCACGGACACAAGGCCAGCTCGCTCACCGATATCGGCCTTTCTCCCGACGCATTGCCGGCCGACATCTTTGACGCGGCACGCAAGGGCCAGCTCGAGATCATTACCGCCGACGCCGCCATCGCCCAGGCGCCGTTCGAGTCACCGGTGCGCTTCAAGGGAACTTTGGTCCAGTTGAACGTCGACGCGGGCGAGCTCGAGCAGGACGATGCGATCGACCGCCTGTTCGATCGCTACAAGCGCCTGTCGCCGGGCCGGCTGTATACCGTCACCGGCTCGCGTGTGAAGGTCCGGCAGTTGCCGGGCACGCAAAGATGATTTCAGGAGCAGCATGTCGCTATTGGTGACCGGATCGATCGGCATTGACACGGTGGAGACCCCGCACGGCAGGCGCGAGGACGTCATCGGGGGCTCGGCGGTTTACTTTTCCTACGCCGCGTCGTTCTTCAGCCCCGTCCGCCTCGTCGGCGTCGTGGGCGATGATTGCCCGCGCAAACTCCTGAACGTCTTTGAGAACCGCGACGTCGATGCCAGCGGCCTGGAAATCCGCAACGGCAGCAAAACCTTCCGCTGGCACGGCTCCTACGTGCAGGACATGAACCAGGCGGTCACCGTCGAGGTCGATCTCAACGTGCTCGCCGAGCGCGCCCCCAAAATCCCCCACAACTTTCTCGACAGCAAATACGTCTTTCTGGCCAACACGCACCCGGTGCTCCAGCAGGAGATGCTGGCGTCGCTGCGGTCGCCGCGGCTCATCGTCGCCGACACCATGAACCTGTGGATCCAGACCGAGCAGCCCGAGCTGCGAAAGCTTCTCACGAAGATTCACGGCTTGGTGCTTAACGATGGTGAGGCACGGCTGCTGACGGAGGAACAGAACCTGATCGCCGCGGCCAGGCAGGTGCTGAAGCTGGGCCCGAAATTTGTCGTGATCAAAAAAGGGGAGCACGGCTGCCTGATGTGCAGCGAGCGGGGCGAGTTCGTGCTCCCGGCATTTCCCGCCGAGCGGGTGATCGATCCCACCGGCGCCGGCGACAGCTTCGCCGGGGGAATGATGGGATACCTTGCGACGCAGGGGACCTTCTCCGCCTCGACGCTCAAGCGCGCCCTGGCTTACGGCACGGTGGTGGCCAGCTTCACCATCGCCGATTTCTCGCTGGCGGGCTTGCAGGCCGCCGACCGCGAGCAGATCGATGACCGCTGGCACGATTTCAAGCAGGCGATGAGCTTCTAGAGCACGAAGAACACAAAGAAACGGATGGCAGGCGTTCTTTGTGACACGGGTTTGTAACCCGTGCGGACGACAAGCAATGACAAAAGACTTGGCCAAGCACGGTTTTCTTCGGTTCGCGCCGCATGCACGGGTTAAAAACCCGTGTCACAGGCAATGTCCTTTTCCCTCAGTCCTCTTCGTGCCCTTCGTGCCTTCGTGGTGAACGATCCGGGTTAGCGAATTTTCTTGAGCGCCGAGCCCTTGTGCATCGCCAGGTGATCGGTCTTGTCGCTCTTCATCAGGTATTGCGGCGACTCTTTCGATGCATGCACCGTGTAACCCTTGAACGTGATTTCCGACGTGATCTTCCTTTTGATCCATCCGCGGACGCGCCCGGCCTCCGAATTCCACTCGACGTGATCGCCGACTTTGAAATTGGGTTCCATGGCGGCCTCTTGCGGCTCACGGCTTGGGCGACTGAAAATCGATTTCGGGCGGGGTGAGCTTGGTCTTGTGGCCGGAAACCGTCGGCCTGCCCAGGATGTCGCGGCCGACGAAATAATCCTTCTGCCACAGGTCGCCTTTGGCGATCGCGGAGCGCTTGTCGGAGATCAGCTTCAATCGCGCGTCGTTCCACGACTTGTAGGCGAGGAACATTTCCGGGTCTTTCTCCAGCTTCATGTACGTGACGTTCGCTTCTTCGAGGTCGGTGAAGAGGTTGCCGGAGATCGGCATGACCTGGAGCAGCGGCTCGCCCTGGTCGAAGCGGATCGACAGCCGCGACGACGTGATCTTCCAGTTCATCGTGAACGACATGTAGATCCAGTCGCTTTCGACGATGGCCGTCATGGCCTGGACGCCGTGCTTGAAGTAGTTGGCCGGACCGCTCACCAGCAGCCGCGTGCCGATCGGCCTGGTGCGGAACAGAAACGGCACGTTCCAGGTGATGATGCCGCGGCCGAACTGGTCGTTGATCCACGTTCCCCAGGTCCCGGGATCGGAATCGAACAGAAAGTGAACGTTGCCCGGCAGCGGCTGGCCGTTCCAAGTGGCGGTGAAACCCACCGGGTTGTAAATCCACCATCCCGTCTGATTGGCGATCGTGAGCGGCAGGCACCGGTAGGCGAACTTGACCGGCGTGTTGTCCATCCACTCCCGCTGCCAGTTGGCCCACGACCAGTCCCACCCGGTCCCGTCCGGGCGATGCCCCTTGAACATCTCATCCCCCGCGGCCTGGTAGATCACGACCTCCAGCTTGCCGCCGGCTGGGGCTTCGGCGGCTTGTGCGGGGGCCGTTTGCGAAGTCGGCGAAGAATCCACGTCTGACATGCCGCCATTCTAGCCGACAACGCGCCCACTTCATCGCGAGCCGCGACGGTGATGCGAAATAATTCGATCGCGATGGCGGCTAATGGGGGAGCGTGATTCCGCGCCTTTCGTGGCACGGCTTTCTAAGCCGTGGACGAGGGGGAACAAAGGCACAAGACGGCCGTGGTGTGGGAAAGCCAGGTTTCACAGCGCGAACAGCTCCCTGCTTGCCGGGAAAAAAGCCTCGGCAAGGCAGGTCGGTTTTCCCACACCAAAACCGGCGCCGGTTGAACGGCTTGGTCCGTCCACGGGTTGGAAAACCCGTGCCACGTCAAAAGCGCGCGGAGTCGTCGTCTATCGCCGCTTCCTGGACGCGGCCTTGGCCGGGCGTTGCACGATTGGATTGGACGATCCCGTCTTCTGAATCGCGGGCATCAGATTCGTCGATGAACCGCTTCGAGCGCTATTGGTCGCGGTCGGCGGCGCAGCCGCCGGTGTCGCGGCGACGGCCATCGTCGCCGCTTGGCTGCCCAGGCTCGTGTTCAGCGTGAACAGCAGCGCTTGAAGATCCGCGCTGTTCACCTGCCCGTCATAATTGAAATCTCCCTGGTCCCAGGCGCCCGGCCGGTTGAGGCTGAACACGAGAATCTGGAGATCGGCGCTGTTGACCTGAGCGTCGAGGTTGGCGTCGCCGTAGAGGGTGTATTTCAGCTCGATCGTGTTCGGCGTGGCGTTCACGCCCTGGCCGTCGGCGGAGTCGGCGTAGCCGATCGCCGTGTTATGGTTGGGATTGGTCTGCGCAGAAAGCGACGTGATCACGCCGGTCGTCGCGGTCGGCGTGCCGTTCCAGCCGCCGGAGTTGTAGCCACTTTTGAGATAGCCCTGAATCGCGGCGATCGGATCAGAACTGCTGTAGCTGATGAAAACCGTGCTCTTGCCGATATCCAGCGTCGTCCCCGCCAGGGGATTGGTGCCCTGGAAGTTGTTGATGGTAAACGTGCCGTTCAGGTGCAAGGCATTGGGGACCGGGTTGCCGTTGGTGTAGTCGAGGTTGATCGTGTCATTGCCTCCGTTGCCATTGACGGTGAGGCCGGCGGGGTCGTTGGCAGGCAACTGCCCGGCCGAACTGCCCAGAGTCCAGTCGATGTCCGTGCCATCGGGGTTCCGCTGAAGCGTGATGGTGTCATTGCCGCTGGTCCCGTTGATGGTGTCGGCAACCGGGAGAATTGCATAAGTCTGGCCGGTGAAGCTGCCGGCGGAATTGCCGAGCAGCACCCCGACGCCCACGCTGTTGTGATTGGCAACGATGATATCGGGCCGCCCGTCGCCACTGACGTCAGCAACGTAAACAGATGACGGATCTGGCCCGACCGCGAATGTCTGTTGCGTCTGAAAAGTTCCGTTGCCGTTCCCCAGGAAAACACCGACCGTGCCGTTGGTGTGCCCGTACCCACTTGCGAGGACCAGGTCGGGAATTCCGTCGCCATTCACGTCCGCAACTGCCACGGAATTTGGCGAAACTCCGGTCGCAATGGTCCGCTGTGGCTGGAAGGTTCCGTTCCCGTTGCCAAGGAGAATGCTCAGATCGTTGCCGCCCTGGTTGGCGACGACCAGGTCCATCTTGCCATCGCCGTTGAAGTCGCCTGCTGCAACCGAAACGGGATTCGCGCCGGTCGCGATATGAACATTCCCATTGACGGTGATCGTCCCGTCGGCGTCCCCGACGATCCGACTGGGCCACCGTCGCCGTCGATGCCGATGAGTGCTACAAACGTCGTAGGCTTGCTGTAACTGCCGCCCACCATCTCCGGCTGAAACGTCCCGTTGCCGTTGCCGAGGAAGGTTGCGACCCCATAGTTGGGGAATCGGTTGACGGTCGCGACCACATCCGGGATGCCGTCGCCGTTCACGTCCCCCACGGCGACCGAATAGGGTGCGGAATAATAAGTGCTAAGAGATGCGCCACCACCAAATGTTCCATCACCGTTACCGAAGGATACGGTCACCTGCTGTTCTCCGGCGGGCGCGAATTTGAACGCCCCAATCACGTCAGGCTTTCCGTCGCCGTTCATATCCCCAACGACCACCGAATAGGCGCCGCCGCCGAATCCATGTGGCGGCCCAAAGGTACCGTTGCCATTGCCTGGCAGCAGATCAAATCCGCCGCCCTCTACGCCGACGACCAGGTCGAGCTGACCATCCAGATTCATATCCGCGGCCGCTACAGAAACGGGATTATCGAAGGTGACATACGTTTGCTGCGGCTGGAACGACACCCCGCCCGCCTGAAGCGGATTGCCCGCCGCGTCCCTGATCGTCCCGTTGTCGGCGAGATTCAATCCGAGCGCCCCCGAGCCCGAGATGCCGCTGATCGTCACCGTGTACACCGAGCCGCTGACTGGTGTAACGATCGGCGCATTGGCGGTGACGCCGTTCAGGGCCAAGGCAAAGTCGCCGGCATCCACGCCGGTCACCGGCTCGCTGAACGTTACCGTGTAGCTGACAGTCGACGCACTCGTGATGGACCCCGTGGGCGAAGTGCGATTGATCGAAACAACGTGCGGCGGCACGTCGCCAATGAGAACGCTCACACTGCCTGAGTAGTTTGTAACGGCCAGATCCAGCCGGCCGTCGCGATTCAGGTCGGCGACGGCCACCGCAACCGGGGCCATGCCGGTAGCGAAGGTCTTGATGGCCTGGAAAGTCCCGTCGCCATTGCCCAGGAGCACGGCGGCGGCGTTGGCATTGTAATCCGTCACGATCACGTCCGGGCTGCCGTCGCCATTGACATCCGCGACTGCGATCGAAACGGGTGCGTCCCCGGCCGCAAAAGTCTGCTGCGGCAAAAACGTTCCATCGCCATTGCCCAGGAGCACGCCGACGCTGTTGCCGGCCTGGTTGGCGACGACGATGTCGGGGCTGCCATCGACATTGACGTCCGCCGCCGCGATCCAGTCGGGCGTGCTGCCGGTCGCATAGGTCACCTGCGGCTGGAACGTGCCGTTGCCGTTGCCCAGCAGCAGGCTCACCGAGTTCCACTGCCGGTTGGCCACGGCCAGGTCCAGCTTCCCATCGTGGTTGAAATCAGCAACTGCGACCGAAATCGACCCCGAACCGGTGGCGAACGCTTGCTGGGGAGCGAACGTGCCGTCGCCGTTGCCCAGCAGCACGCTCACCGTGCGGGAGACGTAATTGGGAACAATGAGGTCCGGCTTGCCGTCGCCATTCACATCCGCCACGGCGACCGAGATCGGAAATACTCCGGTGGCAAATGTGTGGCGGCTTCCAAACGTCCCGTTTCCGTTGCCCAGCAGAACGCTGACGTCGTTGCCGTCGCCATCGGCGACGATGAGATCGGGGATTCCGTCGTGATTGACGTCCGCCACGGCGACCGACCACGGCGCCAGCCCGGTCGCGAACGTTCGCTCTGGTGCGAACGTTCCATTCCCGTTGCCGAGCATCACGCCGATCGAGTTGAGCCTTTGGCCGATCGAGTTGAACCCGGAATTGACGACGACCAGGTCCGGCTTGCCGTCGCCATTCAGGTCCGCCGTGACGACGGACCTGGGCTCCGGTCCCACGCCGATCGTCTGCTGCGACGCGAAGGCGGCGATCGATGGGAACGGCGGCTTCGAGCGGGAAACGACCTGGTACGTCTGTCCCGTGAAGCTGCCGTCGTTGTTGCCGAGCAGGACTTCCACGTCCGGGAAGCCGCCGGTCACGACGATATCGGGCCGGCCATCGTTGTTTAGATCGGAGACGGCGAGGCCTAATGGCTGCACGCCGGCGGCGAACGTCTGCGGCGGTGCCACAGTGCCGTTCCCGTTGCCCAGAAATACCCTTACGTAGTTTTGGGAGCCGGTATATGACTCGACCACATCGAGCTTGCCGTCCCCGTTTACGTCGGCGACGGCAACAGCGTAACCCCCGTCCGCGATGGGATAGTTCAATTGAGGTTGAAATGTCCCGTTGCCGTTACCCAGCATCACACCGCCGTTGAGCACCAGGTCGGGCTTTCCATCGTGGTTCATGTCCGCCACAGCAATCGGAGTGACGCCAGCAGCGATCGTCTGCGGCGCTCCAAACGTGCCATCGCCATTGCCCAGCAGGA
>DATHPP010000425.1:0-121544 GCA_035483795.1 Tepidisphaeraceae bacterium | reverse complement strand
CCCCGCTCCCCCTGCTCCCGCTTCGGCGCCGGGGATTTCCAGCTCGGCCGGGCAGAGGTTGCAGATTTCCTGCGGCCGGCAGCCCTGAATCCACAGCAGCTCGATCAGGTCGACCAGCACCGGCGGAAGATGACGTTGCGTCGCCTCAACCACCTGGCGATCGACCGGGAGGACCGGCACCGGGTCTTTGGCTGGCGAGCGGCCCGGGCGCAGGGGCGTCACCACCGCCAGATCCGCCACCGTCGCCGCAGCGCACAGGCCATACTGCCGGCCCCAGGCGAACGCGGTTTGGATGATCGACAGGCGCTTGTTGATGGTGGCCACGGCCAGACGCTCAAGCGCCAATCGATCGCGCAGGGACGCCAGGTCCGGCGCCGCGTAATCATCGGCCGCCCGCCCGCCGGCCTGCTCGTCCAGATCGCGCAGGGCATAGCGGATGTTGCCGACGTGGCTGGTGGGCTTGCCCCCCTTGCGGTAGGTCTTCCCCGCCCAGCGGAGATACCGCGCCGCCAGTTGAACCACACTTCGACGTTGCTCAGTGCAGGCGGTGGGCATTTGCATCGCTCCGAAACAAAAGTCCCCATCCGCCTTTAAGGGCTCCATCGGCGGATGGGGACCCGCCTTTTTAGGCCGGCACCGGACCGCCCGGCGCCGGGCCGCACACAGGTCGGCGTCCAACCGCCCGCGGTTGGGCCGCCTGTCGTTCCGCTTCCAAACGCAATTCCCGATCGAGGATTTCCACCTGTTGCCGCAGGGTCGGATCGGTCTGCATCAATTGCTCCATCCGCCGCGCCCCGTGCAGACAGGTTGCATGATCGCGATTCATATACAGCCCGATCTGCCCCCAGGTCCGCCGGCCGAAGCGGTGCATCAGGAGGTAGGCCACTTCGCGCGGCTCGGTGAAGTGCTGCAATTTACGCCGCCCGCGCAGGTCGGCCGCCTCGACGTTGAAGAACGCCGCGGTCTTGGCGCAGATGTTGTCGAGGGTGGGGATCATTTGAACATCACCGTCCGGCGCCCATGATCTTCTCGCCGAAGGTTTTGCGGCGGTGTCCTTCGTAGAAGGCGACCAGGCGGCCGATCACCACGCACTTGTTCGGTGATGGATATTCCGTGGGGCTGAGCAGGCGGAAGGCTTCATCCAGCCTCAGGCCGAAATGCCCGGCCGCGGCGGTGTAGCCGATCGCCTTGGTGAGAGGATCGAACAACATCAAGGCCATTCGCTTCTCGCCGTCTCCGAAATCGACCCGCATCCATTGCACGGTCAGTCCGCAGTGGGCGTTGTGCCGGATGTAGTGGCTCACGGCGCAGCCATCCCAGCGCTCCATATCGAAATCCGCTTCCGGCATCGCCTCCAGGGCTTCGATCAACGCCTGGAATCTCGCATCGTTCATGACACGCTCCTGTTAAATCATCACACTCACCGGTTCCTTGCCCGGTACGGGACATTCCAGATAGAGACAGGACTGACGGCCGACCAGCTTGGGTTTGGCCCCGGCCTCGACCGCGGCTTTGACTTCCTTGAGCTGCTCGGGATCGCGCCACTTGAGGGCGCGGGCGATCGCCTTGGGCAGCTGCTCGGCCACCGGCTCCTTCACCAGCTCGGCAAGGTCCGCCGCCAGCTTGGCTTTCAAGCGCTTCACGCCCTGATCGGGGGCGTCTTTCACGGCGAACTCGCCCCATGCCTCGAAGCTGACCCAGACCAGAAACGGCACGCGCTTTTCATCGCGCATCTTTTGCAGCAGCAGGTGATAGAACTCGCGCACCTGTTTGATCGGCGCTGCCAGGATGGGCCTGAGCAAGGTGTCGGCCTGCGCGTCGGCGGCGTCGTAGTCGGCCTTGTCGTGGGACAGACACATTTTCACCACGGCGTCGATCCATTGGTCGGCCAGCTTGTTCACGTCCATGGGTGTCCTCGCTTTGGTGCTAAAACCGCCATCCAGCGTGTAGCGCAAAATCCATCCCAGTTCGCTGATCCGCTCGACCGGGTTCTTGGGCAGCCAGAAGTTGCCGATGTTCAGGGCCATCATGACCGCGCTGCGCACGCCGCGTTTTCGGATACGCTCGCGTTCCTCGATCGCCGCGGCACCGCAGGTTTCGTCGATCATGCTGCCTCTATAGCTCGCACGGGCCGTGGCGGGGCTTGCGGCCGGCGTCGATGCTTCACTTTTCCCCGCTGCGGCAGGACCGGGGGCATCTGTTTGGCCACCGCCCGCCAGTCGGGCATCCATTCGGTCAGGGCCGGCTTGAGACGCTCGGGAACGGCATCGCGTCCGAATAGTTCGCGATACAGTTGCATCTCCAGGGCGCAGAAGCGCGGCAGATAATGGCGTTCGGCCTCATTCACGGCGGCATCATCAAACTCCGTTAAAGGATCAATCGCGGATCGAACGCGCCGGCCAGCTCCGGCTTTGGCGCTCTGTGCTCCTGCAATTCCCGTTCAAACTGTTCGTAGGCTTCGGCGGGCTGGCCCTCGGGGACGGCCAGTCGGGTGATGAAGGCGACGACCGGGATTCCCCTCTCGCTGATGCCTTCCCAGAGCCGGGCCGGTACGCCGTTGAGGGTGACGATCTTGTCGGTGCTTTCGAGGGTGATTTTCATGAGTCGATCCCGTCCACCCACCACACGTACCCGCAGGCCGGGCATGTGTATTGGTAATCCTCATAGCCTCCACATTGGCTCTCCCAAGTCTGACACTTCACCGGGCCCCTTCCGCAACGGCGACATTCGTGGGGGGACGTCTCTGTCGTGGTGAAGGTGCCTTGTGATTCTTCCATGGGTTTACTGTGCATGGGGTTCCTCCGTGTGGGGTCTAGCGTTCATGCTGCGACCTCGATTTCGGCGCAGTAGTTGGCGCGAACGACGGCCTCGGCCAGTTCAGGTGGCACGCTGTTGCCGATTCGCGCGACCTGTTGCGCTTTGGTGCCGAGAAGGATGTAGCCTTCGGCATATTTTCCAAACTGGGCGCGGAGCAACTCGTGGGGATTGAGCATGCGCAAGCCGATGTCGATGATCTGGAAATCCTGGCCGTCGATCGTCACCAGCCCGAAGCGGTCGCGCCCCGTGACCGTGTGAAGTGGTTCAACGCATTGTTGCCCACAACCGCAGCCGAAGTATTTGATAAGGAACGCACGGACCTCGCCAACGTGGTTTCCGTCCGCCGTCACCGTAGGCATTGGCTCGCGCACATCCGCGCCGACGTTGGTCCCGTAGAACTTTGTCAAATGCGAAGCGACGACGCTGTGATGATCGACGGCCGTGATAGTGCCGATGGGGCGATCCGGGGCATGGCCGACGACTCCGCCGTAATGCTTGGCGATAAACGCCGTAGCGAGCGCCTGGTGATTCTCCGTCATCACGACGCCGGCCGGCTCGTCAATCGGTCGGGGTTTCGCAGCGTATTGGATGACGGTGGGCGCGATCAGGACACCCGCGTTGTTCGATGGCGTGACGGTTCGCAGCGGCTCGTCAACCTTCTGGCCACGGGTCTCCTGGTGAGGCGCTTCGCCGTAATTGGCGGCGAGGAAGGGCAGCACAAGTCCATGCGCATCCCGCGATCCCGTCACCGTCTTGAACGGATCATCGACTGACTGGCCGCGAAATTCCGGGCCGCCGTGATTGCAAGTGACGATGAACGGCTTGGGATTATCCAGAACGTAGCGCTTGATGCCCATCGCGATGCGCCGCATGGTCTTGTCGGCCAGGGGCCGGATGATGCGCAGGATTCTGGCTTCGGCGCGAGTCAGGAAAATACTCGGGCAGGGAAGCGACCAGTCGATGCAGCTCGCTGCGGTTCGGTAGCGATGTTTACGACCGGGGCCGTACGTCGGCTCGGGCCATTGGATTTGAACCCCGTCGCGTCGCGCGATCAGGAACAGCCGGCGGCGGTGCGTCGGCGCGCCGAAGTCCGCGGCGTTCAGAATGCGGTGCTCGACGACGTATCCGAGATTGCGCAGGCGGGTGACGAAACTCTTGAACGTGCTGCCCTTGCGTTTCGGGCACGGAGTATTGTCCGACCGCAAGGGACCCCATTCCTGAAACTCGCGGACGTTCTCCAGAACGATCAACCGGGGCGACACCAATCTTGCCCAGCGGATGACGACCCACGCCAATCCGCGAATCTTTTTCTCGACCGGCTTGCCTCCCTTGGCCCGGGAAAAATGCCGGCAATCGGGGCTGAACCAGGCGAGTCCGACTTGCCGGCCGGCCGTCGCCTGAACCGGATCGACGTTCCAAACATCCTCGCACAGGTGCAGCGTGTTCGGATGGTTGATCTGGTGCATCGCGATCGAGTGCTGGTCGTGATTGATGGCGACGTCGACGGCGCGCCCGACCGCAGCCTCGATGCCCATGGAAGCCCCGCCCGCGCCCGCGAAATTATCGACGATCATCTCATCGAACATGCCGGCGTTGAGCTGCGCTCCGTGGCGCGTCGTCAGAATCGCGGATTCAAGGTTTTTCAAGCGATCGCCTCCCCTCGATAGAACTCCACCACTTCAAATTCCCCCGGCTTCACCCCAAGCTGCCCTCCATCGGGCAACACCGCCGCAACCGCCCCATGGCTGTTGACCCACACGTCGTACAATTCGCCGCAGTAGGCGATCGTGTCCTTCAACTCCGGCCGCGCCAGCAGCAATCCGGGATCGACCCTCACCGTCTGTCTCATCCTGATCTTCGAGGGGACCATGCCGTTGAAGACAGCCGGGTAGTGCGGGGAGCGGTAGTGCAGGGCTGGGGAGTCGGGGTGGATCATTTGCTCGCTCCCTCGAAAAGCGGCACTTGGACATCGGGCTTACGGCGTTCACACAGCGGGCAGTGTTTGAAGAAGTGCGGATCGGCCTTGGCCTGGGCGACCGTCATTCTCTCGATCGACAGCCCGGAGCGAATCCATTCGGCGATGTCCTTGGCAGTTTCCTTCCGGTGCTCGGTGTCGTCGATCGTGACGCAACAGATGCAGCCGCAGGACCGGCGCCCGATGTAGCAGAAGGTTTGATCGTCGGGCTTGTGGATCATGAGGCATCTTCCTTCTGGACGCGCTGGAATGAGATGGCCCAGACCCAGGCGCCATCCTCGTGAACGGGATTAACGCCTTCCGCCCTTGCATCCTGCTCACTGATGTCCGTCACCCTCTGGACGCGAATTTTCGTGATGCGGAGGGTGATGCGGCTGGCCCAGCGGGGCATGTGGATCGGAGAGCGCCATTTCGGTTTGCCTACCTCCGCGCATGAACACTCCGGGATTTGGTCGCAGCACGTTCCATCCGCGCGGTAGTAGATCCAGTCGTCAGCGTCGTCGGGCTTTTGTTTTGGAATCGCGTCGATCGCGTCAAGGTGGTCGAGGTAGAACGTCTCGCGGACCCACAGGCGGTCGCCGATCTTGCCGTAGGGACAGCGCAGGCGCGGATCAGAATCGCTACCCATCAGTTCTCGCACCTTCCAGACGGGGCCGACGGGACGAAAGAGGCCGCTGTCTCCCGAATCCTTGCATGACATCCATCCGTAGGTGCTTCCCGTCGCGGCAACGGTGGCGTCTTTTGGTGGGGGCTGCGGCTTCACCAGCCGCCGCGTCTGCGTTTTCTTCCCATCGAGGATCGCCCTCACCATTGGCGCGCTGAAGATGACCCCACGCGACTTCGGCGGCGCTTTCGTGTCGGTCGCGATCATGTTCCCTCCGCAGTGACGACCGCTCCGTTGCCATTCCGGCCCGAGTGAGCGTTGGAGGCCCTGTGACCGTTGGAGGCCCTGTCGGACGCCTCGATCATGGCCTGGGCGCAGTCGTCGATGCCCACGATGACGCAATAGCGGCTGGGGCCTTTGCCTTCGGCGCTGAAGGTGCCGTCGCGGAAGACGTACAGACGCCCCTGCGCAGCGCGGGCCAGGGTGAGGACGGCGGCGTCGATTTCGGATTCAGTGGGCATGATGGATTTCCCTTATTCGTCATCGTCATCAGTTTCGTCGTCATCAGTTTCGCAGTCATCGACCCCGTGAATTTCGCGATGGCACTCGTCGCATACACATTCGAGGTCGCTGAGACGTTCCTGGCCCAAGCGCCGATAGGTCCGGTGGTGAACTTGAAGATTCTCCGTTGAGCCGCATCGCTCGCATTCACCTCCAGCGCGTTCGATAGCTTCTGCCCGGAGTTCCGCCCAGTCTTCGCTGCTCAAATATTCCTTGTAATCAGGCATGATGGACTTCCTTGTCCTGCGGTTGCATCGGCCGCCGCGGATCGGGCAGGACGAACTCCTCCCGGCCCAGATACTGCATCGCTTCCATCACCGCCTCGAAATACCCGTGGCCCAGCTTCTGATAGACCGCATTCCGCATCGCCTTGGGCAGGCGGCGGTAATCCGATAGGCAGAAGGTCTTGCGGCTGAACTTCGGAGAGCCGCAGGCGGGACAGACCTCGCTGGCGAGGCTGGTGACCAGATCGGCGTCGGTAAGCTGCTTCAAAGAGGTCGTGACCATATTCGCTCCATTCAAATCCACGACTCCAAAATCTGCGGCTCGTCGGTCGGGTGCCGGGGCAGCCAGGTCAGGCCGCGCTGCATCAGCCCATGACGCGCCTCCTCCAGCGAATCGTGTGCGGTGAACTCCGCGGTGGCGCGGGCGATTCCCGGCAGGATTTCCCAGCGGCGCACGATGATCTGATCCGGGTGATCGGTCGGATGGTCGTAGACGACGAACATATCCAGGGCAGCGCTCAAGTCGTTTCCTCTTTCACCTCGGCCAGCGCCGCGTTTTGTTCCAGCCAGCCGCGGATCATCGCTCCGTCGATTTCCCAGCCGGCCTGCGGCCAGCCGCCGACGAACGCGGCCTTGAATAGCTGGTAGCAGTCCAAAGCCAGATCGGGATCGCCGGTGAAGTCCAGGAGGATTGCCAGCGCCAGTTGCGCCGGTCCCGATCCGTAATAGGACCACTCGAATCCGGTGGGCGAATGGTTGGCCAGTTTCAGGCTGGGATCATCGGACAGGGGGAGATCATCGACAGTCACGGCGGCATAGCCTTTGGAGCGCCGGCCGCGGTAGACGGTGGTATCGGGTTTCATTTGGTTGTTACCTCCAGAAGCTCGCCCTCGAATGTCGCCTTTGCCCGTTGAATGAAATCGATCAGCGGCTCGTCCGGGTCCGATGGAAGCGATCGATACCAGCGCGAGCAATCGCGTTTGTAGGCGTAACTCAGCTTGATCTGGTAATTCTCGGGCCGGACGTGCAGCCAGACTTCGTGTATCCACGTCGCTTTGGGATGACATTCGTTCGGCGAGAAATTGAACTGCCGCCCCGCCAGCGCGAATATCGAATCGATCAACTCCCCCGCCTCCGCGTTGCTCATGAAGTTTCCGTACCCGCCGTAGAGGTCATAATGCGGGAACGTGATGATCCGCTCTCCCGCCAGCGTCACGCTCTGTTCCCTGCGCCACTGTAGCGCAGCCGGCGGGGCAAACGCGGAGAGCAGCGCGTAGTGAAACACGTCGAACAACTCCAGCCGCCATCGATCGGTGAAAGGATGAAGCTCGGAGAACCCGCAACAGGTCGGCTGGCGGCAGAGCAATTCGGTCACGCCCATTCGGCCCCATTCGCCGTCGCGGCGATAGGATTCACCGGTTCGCAGCATCCATTGCACCACCGCGAACGCCAGTTGAACATCGACGTAGCAGAAGCTCTCGCCGATCGCCTCGGGACGGATCAAGTCGATGAAGCGGATTTTTCGACGGGACAGCTTGCGCTTCTGGCCCGCGGACACGCCGCCAAAGACGCCCTCGTTGGTTGACCATGCCAATGCCGCACAGGTCATTGCAGACTCCACAGTCGTTCGTTGCTCACGTGCTCGTGCACCTCGTCGAGCAAACCCCCCGCGTTGTGCCGCATCTGCCGCCGCCGATAGTCGCTGCCGTGACCGGGCTCGATGGCCAAGTCCTCCAATCGGTTGAGGTACTGGAGCAGGGCGCGGGCGGTGTCGGTATGGACTTCCACCATCGGCTTGCGATCGCGCTCGGCCAGGGTGACGGCCATCTCCAGGCGGCTCAATTCCAGGGGGCTGAGCGAGACCATCCGACTTCCCTTCGGAATCGTTTACCGCCCCGACGCCAGCTCGGCATGGACCCGTTCGATGCGATGTTCGACATGGCGTTCGGTCTGTGGCGCAGGCTCCGCCAGATCGGCATAAGCGCCTTTGGGAGTCAGCAGCAAGCGCCGGCAGCGGGTGAGGACGTGACCGTCGTCCCTTCGGACGAAATGTTCTCCGTCGAACTTGATGGCGATGGCCGGCTGTCCGCCGAAATCAGGCGGGTCGATCATGGCGCCGGTGGCGAAGCCGAGAACGCCGGTTTCCAGACAGCCGTAACGAAAGCCGGGGAAGGTCTCAAAGACGACGTCGACGAGCATGATCGGCGCGGTGAAGTGATGGCAGAACCAATTGAAGCGATCGGCGCGCTCGGGATGATCGACCTGTCCGAAATAACCGATGCCCGGCCGCGAGTTGACTTCCGAAACATCGAAGGGACCAGGGCCATTGGCCGATCGGTTGTAGGCCACGGTGATACGCTGGAGAGTGATGCGCTGGAGATTCTGTGGGTCTTTCATGACTTGACTTCCTTTGCGGGTAAAAATACGCGCTTCCGCCAGCCCGGCGTTGAATTCCGACCAGGGTAGGATGACGGGTCTCGGGGGACACGAGTTGCCCGTCGATTCAGGTAGGGGAAGGTCGGAGGGATCAGGGCGCGGACCAGCGGAAGCGTTGCGGGCGGAGGTGGGAATCTCCGCCATGGTGAGGCTCCCATCGGCAGACACACCGACAGGAGAACGTCGCCGGGAGGGCATTTCCCGGCGCTGACGAGCACCTACTTTCCGGAATGCATGAGCAGCTTGGGGACGGTTTCCCATAAGGAAACCATAATGTGAGCCGCCCTTTGTTAGCGCAGGGTTTGGACTTTTTGGCGCAGTTCTGCGCATCTCGCCCGATGGCGACGAAGTGAAGAAATAGGCGGTAAATTCACGGTTATGGTGCGGTCCGCAGGGGACTGGGTAGGGGCGGAATTGAACCGCCGACACATGGATTTTCAGCCCCCCGGTCATCCGTGCGATTGAAGCGGAAAAACAAGGGGAATCCCGCAGAACTTGCCGTAACCATAAGGCAAAACCATAATGGGCGGCATGCCCAGGCCCGACCAGCCCGTTCCCCACAAGCACGTCCCCGACTGGTTTGACGCGGCCCCGATGCACGCCGGGCTTCGCCAGCGTTTGCTCGCGACCTTCTCTCTCACGCGGGACGGTTACGTTCGCTGGTATCTCGACCGCACGCGCTTCGTCTGTGGACGCAAGACGGCGCCGGACGAGGTCGAAGGCGTGTGGGAATCGCTCCGCAAAGAGATCGACGCCAACCTCGAGCGCTCGGCCGACGCCATCGCCACGCTGGGAACGGCGACGCTTCGCCAGGCCGCCGCCCGGTTCTTTGACTACCTCGATCATCGCGTCAAGCACGGCACGCCGCGGTCGCTGGCCCCGGTGACGCGGGCCGACTACATCCGCACCCTGAGCCGCTTCGGCAAGTGCGTCGGCGCCGACCGACCTATCGCGGAAATGGGCGCCGGCGACTTCACGCAATATGCCAAGACGCTGATCGGCTGCGCCCCCTGCGTTCTGGCCCGGCACGTCGCCTATCTCCGCGCCTTTTTCCGCTGGTGCGTCGAGGACGATCTTCTGGAAACCGTGCCCAAGTTCGGGACGTTCTTCAAGCGCCCCAGCCAGCAGCGTCATCGCGACCGCCGGCTGAGCATCATCAAGAGCTACACCCCGGCGGAGATCCAGGCCCTGTGGAAAAACGCGGACGATACCGAGCGCCTGTGGATCGCCCTGGGGATCAACGGGGCCATGGACAACAGCGACATCGCCAACTTCTCGTCGCACCTGATCGACTGGGAGCGCGGCGTCATCGACTACCGGCGCCGCAAAGAGGGGAAGGTGCGCCGGGTCATCCCCATGCGCCCCGAGCTGCTCAAGCTGCTCAAGAAATACCAACGGCCGCAAAGGGCCAATGGAGCGGATGCCAATCAAGCGGCAGACAACGGCGACGGCACCAACAGCAACGGCGAGTTGTTTTTTCTGACCAGCAACGGGCTGCCGCTGATCCGGCTCAAGGCAAGTTTGGCGCGGCCGGGTTTGTCCAATGCCATCGACGCCCTCTCGCAGCGCTGGCGGCGCTTGAGCGAGCGGGCCGGGTTGCGACAGAAGCCGATCGTCATCGAAAACACGATGAGGCAGGGATCGAGACGGCGGCGGATCAAATTCAGCGGCGATGCCGATGGCCGCGGGTTCCGCTCGCTGCGCACGACCTTTCCCAACCTGGCCCCGCCGGGTTATCGGGAGGAAGTTGAGATTGTCATGGGGCACCAAAACGATTCCGTTCTCGTCGAAAACTATCTCGAACACCTCGGGCTCGACCGGCTCCGCGAATTGGTCGATGCCGTCTGGACGGCGGCCTTCACATCGCCGCCGCGGCGGGATGCAAAGCCGAAGAAACCGAAGAAACCCGCGGCTTCCGGGGGGGGACGGAAGCGGCGACGCGCTTGAACTGCTCGGCCTTGTCCAGATCGGCCCGCAATTCGTCCAGGTAGAATTCCAGCCACGGACGCCGGGCGGTTCCGCCGCGGCGGTAGGACCGGACCTGTAGCTCCAGCGCCAGCTTGCGCAGGTAGCGATAATCGCGGCCGACGAGCCGCGCCGCTTCCCGGATCGGCAGACGCTTGCGATCGGTTGGCCTGTCGCCGTCAGCCTTGTCCCTGTCAGCCATGGTTCACCTCAGCCCCCGCAAACCCGCCGCTGCGATCTTTCGACCGCCCGGCGGGGCGTGCTTCTATTGTGGCGCCTGTCGCAAGAGTCAGCAGCTCACGTCAGCCGCCGGGAAAGAATCCGCACCGCCTCCTTTCTGGACTGAGGGGTGAGCGGGAATGGCGATGGCGCAGACGCTGCGCCGGGTTCGCCGTGGTTCACGCGATACCGTAAAGGCCCGATCAAATACCGGGTTTGGAAGGCACGTGGGCCGGGTAGACTTCCGGTTTTCCTGACGGCTCAGGCCGTTGAAATTCGCAATAGACGTGTCTACGCTTTTCATGTCGTTCGTGATCTGGCCCGCCGTCCGCTCCAAGGACGACGGGCCGTTTTATTTAGGGCGTTTCCATTGTGATTCATCCGGTCCTCACAAGCTCTTTACCTTCACGCGATTTCAATCCCTCGTCGATCAGTCGGGCGATCATCTGCGTGCGCGATCGGCGCGTTTCTCTCGCGGCCTGGTCGAGTTCTGCCAAGATCGACTTTTCGAGGTACGCGGTGACGGGAACCAGTTCGTCGCTCTTTGCCACTGGCTTTTTGGCCATATGCGTTCTCCTGTGCCTATTCCTCGGCCGGCTGGGACCGGAATTCGCGCTCCAGACGTGAAACGCCATCCATGATGAATTCGAGGGCGTGACTCGAAGCATCACGGCGCTTGCGGCGTGACACCTCGAACAACCGCTTTTTGTCGTCCTCGGGCATCCTGATTCCCAGAAAAGCGTTTCGCCTGAACGTCCGGGCCATCTTCATGGCCATAGATGTACCGAAGCGTTTTACAGTATTCAACTGTTATTTTACACTATTAGCATTTATGTAAACGCAATGGCGTGTGACGCATCGACTTGCGCAAAAAAACTTATTTTACATCATGCTGATTTGTGCTAACTTCCGCGCCGTGAATACAAAACAGGCAAAGCCGCGGCGGAACATGACCCCGTTGACCGACGAGGCCGACAAGATCGCCGAAGATGTGCTGCGCGACTATCGGATCAGCAAAACGGATTTGATCCAGCGGCTTCTCTTCTTCTTGGAGGCCGCCCCCGGCTCCGTCCGTCAGACGATGATCGGGATGATTCCCCCGGACATGAAAGCGCCGTTCCTGGAGGCGAGCGCGAAGTTTTTCACGGCGGTCATCGAAGGGGAAATTCAGGTCCGCAAGCCCATGCCCAAGGGACGGCCCGGCCGCAAGAGTTCCGAGCCGGACCACCCGCTAAGGGTCAAGCGCGAGAAATGAGAGCGCCGCGCTCGTTGGCGCGGTTTGCTTCCAGTGCGATCAGCCGGTTGATGGCCTTGAGTAATCGCGTTCTCCGGTCCGTTTCATCGCCCCCGTCCGGCAGAAGAAGCACGCCCCGTTTGAAATCCGCAAGTCCGCTGCATCCCCTGGGAATCTCCCGCCGTGGAACGAACCGCACCTGCAACTGAACGCCAGCCCCCAATTTCAAAACATCATCCCGCGTCCCTGCGAAACTCGACATAAGCAACATCCCTGAAATGCAATCTTCGCGATGCTACACGCCGCGCTTTCGCGATTGCAAACGAATTGTGAAGGACCGTCCATTTTGCACACATTGAATGACCGGCGCGTCACTTGGCAGGCGGGGATCGGGCGCTGGCTATGATGAACTTGGACGCCGGCGCGAAACGGGGACAGAAATCTCTCGCGAATTTTTTGTTTGCTCTCCCGCCGCCGCTCGCTAGGATGCCGATCGGTTTCAGCAGCTCACCTCAGCCGCCGGACGGTTTCGCGGTCCGGTTAAGTTCGATTCCCATACATATTGAATGTCGTCACTAGGAGAGCGCTTTTATGCGCGAAGGATTGGAGCCCCATGACCCGCCGCACCGAACCCGACGAGCCAAGCTGCTGTGTCTGTGGCTGTACGCAGAACGACGCCTGTGAGGGAGGGTGCTCCTGGGTGGCGGCCGATCTGTGCAGCGCCTGTCAGGCGTCATGGGAGGAGGCGGTGCGCGTGGTCAGGAGACTTCGCCACCCCGGCAATAAGGACTGGCCGATTGCGCGGCAGACGCTGGAAGTGGCGCGGGCGTGTAGGAGGGTACAGGATAAGCGGGATGCGGAGATCGGGGTTTAGTGTTTTCAATCGTAATGACTTACTTGACTCACCAACGAAGCAACGCTTTAGCCCCGCTCGACCTTGGCAATGAAGTGTGCATCAGCATTCCTTCGACCAATGGCGACTCGGCGGGTAGCTCCTACGAGAGTCGGAACGTTGGCGGACAGGTTAAAGGCGGGTCGGCGATCCCCGCGACTTGCTGCTCAAGCCGTCGATACGCGAACGCCAGGCCACGTCGAGAGGACGTTGTTCATCAAATTCCGAATGGCGTGGATTTCAATGGTGAGTCAAGTAAGTCATTGCCTTTTCAATCCCCCCGGTTGAACACATGCTGATCGTTCTCCTCCAGCCACTTGCCCAATGCCTCCGCCGCGATCGAGCGCAGGGAGTTGTGCTCTTTGCGCTTCTGCAACCGCGCCGCCGCCACCGCCACGGTGAGCGAGTCGTACAAGGATTCAGGAATGTCCACTGACAACGTGCGCAGTCTTTCCGATTCATCCCGCGTGAGCAGCACGCCCTTGTCTTTGCGGCGCTTCGGCGGAATACCCGCCTGTGGTTCATCCGCTCGCGTTGACGACACGCCTGTAGTCCGGGCTTGTCTGTGCCCATCTGTGTCCGTCTGCGCAGCCTGTGAAAGCTGCGGCGTCGGCGGCAGGGTCAGCGCCCGTCTCACGTTCTCAGGCAGCGACGTGGTAGCGGTCAGCGTCCTGGAGGTCAGAGGCAGAGGCGGCGGGGCGATCGATTGCGAGGATTCCATGGGGCAGGATCTCCGTAAACAGGGCGTCCAGTTCGGCACAGGCGAGCTTGGCCGGATTCGACCACGACGACGACACGGCCTTCATCCGCCAGGCGACGGTTCCGTGCGAGTAGGCGGCGCGAAAGACCATCCGTCTGCCGATCGACGCCGCCGCAGCCGTGACGCCGGGCCCCCCCGACTCGCGAGCCAATTCCGCCAGTCTCAATCGCGCCCGCGTGGCTTCCCCGCCGGGATCGACGATCGACAGATACAGCACCACCGGCTTGCGCACCTCCAGCGCCTTCATCGTCGCCAGGGCCTGAGCGGTCGAATCGAGATTGATCTCGCTGGGGACGATGGGCATGTAGACGCGATCGGACAGTTTCAAAAGCTCGAGCGCCGCCCCGTCCAGTCCCGGCTTGGCATCGGCGATCACGGTGAGGTCATCCCCCGCTTTGAGACGTTCGACGGCGTCGTGCACCTCGCCCGCTTCGATCGCCGGCAGGCAGAGGATTCCCGGGGCGGCGCGTTTGAGCCAGTGGGTGCTCCGCGCTTGCGGATCGGCGTCGATGAAGGCGACATTGGCATTCCGCTCGGCCAGCCAGCAGGCCAAATGCACCGCCGCCGTCGTCTTGCCGCAGCCGCCGGATTGATTGAGGACGGTGAGGAGTTGCATAGCCGCTGTATCGGAGACAATGGGCTTGGGACAGTAGTTATTCGTGCTCTCAAGACCGATCCGGTCATCGGGGAACCGGGGGAGTCTGGCAAGCTGGAAGTCGGGGAGTCTTGGTTTTCGGGAGACGACGATGAAGGCAATCAGTCTCTGGCAACCTTGGGCGAGCCTCATCGCGATCGGCGCGAAGTGCTATGAGACTCGGAGTTGGTCCACTTCATTCCGCGGCCGTCTGGCGATTCACGCTTCAAAGACGAATGGAATGTTGAGTGCTGCTGGAGAGATCGCCTGCGCTGACGCCTTCAAAAAAGCCGGGTTGCCATTGCACCTGCGTTTGATTCCGCACGGCGCGATTGTCTGCGTCTGCCGTCTGGAGCGATGTTTGCCGACCCACGCCAAGAACGGTTGGACGGAGGGACAGGGTAACGCGATCCTGGTCGATGGGCGCGACTTCATTCACGTCTCTGCGCCGCAGCGGCTTTTTGGAGACTACGCGCCGGGACGTTTCGCCTGGAAGCTGACGGAGATTGAAGCGCTTCAGCAGCCCATCCCGTTCCGGGGGCGTCAAGGATTGTTCGACGTTCCCGACACGCTCATCAAAGAGGCGATGGCCGATCATCCGGTCGAATCCGTCCCGATCGGCGACAGCGGTCTTTTTTCGCAATACCCGTAAAAACATGAAAACCCGCGCGCGGATCAAAATGTCGATCGGAGCCGTGACCTTCACCGTGAAGGGCAAGACGCTGCGGACGCCGCCGCGATCGCTGGATTGCGAACTGCGCAATGGCGTATGGGTGCAAGTGAAACGGCGCAAGAGGAAGGGCGACAAAAGATGAGCGAACAATCGGAGCAGCCCGACAGCGAAACCCTCTACGTCGGCAGCCTGGTCTCGTCGCGGAGCGGAGAGGGCGTCGTCCAATTCCAGTGGGGCGAGAAGACCTGCCAGCTCGATCCGGAAACCGCCCGCCAGGTTGCCTTCCAGATTCTGGAAGCCGCAGAGGCCAGCGACTCCGATGAATTTGTCGTGTGGCTGTTGCGCGAGAAGGTCGGGCTTTCCATGGAGCAGTGCTGGCCGATCCTCATCGACTTCCGCGAGCATCGCAACCGGAGGCGGATCGAGAGGGGACAGGAGCCGGTCGCCATCGCCAAGCCACCAATCGGAAAGGTCCCATGACGTTGCAAGAGCACAAGGACCGTCACAAGTTCCTTCACAAGGCGCTGGATGAATTGGCGGCGGACTACCTCATCCATCAACGGGACAAGGGTCTTTCCGACACGAGCGTTCTTGACCTGATCGAATGGTCGTCCGAACAGACGCGCGATCCGATGTGGCCGCCGGGAATCGCGCCCGATGAGGAGACGCCGAAATGACCGATCGCGCGGCAAAATTCTGCGCCAAGCTGAATGTCGCCATCAGCGGCGTGGGTACGACGATGTTCCCCAGGGGTTTTTGCAGGGCGCGATCGGCCAGGACCCCGGCTCGATCAATCTGGTCGAGGGCACCTTTCGTTGCCGCCGCTGCGGGGCGCTGCGAAAGATGTTCTGGCGCGGTCCGCTGAACGTCGCGGAGTTTCGCGTCGGTAACGGCGACTGGAAAACCAAGGCACCCCCATGCAATTGCGAGCAAACGCCCGCCCCGAGAGGAGCAGAAGTTAATGCCTGAAATCCCCCATGACACCATCGCCGCCATCCACGACCGTCTTCACGCCGTCATCACCGGCCGGACGCCGCTGCAAATGCCCGACTCCGAACGCAAGGCGCTCGAACTCCAGTGCGGGCCGCTCTGCTGGCTCCTCGGCCACGACAACAATCCCGCCTTCCAGATCCAACATGCTCTCGCTGCTTATCACGATGCAACACGAAGGTGTGGCCTCGATCGCCCCGCGGACAATCACGAAGCGCTCGCCAGCAAGGCGCAGTTGCTTGCACTCGATCTCGCCCAGCTCCTCGTCGACGACGATGGGCGAGAAAGGCATTCAGTGCCTGAGCTGCGGGCGGACAAGTTGGAACCTCAATGACGTGCAGAACAAATATTGCGGACACTGCCATGTGTTTCCATCTGAACGAAATGGAGCGTGAGCTGGCGGAACTGAAAAGCCGGCTCGGAGAGAGCGATGAAAGTTGAAAACGCGACCGCCCCACCACGGCCCATAATGTGCGTTATGTTAAGTTCGGAGTAGATACAACTAAATGAGCGAAAGCAACGATACCATGAGCCATCATCCCCCACCGGTCGAGTTCCGCGACGTCGGCAGCGGCTGCCGATGCTGGATCAACGGCTATCCCGCCAAGGGGTTCGTCCAGCTCGTCGCCGAGACGCCGCCGGACAAGCGGCACATTGTCATCACGATCGGCTCGAAAGACGTTGAAGCCGTGGCGGCGGTATTTCGCAGATTTCAAGAGGCCACGCGCCCCGAACCGCATTCCGTTGCGGAGTCCGAAGATGCCGAGCTTAGATAACGTCCAGAACATCGTCGCCTGCGTCCCCGACGGCGCGCCCGGTTACACGCCGGGTTGCGACTATGAGCGGGTGAACTGCCCGCGCTGCCGGCGCCGCTGCTGGCTCGGTCCGAAGGCCAAGGCGAAAGTCGCGGCCGGCGAGGCGATCCTCCTCTGCGCCCACTGCGCCATCCGGCTGACCCGCGCGGACAGGTCCAGCCGCAGACGCTCGATCCGCAGGCCGAGGCGCGGCTCGACCAAGCGCAATGCGACCGGGAAATGTCGGCCATGAGCGATCAGGAGATCGAGCAGCTCGGCCGCGACGAGCGCACCAGCCGGCCGGGAGAGACGCCGTGAAAGAGTGAAAGAGCAGCTCTGTCATTGCGGCCAGCCCCTGCACTACACCGATCCGGCGGTGCGCCATCTGAGTCGATCGTTTACTTCCCCGTCGCGTCCCCGATCCCATTGCTGGCCGTCTTCATCCGCGCCACCAAATCGCCGAGTTCGCTTCCGCTCCGAACCAGATGGCCCATTTGGATCAGCGCGTTGCTGATGATCTCGGCGTTTGCATGAACGTCTGCCTTCCTCACGCTGGCCTTGGCGACGCGCAACAGGTGTCTGAGCGCCTCGGATTTTTTGATGCCATGTTCGCGGGCCTGGTCTCGGATGAACTTGATTTGCTGCGGGTACAACGAGAACCAAACTCGTTGGGCGATCGGCGTTTCTTCGGCGTCCGGGTCATCCGGGTCTAAGGGTTTGGATGAGGCAGAAAGGGCGCACACCTTACGGATACTTTATGCCAAAAGGGCGGAAACTTTCCACCGTAATTGCGCCCAAGACGTGTGACTATAGATAGTTGCGGGTTCAACGGACCCCCTATTTCAAGTCGCGCCAAATCCAAAAACGCGGCAGACGTTCTCACCGCCACCGAGGATGAGAAGCGCCGGCACCGCGCCATGGTCAAGACATGGATCATGGCCCTGGTCTGCTCGTGGAGCTGGCGCGAAGGTTTGTTCGATTGCTTCACGGACGATGAGGGGGATGACCGGCTGACGATGCCGGGCGGTCGACAGGCGACGAAGCGCTCCCTGCACTCGCAAAAGCTCTACCCGCCGGGCGGCGGCAGCACGAAGATGATCCACTGCTCGGTCTGTCGAGTCCTGGCGCCGGCCTACCCGCTGTACCGCCAAGACTCCTCAGAGATCTGCGTCAACTGCTACCACTATTTCCTGTCAGGCACGGAAGAATCCCACCCGCTCAATGAGGTGATCGACCGCTCCCAGCTCAAGAGCCTTTTCGAGGAAGGGTTTCTCCAGGTGCCGCGCGGCGCCAAGAGCGATTTCCACAAGCCGCGGCCAGGCGTCTGCTGGTTCGGGGACCGCGATTACGGCTTGAGGATGCTGGCTGAGGCCGACCGGAAATCCAATTCGCCGCGCCATCGGAAATACCTTGCCAACGATGCCCGTGTCTGCGGCGGCCCGATCGATGCCGACGGGGTCATGCGCGATCCGTGGCTCGGGTATATGTGGGGCGTCTGGGGCGGCCAGTCCGGGGGCGAATCTGCCTGCGGTGAGCGTGCCTGCCCTGAGCCTGCCGAAGGTGTCGAATCTGTTCAAACGGGGGCCTGATGGTCACAGCTCAGATTTTTTCCCGCGTCGTTTCTTACTTGCGGTCCTGCCGACTATTTACGCGCGATGCCGTTCCGGATTTCGCGACCGGGTGTGACGATTCGATAGTCACAGGCGCGCGTATAGATAGAGGCACTTCCGTTCCTTCCCTGCCGCGAATGACCCCCAAGCAAAAGTTGGCCGTCCTGCTTCGCCGCGCCCAGTGCGACGACAGGGAGGTTGCCGAGCGCCTGGGGATCACCCGCGAAAACGCCAATCGGCTCATCAACCGCGGACTGCGGAATGAGGCCGCGCTTCTCAATGCCGCCCGGCAGATGTTGAGACCCCGGTGAGCGAAAGCGCATCGAGCATCGTCCGCTGCGGGCGGGTGCGTTTTTCTCCCAACGGCGTCCGCGTTCAGGACCGCTTCGCTCAGGGCGAGCAGACCGACCTTCAGCGTCTGGAAGGCAACCGCCGCCGCCGCAACTTCGCCAAATACAAGGACGAGGACCAACCCCGTCGCGTCCCCGATGCCGACTGGCAGGCCGGGGTCTCCCGGAACAGCGACCGGTTCCACGTGCTGCTCAACGGCGAGCCGGTCAACCTGGCGATCGCGGCATCGGTCATCCGCGGCTGGGTCATTCGTTTGATCGATCCACCGTCGAAAGAGACGCAGAGGCTCACCGGGTTTGTGCAGGTTGTGCGGGGGGATTGACGTCGGCGCGATTGACGCGGGGTTTTCTGCCGCCCTTCTTGCCGTTGGCGCGGGCCGCCGCGGCTTTGGCGTCGGAGGTGACGGAGCCGCCTTTTCTTCCGAGCTTGGCGAGGTAATCACGGACGGCTTCCGATGGCTTCGGCATCGTCGCTCCCAAAAGGAGCCGCGCCGCCGGGCCGCTGTACGTGGCGACTCGCGGCGGCGCGGCAGGAGAATCATCAAAATAATTTGGATGGATCAACGTTGGAATCGTGTCCCGTGATCGTTACGCCCGTCATGGCAAATCGCTGATCCGGGCCTTTGATTTCGATTTGGATTCCGTGCCGGTGCAGCTCCGAAACCGGAATCACGCAGAGGCCGAAATCGACGGCTAGTCCGTCCGCCCGGCCCCACCCGAAAAGCTTTGTGAGCCAACCGGACTTGCCGCCAAATCCCGCTTCGTCAAAAGTTGCCCGACCCAAAGAGCCAGTATCCAGCCTTGTATATCCACGTAACATCTGAATCTCCTGCCCCTTCCGGGGCGTCCTGCCAGCCCTATCGCTGACGTGCGTATCTTAGGCTAAGCCGCTTGGGTTTGCAAGTGAAATCCACGGCAAATTTTTATAACGCGCGATCCCCTCGAAAAGCCGCCGTTGTCCGGGGGGATTGACGCTTTGAAAGTTTCCAGCCGTTTTTTTCAAAGCCTCGGCAGCATTTGAAATTCCTTGCCAAGCCGCGTTAATATTAAGTTAGGTGACGACATGGCGTCAGCAGCGACCGTTTCCGAACCCGCGCTCGAGGTTGAGGAAGTCACCATCCGCGACGTGCGGACGGACGATCTGGGCTTCGTCAACGAGCTGTGGACCCACTTCGATCAGACGATCAAACCGCTCGTGAAAGGCAACCTCACGCACAAGGGCGCCCGCCGCGGCGCCGGCGAATTCTTCGACTGCATCCTGGCCGGCGGAGGCGCTCGCGAGGAAGTCGATCCCGCCAAGTTCTTGAAGCTCTACGAAGGCAAGAAGATCAGCCGCGAGGAATTCCTGTCGGCGCTGAAGGTCGCGCTCAAGCCCTTGGGCAAGTTCCTCTCCCAGAAGCAAATCGACGCCATCAGCCGAAGCGCCGGGATCGTGCAGCCCTCGTTGACGGTCAATCGGATCAAGGGCGTGGAGTTCACCCTGGTCGATGCGGTCAAAGCGATCGCCCGCGCCGTAGAATAATCGATAGTCCGTGCTGCAACTGGCCACACGAACACAAGCTCCCTGCAAGCCGCGGCCGATCCTGCCGCCAGAGAATCGCATCGTCACCATCCGCGTCGGCAGCCGGCGATTGCCATTGAACGACTGGCTCAACGATCCGGCGACGATCGGGATTTTTGTCCCGCGTTCAGCTAAGGAATTTCGCCCGCTCCGCTGGCGCCGGCCCCGTTTTCGCTGAGAATGCCGCCACGCCATGAGCAAGTTCGGCAAGGAAATCATCGCCGGTTTGAAGTGGCTGAATCACGCCATCAAGAACGACCTCCCGGTTAAACAGACGATCATCCGGCGGATGAAGGTCAAGGGGAAGACGGTCTACACGGACGAAACCTTTACCGCGCCGGTGCGCCGGATGAAATGAAGCCGATTACGAAAGAGGACGCTGGGCGATTCACCTTCGCCGAATACCGCAAGCTCGGGACGACGAAACTGTCCAACGAAATTCTCGCCGCCGGCACGAAGGTTCAGACGCTCGAAGGGGAATACATCTGCGCCGAGCCATCGCGGCTTGCCATCGACGCTTCCGGAAACGTTTACCCGGTCGCGGAGTCGATCCGATTGAAGTCTTACGAGCGAGTTGGTTAGAATCCCGCCCGCGCCCACGGTTGGAATGGGGAAGGGAAGATTGGGTGCGGGCCTGGCGGTGAGGGGAGTTGTTGCGCCGCCGGGCTTTTTTCCACTTCGTCATTCGTCATTCGTCATTCACGTTTTCCCACCGCCCTTCCCCGAGCCCGGTAGTTCGCCGGTTCCGCCGCGGCTGCCGGGCCTTTGAAACGCTCTCATGTCCGCCAATTACGCCATCGCCGCCGGTCATCTGCGCGAAGCCAAAGCGCGCGTGCATCAAGCTGCCGATGCGATCCGCGACGAGCTATTGGGCGCTGATCTGGTGATGGCCCTGGAAACCGAAGCGCTTCGGCTGGAGATGATGCGCGGATGGATCGACAACGCCATCGAGCGCGAACCACCGACGCCGCGGCCGAAGATTCCCGTGACGTGAAACAGTGATGCCGTGAACCTCTGCCCGATCCATGGCCCGATCCCCTTCGTGCGAGCGTGGTTCTGCCCCTTGTGCGGAAGGCCGCTTCGTCGGCCGGACAACCAGGTGGACGCGGCACTGTCGATTCAACCGACGCACGAGAACCTCCCCGCGCCCCCATGCGTCTCGCCTTCTACAAGATCACCGCGCCCAAAGCCACCGCGCTTGACCGCGCCGTCAACTTCTTTTCGGGGCGCGGCGGATACGCACACGTTGAGCTTGTTTTCAGCGGCCCGCGAACAGGCGGCGCCGGTGACGCCGGCGGCTTCGAGTCTTTCAGCAGCTCCGCCCGCGACGGCGGGACGCGCTTCAAAACGATCGACGTCGACGACGCGGCGAGCTGGGGCCTGATCGATATCGGCGGTTCGGTCGCCCAGGAAATTCTCGTCCGGGATTTCTGCACCGCCCAGCAAGGGAAGCCTTACGATTATTTAGGAATCGTTGGCTTTATCATTCCCGTCCGCGACTTCGATCATCCCGGCCGCCGCTGGTTCTGCAGTGAAATCTGCATCGCGGCACTGGAGGCGGGGGGATTGCTGCTGGGGCCTCCGCGTCCGATCCCGGAAAAGGAATCGCCCAACTCGTTGAAGATGCTGGCGTAACAAATCAGCGAACCGATGCCCTTCCAACTCGACCAACTTCCCGATCGCCAGTTCATCGTGCGCTTCACCAGTGCGGCCGATCCCCGCGACGAGAGCACCTTCTGCGTCACCGGGTTCGGTCAACAGGGGCGCGTCAACGCCGAATTGATCCTGGCGGCGCTGGAGGCGCTGGAGGAAATCGCCGGCCAGACCAGCGCCTGCCCGCGCTGTGACGGGATGATCGATACCGCGAAGAAAGCGCAGCGCGGCGAGCGGGTCAAGAAGCACGAGTAGTCGTGGCCACCTTCCCCGAAACCCCCATCGACTCCGCTCAGGGCAGGGCAACCGAAATGACGCCGACTCAGTTCGCCGCCCTGGCGCTTTCCTATGGCTGGCTCCAGACGACGATCGACTCACTGGTGAGACGCCCCCTGTCCAAACAAGTCATCTTCATCGGCGACGGACACGGGAACTCGAAGCGCGTCAAGTTGATCGATGATGCCGTGACGCCGCTGCGATGAACTGAATTTCTCCCCGTCTCCCCCTCGCCCCCTCTCCCCCTCTTTCCTTTGGAGTTAAACATGATCCGCCGTCTCCCCCTCCTCCTCATCCCCCTGTTCGCCCTCGCCTTCTCCGGTTGCGCATTGCCGCCGCCGACGGTGGTCAGTCCGACGACGCTGCCCGCGACGACGCAAGGCTCGGGGACGGTTGCCCCGGTTGTCGTCGTAGCGCCTACGCCAAGTCAGCAGGTCGTGGCGAGCGGCGTGGGAACGTGGTTCAGTCAGAATCTCTCCTGGCTCATCCCTCTGATTCTCGTCATCGTCGGCGGCAACAGCGCATCGGCCCTCCATGCCCTCTCCGCGATTCCGGCGATCAGCAAATTCTTTAGCGGGCCGGTGACACCTCAATCCACCGCGCAGGCGGCGACGGCGATTCTTCCCGTCCTGGCTCAGATGGACCCGAAAGACGCGGCGTTGTTCACCAAACTCCAGAATGCAGCGCAGGTGATTCAAGCGGGAACGGCGTCTCCAGCGGCGGCAGTGGCGGCAGTCGTGGCGTC
The DNA here is from genome assembly GCA_035483795.1 of Tepidisphaeraceae bacterium. Classification (GTDB taxonomy): domain Bacteria; phylum Planctomycetota; class Phycisphaerae; order Tepidisphaerales; family Tepidisphaeraceae; genus DASXMX01. The sequence continues at coordinate 98,571 of DATHPP010000425.1, read as the reverse complement.
AACTCCGGCGGTGGCTCCGGTGGGATCGACGGTTACGGTCACTCCCGCGGCGGTGACGACGGCGGGTCCGGTGGTTCCTCCGGCGGCGTGATAATTCAGACGGGCAAAACCACCGCCGTCTTTCCCGTCTTCTCCGCAATCTTTTCGATGCACTCGCGGCTACATGCCGTCTGAGTCCCATCTTCGTCGGTGCGCTCGTACCACGATCGGGGCTTGTGCCAGCGGCCGTCGCGCCCGGCGATCATCGGAGCGCGTTTTCCGCAACCGTCGCAAATGCTTTCAGCGGCCATCGAAAAGCCTCCGTTGAAAACCCCGCTCCTCATCGTATTCGCCGTCATCCTCCCCGGCTGCGCCATCGCGCCCTACGACCTCCCCACCGACACAGCATTATCCTCCATCCAAAGCCGCGTCGATCAGCGCCTCACGTCCCTGCAAAATCCACCTGCGGTGAGTCCATCGAATCCGCCGACGACACAGCCGGCCACCGACTTCTATCCATCGGTACAGAATGACCTTCATTCCCTCTCGATCCGATTAGGGGCAAGACAGCAGGGCGATCCCTCGATCGAGAGCGAACAAGAGGCCCTGGCCCAAGTCACCGGGATCGTGCAGGACATCCAACGTCAGGAAACGCGATCGACGACGCGGGCGACCATTGATCGCGTGTGGGAGGATTTGCAGAGTCAGTTCGATACGGCGATCGGGAGCGTGTTGGGGTTGGAACTCAAGAGGAAGTAGAATCAGCGACCCATGCAATTCGACTTTCACATTTCCAGCGACGACGACAGCGTTCGCATCTGGGGCGAGTTTGAAGCGCAGGCGGGCGCGGCCAAGTTCGACTTCAAGGTTCCCATGGACGCCGAAGCGCTGGGGGAAGTGCTCGGGAGACTACCGGAATTCATGGAGGCGGTGAAGAAGAAAATCACTGAGGACAAACCGGGCGCATGAACGAGATTCGTCACGTCCGCCAGAAGCACGCGCGCGGCTGCGTCGTCGCCTGCCTGTCGATGATAACCGGCATCCCTTACGACGAGGTTGACGCGGGATTTCACGGCGACCGAGAAAAGGACGGCCTTGGTTATCACCAATACGATGCGTGGCTTAACCAACTCGGTTACGCCGTCATCCGGCGATTCTGGCATTACTGCCCGCTGCAAGCCGATCGCGCCGACTGGCCTTGTCAACCGTTTGCCGACGTTCATCTGGTCTGCCTGCCCTCGCCAATGGGCGAGCACGCCGTCGTCATGCTGAAAGACGGCAGCGTTCTCGATCCCAACGAATCCAGCCCCAAGCGACTGAGCGACTATCCGAAGATCAACAGCATCGCCGGAATTTATCGCGTGTCTGGAACCTTTCCACCCGAACGACTCATCGGACTTCATTGGACGCACAACTCGGGCAAATGCAGTTGGTGCGGCGCGGATGGTCAGAGTTACGCATACCACGATCCCTGTCCGGCGCGACAGGACTTGAGGACGCCCGCTTGAGCTAATCCTCCCACGGCGTTTCGTAATCGCACCAGCAGCTTTCGTCCGTCACCTTCCCGCACTGACGACAAATCCCTTTGAAGGCTTCGATGCGCTGATCGTCGGTGGGGAGCGCTTTGAGCAGCTCGTTGATCTCCTCCGGCGTCGGCGGATTTGTTCGCACTTCTTCGCTCACGGTCGAGTTATCCCCAGAACATTCCTTTGAAAACGTGCTTTTCGCAATGGCGACCGATGTGACCGATGTCATCGCGGCTGATCGAATTTGCCTCAGCCCGGCTAAGATCGCGCATTGTTCCGGACCTGCCGTCCCAAATGCGCACGTGACCGCAATTTGGACAGCATGAGAATTCGAGAGGATCGGGCAGATACTTCTTCGACAGATTGGTCCTCGGTTCGCGCGGGAAAACAGTCCTGGATTCGCGGCAACAGGCGCTGCAAATCACAACAACGTCCTTCGCGATGATTACTCCGTTCATGGCGAAATTCTAACCGATGTCCCTCAACGCCTCCCAACTCGCCTCTGACGCCCTGGCCGCGATGCAGAAGGTCCTCGCCGCGCAATGGCCTTCGATCCTCGCCCTGGCGACGTCACAGGCGCAGAAGCTGGCCCTGACGCTGGTGGATATCGAGCAGATGGTCCAGGCCAAACAGATCGATTCCGACACCGCAGCGGACTTGCTCGATTCCCAGCGCCGGGCGACGACGGCGGTGCTGCTGTGCATTCGGGGGATGGACCAGATCGTGGTGGAACAGGCGATCAACGCGGCGCTGGCGGTGGTGGCGAGCGCGGTCAATACTGCGATCGGGTTTCCGCTGCTGTAAGGTTTTCCCATCCACAAAAGTATGTTGCGACGAAGCGCATTTTTGCTGCTGGCGCTCTGCCTCTGCGCCGCCGCCTCCGAGCACGTCACGGAAGTCTTTGACGAGCCGACCGACCGGCCTGCGGCGCTGGTCAAGGCGGGAATCCTGCCCGATCCGGTCCTCAGTCCCGGCGCGATTTTCAGCGACATCACCCTCGAACAAATCCGCCAGCCGAATTTCGACGCCACCATCCGCAACGTCCCCGAGAGCCTCAAGAAAAAAGTCTTCCGCAGCTACGGGCTCGATCCCGACAAAATCCGCACCGGCGACTACGAGATCGACCACATCTGCGAATGCGCCCTGGGCGGCGCTCAGGACGCGGCGAACCTCTGGCCGGAAAAATACGCCGGGCCGCTCGGGGCTCACACCAAAGATCACCTGGAGCGCGTACTGCTGAAACTCGTGCGCGACGGCAAAGTTCCCTTGCGGCAAGCGCAGCACGAAATTTCCGGAGACTGGACCCAAGCCTACATCAAATACGTCGGCCCGCTCCCGACCGAATGAAGCAATGTCCACCGCCTCCAACCTTTCCAATCTGGCCCACCTGGTCCAAGCGTGCCGCACGGTGGACGAAAAGCTCCAGGCGTTCGACGAATCGGTAGGACCGAAGCTGTCTTATGAGGACCGGGGCGATCTGGAAGAACTGCGCAAGGCGTCGGCGTCGATGATGGCGCTGATCGAATCGCACAGCACGCCGTCGGGGCACCCGCATTAAAAAAGAGAGCACTCCGTTGCCCGAACCCCGTCAACGAATTCCGGATCGCGATGATGATGCGCCCCCGACGCGCTGGGACACGCGCCCCATCCCCGATCCCACCCTTCTGACCACACAGCAGTTGCGGCGGGAATTATTGTCGCTCCGGGAAATCATCGAAGCCCGAATCGAGGGGATGAATCGGGCCATCGAACTTGCCGGCCAGCGCACCGAACGGATGCCGGGCGAACTGCTCGTGTACGTCGATCGGCTCAAAGATCTGCACGAGGAAAAGTTCCGCTCCGTACAGCTCCAATTCTCCGAGCGCGACATCCGCACCGAGCAGACTTCACGGGACAGCAAGGTCGCCGTCGATGCCGCATTGCAGGCAGCGAAAGAAGCGGTGAGCGAGCAGAATAAATCCAGCGCCCTGGCGATCGGCAAAAGCGAAGCCTCCACGACGAAACAGATCGATCAACAATCGACGCTCATTCAGACGACGACCCAGGGGCTCAACGACAAGATCGGCGACTTGAAAGACCGGCTTACGCTCTTGGAAGGCAAAGCCGTGGGCGTGACGGCGCAAGTGACGACGCAGAACACCTCCAACAGCTATCTGGTGACGGCGATTGGCGTGGGCGCGGCGATCGTGTTCGGGCTGGCCGGGCTGGCAGTGGCGCTATTCAATCACATTCATTGATGAACATGACCACTTCCCGCGTCCCGGTCGTATCCAGTTAGCGCGGCCGGGGCGTTTTTGAAATTCGCGGTATGATGGAACGGTCCGAATCCGTTTGAAGGGCTGTTCCAACATGGTCGGCAAATCGCATGCGCTCCAGTCCGCCGATCCTGCGCCTGCGGTGAGGCTGTCGAACCCGCCAAGTCCGAATGAGCGGATCGCCGAATTGACCAAAGAGCGTGACCAGGCCCTGTCGCAGGTGGAGTTTCTGACCCAGCAAATCGTCGCCATGGGCAAGCAACTGGAGGGGCTGAAACAGCGGCTCACCCGCTCGCCCTTGACCAATCTGACGCGCTCGCGGCTGTGACACTCTCTCCCCACTGAGGACAATCCCCATGAACTTCCGACTCTTATTCTGGGTCTTGATGCTCCTCTGGCTTGTATTAGGCATCTGGGGCTGGGGCATCGACCGGGCGCGATGGCAAGCCTGGGGCGGCAGCTTCCTCTTGTGGATTCTCCTCCTCATGCTGGGCTGGCACGTCTTTGGACAACCGATCACGCCTTAAAACCCCCTTCACCGGAGCTTTCCTATGGGACTTATTGTTTTGATCGTCATCCTGCTCGTCCTTTTCGGAGGCGGCGGTGTCTACTGGCACAACAACGGGATCGGCAATCCGATCGGGCTTTTGCTGCTGGTGCTGGTGCTGCTGATCCTGTTCGGCGGCGGCGGGTTTTATTACTGGCACGGGCATGGGGGATGGTAAGCTGAGCGGCGATGAATCCGCAGCTCGTTCCAATCTCGCAGCCGCAGATGACGACGGGCGGCGATGCCGCGCTCGCGCCAACCCAACGTGATTTTGTTCAAGCGGCGACGGCAAATCCCTACCGCCAGCCGCCGTGCGATCGCGAGCTTCCAGCCCTCAAGTCCTCTTACACCCTTCACCCCAAGCCCCGACTCTGGCCGTGGGTGACGCTCTATGTTTTGCAGGTCGCGGCCGTCGCTTACTTCCATGTGAAATTCTGGCCGCAGGGTTTGATTTCCGGGCTCATCGTCGGTGCGCTGTGGGGGATCGCATTGAGCCGCCGCAGCGACTGGCGTAAGGAAATGCGCTCGCATGCCCACTGAGCAGGAAAGCCCGCTCGAATTCATCGCCACCGACGACCTGATCGCGGAGATCAAGCGCCGTCACAAGGCATTCTTCCTCGTCGCCCGGCCGAACGGAGAGAACAGCTACGACTGGCGCTCCCATCAAAGCGGCGACATCATCGACTGCCTGGGGATGATCGATATCGTGAAGTCGGACATGATCGAATTGCACAAGCGGAACGACCCGCTGCGAAAACGTCCGGATGGTGAAGACGAGATTCTTTAGCTTCCCCGCTCCCTGAGCAGCATCGTCAACAGCCCCAGCGCCAAACAGAAGATGATGCCCAACACGGTTCGACTAACTCACCGCAGGCCGGATCATCGAAGGCCATAATGTTCCGACCATCCTACCACGCGCTGCTGCGCTCTTCTCTGGACACCGTCCTCTGGCTGGGCGTCTGGGCGGTCATCATCCTCACCTATCTGAGCGTCTTTGCCTGGTTCGGTCGGGCGATGGTGAACGCGAGTCCGGCAACGAAGGAATTGCTCCCATGAAAATCGGCATCGACCTGGACATCAATCAGAACGGCACCATTGCCGCCACGTTCAACGACGTGACGCGCAACTTCACCGGCTGGTACACCGGCAGCGGCTACGATGCCAACGGCTATCCCACACAGAACGGGATGCAGTGCCAGTGCCTCATGATCGGCTGCCCCGCCGGCACCTATACCGTCCAGTTCGACGGCACGGCCATGCTCACCAATTGGGGCAGGCCGCTGGCGGACATCGTGAAAAACGGCGCGACCACGACGGCGCAGCTCGTGCTCACTGCCAGTCAGCAGGTCAACCTCACGGTGTCCGGGCTTAACCCCGCCGACCCCTTCCGCAACTTCCACATTTACCAGCCCGGCATGTCGGGCACCTCCCCGGTTTTCTCCAGCGCCTTTGTTCAGTGGCTCAAGCCCTTCGGCGTCTACCGCTCGATCGACTGGGCTGGCGTGAACATCGCCAAGGGCTCACTGTCCGACCCGACGCAAACGCCGCCCGCGAACGTGATGGCGCCGCTCCTGTGGGCCAATCGCCGGCAGTTGTCGGCCTGGGACCAGACGACGCAGCCGAAGGATCAAAGCCAGGCCCGCGGCATCGCCTGGGAGCTGTTCCTCGCGCTCTCGGCGCAGACCGGGGTGGCACCCTGGATCACCGTCCCCTACATGGCGGATGACAACTATGTCTGTCAGCTCGCGGCGATGGTGAAGGCGACGTTGCCGGCGTCGATCGTCCCGATTATCGAGTTGTCCAACGAGGTGTGGAATAACAGTTTTGGGCAGTGGCAGCAGAACTACAACGCCGCCAATTCTCCGCCGAACATGAGCGTTGACGGCGACATTTCCTCGGGCGCGGTGGTTCCCTATCCCGGCGGCCAGCCCGGCACCAACTCCAACACCCGCGCCAATCGACTCTACGCGGAGAAGGCCCGACATCTGGGCAACCTCTTTCGCGGCATTCTCGGCGCCCACAACGTCAAGGTGGTTCTTGCCGGCCAGCACATGAACCCGCAGGTGGCCTTGGATGGGCTCCAGTGGATCGCGGCCAAGTTCGGCGACGTGAGCAGCAGCTTCGATTATTTGGCCGTCGCCCCCTATTTCCCCTTGAATCAACCGCAGCAGAATCCCGCCCCGCCCGCGCCGCCGCCGACCCTCCAGTCCATCTATCAGGCGGCGCTGACAGACCTGGCGACGAATTGCGGCCCGTTCATTGCCGCGCACAAGTCGCTGGCCAATCAATACAACCTCGCGCTTGTCGGCTATGAAGGCGGACAGTCCTACAACACCTGGAGCAATCCGCCGGGCGGCGCTGGCGATCTGCCGACACAGCTCCAGACCGATCCGCTCATGGGGCAACTCTATACGGCTTGGCTCAAGACCTGCGAAACCAACGGCATGGCGTTACAGATGCACTGCTCGTTCATGCGGCCCTGGATCGCCAACGGGCTCTTTGCCCTCCAGCAGTTGCCCACCGATCCGCCGGGCCAGAAATGGTCGGCGCTGAACAGCTATCCGCAGAGCGCCGTCGCCGCGCCGGGAACGCCGACCGTCCTCACGCCAGGAATGTATCAGGTCAACAAGTGACCCGCGTATTCGCCCTGGAGATCGCGATCGTGCTCCTGTCCAGCGGTGCCATTTTCGCCGCGGCGATGTACGTCTGGCGGTATGGGTGGTGAAATGAGTTCCGATGACTCTTGCCGTTGAGATTTTCGCCGGAGTGTTATTCGCATTCATCATATTGTGCGTTTTGGTCATCGAGCCGCTTCTGGATTTGTTCTGGACGCCTGGCCGGCGGTACGCGAATGACGAAGCTCCGCGACTGCAATCCGACATGGCTGATGTTCGGCCCGAACAGTGATGGGTAATAATATACTTGCCAAATCAACCCAGCCGACCTACCGTGTCGGTCCCATGTCATGGACCGTCCGCCAGTACAGCAAGAGCAAGATCGATGCTGCCGGGGCGGCGCTGGTGTCGTTGCGCGCCGATGATCCGCAGAGAGACGCGGCGCTGGAAGTTATCGACAACTGGAGGTCATGTCACGGCTATCCGCTTCACGTCGTCACAAAGAGGCTTCAGCGCCGCGCGAAGAAAATCTACTCCGATGTTTTGATCGCCCGGCGGATCAAGCGGCTCCCTTCTGTCAAGCTGAAACTTGAGCAACAGCAACCAATGCGATTGTCTCAAATGCAAGACATAGGGGGTTGCCGCGCCGTCATGGATAGCATCGGACAGATTTACGAATTGGCGAAGTCCTACGAAATGGATGGAGTCGGCGCGGCTGCGGTGCTGCATTCCGCGACTGATTACATTGCCTCTCCGAAGCAGGACGGATATCGCGGCATTCACCTGATTATGAAATATCAGGGGCGCGGAGCGGAATTCGCAGGACAGAAAATTGAGATCCAAATCCGCTCTGCAATGCAGCACGCTTGGGCAACGGCGATTGAAACCGCGCAGGCGATGCGCGGAGAAGCGTTCAAATCGAAAGTAAAAACGGGCAGTCCGAATTGGCTGAGATTTTTTTGCTTAGTCAGCGGAGGGATCGCGGATTTGGAAGGGCGTGCAGGCGTTCCGGGCGTATCTGCCGATCCAGGCGAACGCTGCGCTGAACTGAAGGCACTGGAAAACAAAGAGCACATAATCACGAACCTTCGGCTGTGGAGCGAGGCGATCAAAATCCAACCGGGAATTTCCGAGGTCAATCCCGGTGCATTTTATTTCCTTCTGGAGTTGAACCCGAAAGATCGTTCGCTGACGGTTTCGCACTTCCGGAGCGATGAAATACCTAGGGCCGAAGAATCCTACGCGCTCCGTGAGAGAGCGACGGAATCCAATCCAGAGATTCAGTTGGTGCTCGTCTCGGTGGATCGCTTTGAGGATATGCGACGCGCGTATCCGAATTTTTATTTGGACGCTGGCAAGTTTATCGAAATGGCGCAGTGGATGCTGCGGTCCTGATCGGCTCAGGAATGCTTGCGGCGTTTTTTCTTCGCCGCCTTTTCCTGCGCCATCCTGCGGTCGATTTCCGTTTTCGGCACCGCCAGAATCCGGCGTGTGAAGTCCTCGAATTTCTGATATGCCTGCGCCGCGTCCTCAACCTCGAAGTGCGCCGCCGGGTGATCCTTTGGGCTGCTGCTCATGCCGATTATTGTAACATCATTATCCGCTTGACCAGTCGCTACGAGCGCGCGACGATTGCGCAAACTTTCGGAGAGAACATGGCAACATCCAAAACTGACGCCAGCAAAGCAGGCAGACTTCTCCAAAAACCGAAGACGCCTGCCAGCGTGAAAAGCGTCGCGGCCTCCGACCTTGCCCAAGCCAAAAGACACGGTGGCGGCAAAAAGAAGTAATCGGTTGAAGGTCGGACAGTCGGTATTCGTGGAGTGGGAAGACTCCTACGGATGTTCGTCGTCTTGGCAGGACATGGTGGACGGCGGAGAACCGGAGACGATGCTGTGCCGCTCGCTGGGGTGGGTGTCGCGATTGAGCAAGCGCAGCGTCGTCATCGTTCCCCATATCGGGCGCAACGCGCGCATGGGCGTGAAACAGGGCTGCGGAGATATGACGATTCCCATCGCAGCCATTGTTCGCGTTCGCACGATTCGGGCACCTTTGATTCCCTAGCCGGGCGACGGTATTTCAATTCCAAGGTGCTATGGCCGCTTGCCCCGCCGTTGCCGCTTCCGGGGCTCCCTCCAGTGTGGCCGTGAGCTGCTTGTATGTCAGCCGCTTGCCGGTCATGCCCTGAAGCGCCATGAGGAAACGATCCCGGTCCTTCACGTCGCGGTTGTTGAAGCGGAATCCTTCCGCGTCCAGATAGCGGAACAGATGGAACGGCTCGACAGATACATGGGTTCCCTTAATGCATCGCTTGAACAGCGTCCAGAAATTTTCGAGGCCGTTCGTGTGAACGATCCCGTCAACGTATTTTTCCGCGTGATTGACGACCGCGTGAACGAACGTCGATTCGAGTCCCTGATACCCGGCAAGCGTATCGGTCATGATCGGCGTGCCCGGCTCAACGTGCTTGTGGATGATCGGATGAAGCGTGCGGGAGAACCGATCATCAATGACGAACGTGCGGACCTTGCTGATTCCGCCCGGTCCATGGCGCTCCAGCAGACCCATGACGGCAGTCTTACCGGCGACGCCGTTGCTGGTGATGACCCGCTCGCGACGCGCCTTGTGCATGTTGCGGGCGAGTCCGCCGATATAGGTTTCATCGACTTCGACCGCCGGGCCGTTCGGACCGCCAAGCTTGACCAGCGAACCGGATTGCACCGCAAGCCGGATGCGATGGAGCATGAACCACGCGGACTTTTGCGTGATGCCGAGAGCCCGATGGATTTCGTAGCTGCTGATTGAATTCTTCGCGTTGACCTCAAGCCAGAAGCCGGCTGCCCACTTGTCCAAGCCGAGAGGGCTGTCCTCCATGATCGTTCCAATCTTGACCGTGAACTGGCGGCGCGGGTGAGAACTGCTGCACTGCCAGCGCCGATATTTCGGGAGATAGCGAACGGCGACGGACCCGCAGCGCGGGCAACAGACGCCGTTGGGCCAGCGCATCTTTTCAAAGGTGAGACGGGCGTTCTCCAAGTCGGAGAAGTAGACGACGGCTTCAATCAAAGTCTTCGGGACTTGAACGTTCTTTCCCTTGTTCATGCCCATATCCTAGGGCAAACCGCTTGATTTGTCAAATATATTATTACCCAGTGATGGCCAAATCTGGAAACGCGGAATCGCCTTTCGCTGCCCCAAATGCCAGCGCATGCACGCGGTTGAATTTCGCCCGGTCATCGGCCCGACGCCCGTTCGCGCCGACAGCGCCGAAGCAATGGACAATTCGCCTGCGCTCTCCGGGCAACCGCTCTGGCAGCGAACGACGGACGCGGAAGATTTCGATTGGCTCTGCCTCGCGCCAGCGATTTGGCAAGGTGATTGTCACTGGACGATCCACAACGGCGAATTGATCGGATGAACGTGAAACTCACCGATCCCTGGTTTGATGCCGCCTTCTTCTACGGCGCCCAGCCCGACGGGAGCTGTCGCCTCCATCATCCCGATGGCACGCCGACGCTGTTCTCCGAAGCGCAGGGTCTGTTCCTCTGGTGTCCCTGCGGCTACGGCGCCCTCGACAAAGACGGCGCGCTCAAGTTCCCGCTCGACCTGAGCCTCAACCACGGCCGGCCCCACGGGGTCATGGTCTGTTTCGCCAACCCGCCCTGCGGAATCGCCCTGCCACCCGACTTCGGTCCGACATCCAAGGGCGACAAAAGCCGGCATCCGCGCTGGAACGTCGGCGGAACCGGACTGGCCGACCTGACCCTCAGTCCCAGCGTCGACGTCGGCGATCCCTCGTGCTGGCACGGCCACATCCACCAGGGCGAGATCACCTGATATGTCGATCAGCAACGCCCAGATTTATTCGCTGCTCCAGCAACACACGACGCTGCTCGACCAGCACACCACGCTGCTCGACGCGCATACCACGCTTCTCAACTACCACACCACCCTTTTGGAGAAACTGATGTCCCAAATCACCGATTTTGCCGCCGCCGTCAACGCCAACTTCGCCACCATCCAAAGTGCGATCAATTCCACCGCCACCGGGGTCACCGCCGTCACCACCGACGTGACTTCCCTCGATGCGCAGATCCAAGCCCTCCAAGCGCAGCTTGCCGCCAATCCTGCGCTCTCCGCGTCCGATCTGGCAGCGCTCAACACCGTTTCGGCAAACTCCGCGCAGACGGCGGCCAGCGCCACCCAGCTCCAGACCGCCATGGCCGCCCTCGTCACCGCCGCGCAGGCACCCGTGACGCCGCCCGTTCCCGCTGCCGCGCCCGCCGCGAAGGCTTGATGCATCTCCGCGTCCCCGCGTCTCCGCGTCCCCATGTCTCTTTCCTTCAAATGACCGACGACGCCCCCGCCATCCAAGCTGCTCTGCTCAAGGGCGGAAAGGTCTCCCTCAATCCGGGACAGGTTTACAACATCGCCTCCCATATTGTTGTGAACAGCGGGACCGTCTGGCTGGAAGGCAACGGGGCGATCCTCAGATGCGCCGACACCTTTGAAGTCGCCGCCGCCGCCGGGGATGTCTTTCAGTTTGTCGGCTGCGACGGGCTGTATGTCGGCGATCTGGCCATCGACCAGAACCGCATGAAAAGAGGCAACGCCCCCAACTGCGATCCGGTGGCGCTGCGATTGTTGGGCTGTCAGCATTTCCTGATTCGAGATTGCAATCTGCTAGACTCGCCAGCCGATTCGATCCGCCTGGCCGCCACCGACCCGACCAACGCCGCCACCGCCTGCATCCATGGGCGCATCACCGGCTGCTATCTGGACGGGGCGTGGCGCAACCTGATCTCCGCCATCGGCGCCGCCTTCGTCCGCTTCGACCACAACCGATTCTTCAATGCCATCAACGGCACCGGCCCCAACGCGGCCTTGGACATCGAACCAAACCTGGGCGACGCTCCGGGCATCTGCCACGATCTGACCATCGATCACAATTACGCGGCCAATTGTCTGTGGGGTTTCACCTCGCAATGCACGCTGAACGCGCAGGGAGTCGGAGGGGGCACGCACGATCTGAACTTCCTGCACAACACCCTGGGCAGCGGCATCACCTACGGGATCGTCAGCGACGCATTGCGGGCGGTCATCCATAAGACCATCGCGCCTTCGACACAGTTGATGGTGCAGGGCGGAGCCGACTCGGGCTTGATCGACGACAACATTGCTGGCGGAATCTACGCGGATACCACGCACGTTGCGACTCCGGTCGGCCACATCATCACCAACAACCGGATCGTTCCCGGACCGGGCGTCACGGGCGTCATCGACGTGCATTACTGCTACGGAAAAGCGACCCTGGCCAACAACGTCGGCGCTGTGACGGCATGAAAGCGCCGGTCGCGCGCGTGGCCATCGGCTACGCCCGCGTCTCCACCGCAGGACAGGCCGTCGAAGGCGTGAGCCTCGAAGCGCAGCAGGCCAAGATCGCCGCCTGGGCCATCGCCCACGATCACGAGCTGCGGCCGCTTTTCGTCGATGCGATCTCCGGCAAACGCCAGGACAACCGGCCCAATCTCCAGAAGGCGCTCGAGCAGGTCTGCAAATGCAAGGGAACGCTGATCGTCTATTCGCTCTCGCGTCTGGCCCGCTCGACGCGCGACACCATCCTGATCGGCGAACGATTGGACAAAGCCGGCGCCGATCTGGTCAGCCTGTCGGAAAACCTGGATACGACTTCCGCCGCCGGCCGCATGCTGTTTAGGATGCTCGCCGTGCTGGCCGAATTCGAGCGCGAAATCATCTCGGAAAGAACCAGTGCCGCCCTCCAGCACATGCGCTCACAGAACAAGCGGGTGGGGATGATCCCCTACGGCTGGAGCCTGGCAGCGGATGGAATCGGGCTCGATATCGTGCCGGCCGAGCAGGCGGTCATCGATCGGATTCTTGCCATGCGGGCGGCCGGAAAGCTCTTTCGGCAGATCGCCGCCACCCTCGAAAATGAGGGAATTCCCGCTAAAAACGGCCGTAAATGGCACATTTCCGTCATTGAAGGCATCTGTAAACGCACGCCCCTGCGGCAGTTAAAAGCGCCGTCGGCGCCGACCATTCCTTGACCGGTCGGTGCCGGAATCGCGCTCCCCCTAACACCCGTAAGTCCTTGAATCGAGGCAGAGAATGGCTGCATCAAGCAACGTGCAACTCAATCAGTGGGCCGACCAGCGCGTCCGCCCGCTCTGCGACAAGATCGACCAGCTCATCTACGCAATCACGGCCTACGAAGCCGACTATGCGGCCCAGGGCATCGCCGCCCTCATCACCTCCGACGGCGCCGGCAACAACGAGGGCAATCAGGACGGCCGCATTCCCATCACCGGGACGCAGGTCGTCAATCTCAAGGCGGCGCTCGACCAGCTCAATACCGCGGCGACGGTGACGCTGGTGACGGGAGTCGGAGCCACGGTCAAGGCGATCGTGGATGCGATGCAGGTGAACGGCAGCCCGAGGTAAAAAAGACGCGGAGACACGGTGACGCGGCGACGCGGAGATAAGAACGCGCCCCGATTTTTTCCGCGTCTTCGCGTCCCCGCGTCCCCGCGTCTCCTGTCTTTCAAATGTCCATCACCGCGACGACGATCTGGGAGATTCGCGCCGATGGCAACAACGCCAACGGCGGCGGCTTCGACATTACCCTGGGCGGCACGGATTATTCACAGCAGGCCGCAGCCGTCGCCAGCGGAACGGTGACTTCGGCCGCGTCGACCGTCACCGCGACCACCGCGATCTTCACCCCGGCGATGGTCGGCAACCTCATCACCGATGGAACGACCTGGAAACAGATCACCGCCTATACGTCTTCGACGATCGTCACGGTGGACTCGGCCCCAAGCTGGACAGCGGCTTCGATTAAGGTCGGCGGCGCACTCGCTTCCATCACCGCGCTGCCCTCCACCCTCATCGACGGCTGGCTGATCTATTTGCGCGGGGCGGCCGGCACGATCAACGTCGCGTCGAACATCGTCTTTGCCGGGGGCGGCGCGGGTCTGAGCCCGGCCCGCTTCATCGGCTACACCAGCACCCGCGGCGACAACGGGCGTCCGACCCTTCAAGCCTCGTCGACCTGCACGACGGTTCTTTCTCTGGGCGCCAGTTGCTGGGCCTACACGATCGAAAACCTCATCATCGACTGCAACAACGTCGCCAACATCGGGATCACCTATGCGATGACCTACCCGGCCGAGGTGGCCTACTGCAAGGTCATCAACTTCAAACAGTACGGCATCAATCTGAACGTCCCTTCCGGCCCACTTGCGACCTGTCGCCAGTGCGAAGTCACGGCTGGAGAATCCGGAGCAACCGCAGGCATCACCGGTGGAACAAGTGCAGTCATGGTCGACCGCTGTTGGGTCCACGATAATCCCTGCGTCGGCATCGTGGCCAATCTGAACTGGATCATCCAGCGCTGCCGGATCACCAACAACACCGGGGCGAGTTCCGATGGAATACAGACCAGCTATGGTTCGGCGGTCCTCGACTGCACCATCCACGGCAACGGGCGCGACGGCATCAATTACACCCAGGTTTACGCCATCGGCGTGAACTATCGCGGCAACATCATCACCAGCAACGGCCGTTATGGGATGAACTTCTCGACCGCGACTTTGTTCCCCGGCGGCCCCTATCGCACCTGGGACAACAACGCCTATTACAACAACACCTCCGGCGCCCGAAGCACCTCGACCGGGGCCAGCTCGGGTTTGGACATCACCCTGACCGGGCTGCCGTACAACAACGCCGCGGCGAACGATTTCAGCTTGAACAGCCAGAGCGGCCAGGGCGCCGCCTGCCGCGCGGCGCGAATCCCCGGCGCCCTGCCAGGAACCGGTACGGACTATCTGGACATGGGCGCGATGCAGAGCCAGGCCCTGGCCATCTCGGTCACGAGCATCCAATCGATGGTCTTCGAGCCCATGTCCGTCGCCGGATATTGATCTTCTCCTCCCCCGCATTCAAATCGTCCCCTCCCCCTTTTTTACTTTGAGGTTTTGCCATGAAGGCTTATTCCGTCTCCGGCTCCAACGCCAGCGCCTCCTCGAACCACACGCTGGTCAACGTGATCGGGTCCACCTCCGTGCGCCCGCGCCTGTTCGACCTGGTGGTCGGCTCCTCGGCCACCCCGGCCGATCAGGCGATGCAGCTCTCGGTCTCGCGCTTCACCACCGTCGGCACCGCCGGCTCCTCGCCCACGCCCACGCCTTTGGACCCCGGTGATATTGCGGCCGTGGCCACCGCCGGCGCCGCCCACTCGGGCGAACCGGGTTATACTGTGGGTCTGTTGAGCAAAATCTCACTCAACCAGCGCGCGACCTTCCGCTGGGTGGCCACGCCGGGCGCGGAACTGGTCTCGCCCGCCACCGCCTCCAACGGCATCGGCCTGTATCTGGTCAGCGCCACCACGGCGCTGATCGAGGACGGCACGATCGTCTGGTATGAGTGATTGGTGTCCCATATAATCGTCGCGCCGCATGGTGTCGCTGGAGAACGGCGAACGGCCCTTGGTTTGGCTCATGAAACAAAGGCGCGTCGATGATAGACTTGCCTCATGGGCCTGTTTGATTCGGTGATCGTGAAATGCCCGCGCTGCGGAGCGGATTGCGAATTCCAATCGAAGTCGGGTGATTGCGTACTCCGCCGCTACAACGTTGACGACGTTCCGATGCGCATTGCGGCGGACATTGACGGCGAGGATTTCAGTTGCAACTGTGGACTGAGATTCAAGCTGCGTCTGGCCCCACCGGTTTCTTCGCGGCTCCAAGTTGTGATCGACGACTCATGATAAACTTGCGTTCATATGACGATCACCTGCACATTGATTAGCGCACGAGAGCATCCTGCCAATGGTGGGATGCAGCGCGTTTTACTCTTTCAGGATGAACATGGCTCTGACATCCGGATCGTTTTGGAGCCGGAGAGCATCGGTCCGGGCTGCCCTGAACCCACCGTCCCGTGCGAGGCCGGCGAAATCGGCGCGACAGAAGTGAATCGCGGCGGCCGGCGTTTGCTCATCGGAGCCGATGGAAAGGCGACGTTCATCGGCGACGAAAACAAGCGATTCCAGATTCAGATCACCCAAGTCGTCGACAAGTCGCAGATGCGAAAACGGGACATCAACGACGACCTCGACACGATCCGGACGATCCCTGGGAAGAAACGACCGCGACGAAAACGATCATGAGATTTCAGTTCAAAGGTCTCTCCGAACACACGATCGAAAACGGGCCGGCGCAAGTCCAGCAGCGCATCTACCTGTTCACCGACCAGCACGGCTCGGACGCGCGGTTCATCGTCCTGGTCCGCTCCGTCGTCGGAGACAAGACGCAGGAACTGGCCGACGTGAGCAAATGGCCGATCGCCAGCGTGCGCGTCAAGCCGGAATCGATCACCCCTGAGCAGCAGGCGCGCCTGGGCGGGATCATGCGCGTCGAGTCCGATGGCCTGGTGAAAATCCCCGGTGATGAAGGCAAATGGTTCGATCTGCATCCGATCTCCACGACGGATGCGCCCCTCGACCCGGCGCAGATCACGCCGGCGATCAACACGCACTGAAATCCCCTGGAGACAGCGAAGACGAAATCCATTGCGGGCTCTATCCGCAGTGGGTTTTCTGGTACGATCCGGATTGACGACCGAATGCCCGATGGGACTACATGCTAAAAGGTGTCTCATCAATCCTTGTCGGCCGTCGTTTTTGCCAACATGCTTCCGACCCGCAGAACCATTCTGGGCGCAGCCGGTGCCAGCGCTCTATCGCGCATCCTGTTGCCCTGGCGTCCCCAGCCGCAAGATTTGATCGTCCCCGGAAACGACATTGAACGGGTCGAGCCCACGCTCACGCCACTGTCGCCCGGTGACCCGCGCGTCATCGCCCAGTTTGTCATCGCCCTCGGCTCCAACTTTCGATATGTGCCGATGCCCGGCAACGAGCTGAATCACGTCACCGAGATTTTCGTCGCCGCCAACGAGCACGCGATGCACTTCGGCCTGATCGGTCGGCGCGATTAGCGGTTGCGTTCCTTCTTGGGCGGGTGTCCGCGATTGACCTTGCGGCCGATCTTGATCCACGGCGCTTCGCGACGGCGCTGCGCCTGCCCCACCACCACCTTGCGGCTGGTCCGGAACTGTCTCACGCGAGGTTGAATATATGCCCGACCATTCAGTCCTCAAACCCCACGGCACGATCATCGTCACCGACCCCGACGCCGGCACGATCGTCAAGGATTGTCTGAGGTGCTGTCACTGTCAGGCGGTTTGGGTAGTCGTGAGAGGCAGTGGCAAGCGCCGCGGCTTCTGCACCAAATGCATGGGACCGACCTGCGGCAGCGACGAGTGCATGGCCTGCAATCCTTGGGAAAAACGCCTTGAGCGCATCGAGGCCGGCAAACCGGAACTGCCTCAGTAGGCTGTCTCCCCCTCTCCCCCTCGCCCCCTCTCCCACTCCTCCGCCAGCATGCCCCTCCGCTTCCAATACCAGTCCCTCGCCGAGCCGCTCAGCGAACTCGGTGAATCGGTCCGCGTCGATAAATGGATCGGCTACGGTCCGCACTGGCTGATTCCCCCGGCCCGGATTCCGACGTCGGCAATCCCCTGGCTGTCGGAGCCGCTCTCCGAAAGCGCCGAGAGCTGGCGCATCGACAAATGGCTGGGATCAAAGCCCGATCGGCTCAATCCCTTCCCGCGGCTCCCCATCGAATGTCAGACCGGCGCGACGGCGGTTCAATGGGCGGCGCTGATTACGACGGTCGATCGCTGGCTGGGACATTCACCCGCCGTTCTACCGCGATTCATTCCGGGACCGATCGAAGCGCAGACGGGACTGTCAGCGCCGCTTCATCCCGGCAACTGGCTGGCCGCCCTGGCCATCGGGCAATGGGCATCGAGTCAGCCGGTCGCTCCGCCGCTTCTGCCGAAGATCAACACCTGGGGCGCTGCCGTTGCCCCGGCGACGTTCTCACCGCTCAGTGAATCAGGTCTTGAGCGCTCGCTTTGTCCGTTCGTCAGCCCGCCCATCTGGCTGCCGCCGCGATTACCGGTTGAATGTCAGACGGGATCAATTGCTCCACTATCTGGGGCGCTGTCTGGATCGACGGCTACGGTAGCGCAGTGGGGATTTCAAGATCCAATCGCACCGCCCGCCGCGAGGTTGCCGGCAGCGTGCGCCCCTTCGCTGTTTCTGCCGACGCTGGGAACGCCGCCAAGCGCCTCGATCGATGGCTGGCAGGGATCAAGTCCATCAATCAACTATTCCAGAACCCGTTTACCCGCGGAGGTTCAGACTGGCGCGATCGAAGCCTTACCGGTGGTGGATGCCCTGGGCTGGCGCGGGGTTCAGCCGTCATCGAGCATTCAGCCCACCCGATTGCCGGTGGAATGTCAGTCGGGCGAAGTTGCGCCGCTGGCTGGCGCGCTTGAACAATCGGCGATAACGCTTGCACAGTGGAACTTCCAGCAGCCGGTTTTCCCCGCGTCTCCGCGTCCCGGCGTCCCCGCGTCTCTTATCACCTATCCCGTCTGGCCCAACGTCGAGTCCACCAGTGTCGATCGCTGGTTTGGCTCAGCTCCTCATCGCCTCAATGCCGCCCCGCGCTTGCCGGTGGAATGTCAGTCGGGCGAGACGCAAGCGCCGATCGGGGCGTTGTCCGGTTCGCCGGTTCTGACGCAATGGGCCTTTGAATTCCCCGGTGCCATGCCGGGACTGACCTTGCCTTCGGGCGCTTGGCCCATGTTCTTTGCCCCGGTGTGGATCGGGCCTCATGTGACGCCT
Source organism: Tepidisphaeraceae bacterium (assembly GCA_035483795.1). Lineage (GTDB taxonomy): Bacteria > Planctomycetota > Phycisphaerae > Tepidisphaerales > Tepidisphaeraceae > DASXMX01. The sequence goes on along the minus strand of DATHPP010000425.1, from coordinate 79,876 downwards.
GGGGGATTGGTCTTCCCGGTGGTCTCTTATCGTACTGGGGTTTTTGGACCGAATTGCAACAACGTCTTCGGACCGCTGGCTTGATCCCTCAACCCTGACCCCCTCCGCCACCGCCGCCGGACAGCAGCCGATCATGGTGGGGCCGACCGTGAATGTGGATTGGGACAAGGGCGGGAACCTGGTGCGGTGATCCCCTCCCCCGCATCGTGCCGGGGCCAAGTAAGCGATAAGACATGGCAGCAGTAATCACAGCAGGTCCGGGCACACTCTCCGCAGGCGGCAAGGTCGCTACGTTTCCGCTCCTAACCAGTGGCGTGACGGGTACGGGGTATGGTCCGGCGAGCGGCGTCACGGGACTGCGGATTTACCTCCTCTGGCGCGGATGCGATTCTCTACCACATCGCCTCAGCTACGATCAGCGGCTCGACGTTGACGGTCACGCTCGACACGCTCGTTACTTCAGGAACGACCGTCGTTCTGGACGTGCTTACTTCTAGCAATCTCACCGATGCCTTGTCCAACACGGCGCAGGGGCAGACCGGCCAGACGATCACCAACAACAGCACGAAGACAGCGACGAGCTACGGGCTGACGAACGCTGGACTGTGCGTTCTTGGAATCGACCCTACGGTCCAGCCCTAATGTCGCTGGAGCTGACCGGGGTTTCGGAGTCGAGTCAGTCCGTGCCGGAGCCGCCGATGGCGCTGTTGCTGGCCGCGGCGCTGCTGCTGGGGATTCGGTTCCGCAAAGTGGCGAAGTAAATCGCGTGGTTGAAGCAATCGAGTCGCGATCATGCCTTACTCGCCCGGCGGCAACTTCCAGCGCTCGTTCATCACGCAAACCACAGCGGGGGTGAAGCAAAACGCGGACGTTCCGCCAACAGCGCTCTTGCGCCACAACGGCGCCACAGACGCAACCGTCACCGTCACCATCACCAACAACGGCGCCGGAGACTACACCGCCTCGGGCACCCTTCCCGGCACCTACCTCGACGGCGACGATTGCGAGATCATCGTCAGCGCCACCGTCGGGGGAACCGCAGGTGAGCTGGTCATCTATCTGGGTGAGGTATCCAAGCTCCAGGCGAACCTCATCAACGCCCTGTCTGGCCAGACCGTCATCGTCCAGAGCCCGGTGGGTGTGGGCTCGATCCGCATTGTCGAGAAGGATGCCTATCTGGCAGCAGATGGGCGTGCGTTATTGTTCACGATTCAGCCGGGCAACAACTGGCCGCTCACCCTGGCAGGTTGGACCATTACCTTCACAGCGACCAAGACGACATCCAACATCAGCGCCGGGACAGCGACGATCACCACAACCGGGGCGGTCAACGTGGCCACCGGGGCGGGGCAGCAGGTGCAGGTGGAGCTGGCCAGCAGCCTGACGACGGGATTGGCCATAGGTGTGGGTAACAAAGGCTATAACTTCGACGTGGTAGCGACCAATGGCAGCGATCGTGCGACGTTGGTGACTGGCCTGATGGATGTCCTTCCCAACGTGACGGCATAAGCACACGGCGCCAGCGATGAGATATGCCATGCCAATGGGAACCAATTGGATTGCCGGAAATCCAACCTCTATTCCTTCCCATCGACCAGTCGAGTAACCCGTTTCCGCTGCATTAAAAAAGCGTAAGGTACTGGCGCGGGGGGTCGGGTATCCGCGATTGCGGCGGCGTCGAACGATTTATAAATGTTGGTTGCAAAAAAAAGGGTTGCCAGGGTTGCCAGCGCGGCCAAGCGCAAGCCCAAGAAGGCCAAGGGCCTGCGCCAGCCGATCGAGAGCCTGCGCCAGCTCGCCGCAGCTTTAGGTAAAAGTCACACGGCCCTGGAGAAGCTGGCCAAGCGGGACGACTGGCCGTTCAAGCCGCCTTATCCGGTCGCGGAGGTCAAAGCCTGGTGCGAGCTGAATGCGGTGGGGCCGGCGGGCGAAACCAAGCTGACCCCTGAGCGGGACGTCAAGCTCAAGCTGCTCGGCGCCAAGCTGGCCAAGATGGAGCTGGAGTATCAGATCGAGACGCAGGCCATGGTGTCGCGTGACGAGGTGGAGCGGGAGAACGTGAAGAAGGTGATGGCGGTGCGGAATGAGCTGATGAACACGCCGCGGCTGATGGCGATGCTGGCGCCCTGCACGAACGACGTGGAACGGGAGGCAGCGATCCGCCAGTTTCACAAGGGCATCTGCGACCGGTTCGCCGGGCACGCGGCTTGATTACCCCGGCTTGCTCCGTTCCTTCTCGTCCGCGTTGAGCAGCTTGACGATCCGCTCGGCCAGTTGTCGATCCTGAACCAGCGCCGCCGGGTGCCGGAGGAAGTCGATTCCCGTCAATCCTGAATCCAGGTCGTCGATGCGGTAGAAGGTTTGCTTGTCCAGTTGGATCTGGCCGTTGATGGTGAAGTTCATCGTTTTTTTCTCCGAGCGCCTTGTTTCGTTGGGTCAATGTTTTCCACCCACGTAAATTCTCCAAACTGGAGGCCCGGAGCGATGCGGCCTTTCAGGAACGCCGCGAATTGCCTGAAACGAAATAGTTCGATGTGAAGAAGGTCGAGGAGTTGGAGGAGTTCCTTTTCGGCAACCGGAGTTTCCTTCTGGAGTGCCCGGGCGCGAAGGATTGCAGTCACCATCGCTGCCCTTAGATCAGACGGCGCGATCTTGTCCAACCCTTCAAGAAAAATATGTACGCCAGAGAGGGCATCGGATGCTGATTTGGACTTCCGCTTGGTCATGATCTATCTCCGCTCATGTTTCCCCCGGCACTCGACACAGTAGAATTCTCCCGCTTCCCCCTCGAACAGGTCGCCGCACGAACAGCACTCAGACGTTTCCAGCCGCGCCGGCGTTCCCGGCAGCCGGATGGTCTTCTGCGGCGGGTTGACGTTCAATTCGTCGATGACGATGGCGACTCCCAGGCGGGCGCTGATGATCTTCTCCAGTCGGGATTTCTCGACATGGCCGTCGTGAATGTCCCGGTGACAGGGGATGCAGACGTAGACGATATTCGTGCTCACCTCGTCGCTTCCGCCGGCTGCTCTTGTGATTAAATGGTGGCCGTGAATGCGCGTCGGATCGAACGGGGCAAACCCGCAGAGCTCACACACCGGGCGCTTGTAGCGTTTGATGCCGGCGGGGTCTTTGAGTCTGACGCCGACCTTGGGGATGGCGAGGGCCTGGTTGTCGGCGTAGCTCCTCCGCTTGAAGGGTCCGGGCTTGGCGAGGTATTGGAAGGTGCCATCGGGCATGAATCATTTCCTCTGCGGCAGGGGCCAGTCGAACAGCATGTGGGCCACGCCGCCTTGGCTGAAATGAACTTCGCTTCCGCCTAATTCGAGGTTGCTGATCGCCGACAAGAGGACGCCGACGTTGGCCAGCGCCAGTGTCGCGGGCATGGCCCCTTCGATCTGCGAACAGGAGACGTGCAGCTTTTCCACCAGCCCGATGCGCTCGCGGGAAACGATCAGGCGATAGGACGTTCCCGGATGGCGCTCCAGGTCGAAGACGTGCTCGCGGTGTTTGCCGGGGCGGTCGTCGCTGCCGGTGGCCTGGTCCTCTTTGATCGTCTCCGCGTCCCAGCATTTTTCGATGGCGCGAGGGAACCGGGCCTTGGCGGATTCGATGGATTCGATTTTGATGGGGAGGGGCATCACGTCACTTCCGTTCTGGAGCAGACCAGCACGTCGCCGACCACCGGATCATCACAGCGCCGCCCCGTGTTGCGGAACGCCATCTGGCGATAAAGCTGCGTGCCCATGTTGTTGAGAGGGAGATTTTCCAAGAGCCCGGATTCGTTCACGACCATCAGGGACCCCTCGTCGAGCCGGACGATCTCGATATAGCCGCCGACGAATGCCTTCAACTCCGCGAGGGTGAATTCTGTTCCCTGCTTCGGTGTGACGACTTGCGAAGTGCCATCGGTTTTCCAGAGGGTGGCCATCACTGACTCGCTTTCTGCGCTTCGGCCTTGCTGACAAACACGGATTCGGCAAAGCAGTCGCGCGGGACACAGCGCTGATCGTCATCGAAGCTCACCACCACCCGCTCCCGTCCCTCCTGCTGATAAGAGCGCAGCACATGGGCCGGGCGTGCGCCACGTCCGTACTCCGCAATGAACACGGGCTGTTTGGGGGTGAAGGTCATTGGCCCTCGGCCCGGATTGACGCGGTGACGGGCCGCACGCCGATCGTCCATTCGCCGATGGGAGATTCTTTGAATTGATGCCCGACGCTGGCGGCCAGCTCCTCGACGAGGCTGAGCTGTTCCAGCGCCGTCCATTTCCCGTTCTCGATGGCGTCGGCGATCGCAGCCTCTTGCGTCGGGCCGAAGCCCTGGATGAGGTAGCCGCGAAGGTAAACCCGTTCGAGGTTAATCGCCGCGTGCCAGCGAGCGCCGTCGCTTTCACGATGGGGTCTGAGGTCGCCGATCTTCTTGCCGCCGACCAGGATGTCGCAGGGGAGCGCATCGGTGTTCTGTTGCTGGGGCTTGAGGGTGAGGTTCATGGGTTATCTCCGGCTGCCTTCTGAGCAGCGCACGTCTCCGCAGGTAATGTGACCATCCAATGCCGGGCGTCCGCAGCCGGGGCATTTGGGCCAGCCGGGGGGATAGCCTTCGGTGGGGTTTGCTTCTGTTTTCCGAACCGAGAATCCGACCACGCCGCCTTCGAGGATGCTGACCACTTCGCCTTTCGGAGCGATAGAGAATCGACCCTCGGTCGCATCAACGGACGTGGCCGCGCCGTTGAGGTCGAGTCCCGCAGGCAATCCGATGAAACGAAAGGGGAGGCCGCAGCACCGGCAGTTGATCCGCACGTCGGCTTGAAATCTTCCTGTGTCCTCAAGTCGATGCACGTCCACTTCTGCCGCAAAATCTTCGTGCGTGCATTGGTTGAGCAATTCTTTTTTCCAGAAGTAGCGGTAGTGAGTCCGACCTCTGTTGCCGGGGCACGTTTCGCAGTAGAAGTCTCCGGCCTTTGATGCGTCGAATTGCTCGCGGTTTAGCGGGCTGGATTCTGCCTGCCGAACCTCATGCAACGGCTTGCCGCAATCGGGGCATTTAAAATGTGTCATGGCGTCTTTCCTTCTGCCTTGGTGATCGCGCTACGGGCGGCGTTGATGGCGTTGGTGAGTTGTTCCCAGATGGCCGCCGCAACCGGATCGGTCGGTTGGTGCTGCGCGATCCCGATCCCCGCCCAATGCATCAATTTGCATGCTTCCAGAAGCTCGGGGGCGGCGGCGATCAATCGGGCATCTGGAAACGATTCGACCGTCTCCAGCGTTGCCGCTTTCATCAATCCGCCCTTGTCGCCCTCGCGGATCGCGAATCGAGCCGTCGCCCGGTTGAATCCCTGTCGAACGAAGTCCATGACCATGAGCCGGCCGCGATCGGGCGTGCCGAGAAAGAACGTCTCGCCGCCATCGAACGATTGCCATATCCACGGCCCCGGCGTGTGTTTGTTCTCTGACATGACTTCTCTCCGTTAAAGGCAAAAGCAGGGGCGAGGCCGGGGACGTTCACAATTTGGCCTCACCCCCGCACGAAAGGAAACGCTCGTTTCAGCGCAGCGCCGCTTTCAGATCATCGATCGCCACCGACGCCTGCCGCCGGGTCATCTGCTGGAATTCGATCCCGAAGTGGTCGCGGGCGCTCTCATAGGGATCGACGTGGTGCTCGTTGGCCAGGAGCAGGATCAACTGACGCTGGGAGTCGGTCATCGGCTGATGGCCCGAGCCGTTGCCGCCGTTGCCGTTGCCGTTCTGAGATTCGATCCGCTGATGGCGCTTGCGGCGGAGACGGGGCTGCATCGCGGCCGACTGTCTGTCGATGGACTCGTGCGCCAGGGCGTAGAGGTCGCCGATGCGATCCTGTAGTTCACCGGGACGCTCCAGGAGGGATTGATCGAGTTCGGCGGTGACGTTGATGGAGACGCCGGCTGACTGATAATCTTCGGAGGCTTTACGCGAAAGCCCGACGTTAATTGTGAGGGGCATCAAAGCACCTTTTTCCTTTCGTGTTTTGAATCAGGCGTCGACTCGAATCAGATCGGAGACGTGGAAGCAAGCGACGTAAACGCCGTCCTTCGACACGTTCAAGAATTGGTTGCGATACCCTCTCGGCTCCGACGAAATCGAACCTTTCACGCCCGCATGTTCGCCGGTGCGAATCTCAACGTTGTCGCCAATTTTGTATTCGGCTGCCTCTGCCGCGAACTTCTCGATTTGCGTTGTCATTTTGGTTTCCTTTCTTCTGACATCAATACTATAGCGACGTGCGTAGGGTATTTCAACGGAAAAGCGCCTGCGGAGAAGAATTGTTCAGCGTCTAAGTAACGGGAGTTGCGGCGGTTGTGACGGCTATAAACGCGGTCGGGTTTTCGCCCTGGCTTTCCCGCGCTTGCGGCCCTTCTTCCAGCCCGGTGGGCGCTTGCGTTTGCGGAAGCGGGCCAGATCGGCGGGATCGATCAGATACAGGCGGGGATTCACCTTCCGGGCGGGAAGCTCGCCCGAGTCGATGAACTGGCGCACGCGGGCGACGGAACGATCCAATTCCCTGGCGACTTCCGAGACGGTCAGCATCTTGTCAAGCGGCGTCGCGCCCATCACGCCAATACTCTAGCGACATGCGCAGTGTCCGGCAATCGTGATTGAGCCGTCTGTCTCACCCGTCCCTGATCCGTCGCCGCAGTCAGAGGCAGCGGAAGCGCACTGGTCCGAATCCGAGCAGCGCGCCTGGAGCTGGCCCGATCGGCTCACCCCCAGCCAATGGTCGGCCGTCCATCGCGTTCTCGCCCCCGGCACCAGTCCCGAGCCCGGCCCGTTCAACAATGACAGAACGCCCTATCTCGCCGGCATCATGGACGCCGCGGTCGAGGAGGGCATCGAAGAAATCACCGTCGTCAAGGCCACGCAGATCGGCGTCAGCCTGGCGCTTCACAACGTCATCGGCTTCTGCATCGATCAGGACCCCGGCCCGGCGCTGCTGGTCCTTCCCGTCGAGCAAGCCTGTAAGGAGGTCTTCGCTGAAAAGATCAAGCCGCTCCTGGAAAGCTCCCCGGCGCTGAAGCGCCACATGAGCAGCCGGAAGTGGGACACCAAAACTCACACGATCGTCCTGGATTCGATGACGTTGTTCGGCGGCTGGGCCGGCTCGCCGTCCACTCTCGCCGCACGCCAAATACGCTACGTGTTTCTTTGACGAGGTGGACAAGTTCATCGCCTTCTCAGGGCGCGAAGCCGATCCGATCTCGCTGGCCTATCAGCGCACGCTCACCTACCAGCACCGCAAGCGCATCTTCAAAGTCTCCAGCCCCACCAATCGCGAAGGGGCGATCTGGAAATCCTACGAAGCGAGCGGCGACAGGCGCCATTTTGAAGTTCCGTGCCCCTTCTGCGGGACGTTTCAGCGGCTGGTTTTCACGCAGGTCAAGTGGCCCAAGCTGGACATCCCCGACAAGGTACGTCTGGCCGATGAGATCCAGGTCAACAAGCTGGCCTGGTACGAGTGCAGCAAGTGCAAGGCGCGGATCGAGGACTCGCGGAAACCCGCCATGCTCCTCAAGGGTCTGTGGGTCAGCGAGGGTCAGTCGGTCACGCTGGAGGGAAAGCTGATCGGAGAGCGCCCGCGCTCGAAGCGCGTCGGGTTCCACATCTCCTGCCTGTATTCACCGTGGCCCAGCTTCGCCGATGCCGTCGCGGAGTTCATTCGCTGCGAACATGACCCCGCCAAGACGATGAACTTCCGCAATTCGTGGCTCGCCGAGCCCTTCGAGTTGCAGGTTGCCAAGACAGCGCCCTCTTTCATCCGCGAAAAGTCGTTCAATGCCCCGCCGCCGGGCATCGTTCCCGCCTGGGCTCGAGCGCTGGTCGCCAGTGCCGATACGCAAGGGACGACTGCCCGAGATGGATGGTTCCCCTACGTTGTCCGGGCCTGGGGCTATGAGTTCCGGAGCCAACTGATCGAGCACGGCATCGCCAACTCTTTCGAGGAGCTGCGGCAGCGGTGTCTGAACAAGGTTTTTCCCCTCGAGAACGGCCAAAATCTCGTCCAAAACGCCCAAAACGCCTCCGTTTCAGGGGGGGCGGGGGCGACAGGGGGGCAAATCGGGCCGAACGGCATCGCGCCGCAGGTGCTTTTCATCGACTCGGGCGGCCCGCGCTGGTCGGAGGTCTATCAATTCGCTCAATCCGATCGCCTGCGCATCCGGCCGACCAAGGGCTCGTCAACGACGCTGGCAACGCTGCTGGGCAAGAGTCACCAGAAGAACCACGACATCGTCCTGTTCAACATCGACACCGAGAAGGCGAAAGACCTGCTGTACCGGCTGATTCACGATCCCGATCTGGGCAAATGGGCGGTGAATTCGGGGATCGACGAGGACTACATCAGCCAGATGGCGTCGGAACACAAGGTTCTCGAGCGGAAAACGGGGAAAGAGCTGTGGGTGAAGGTCACCAGCGGCTCAGCGAACCATATGTGGGACACGGAAGTCCTCCAGTGCGCCGCCGCCTTCGATCTGGGGGCCGGCAATCCCGAGCCCCGTCCCATCCAAGTCGCCAATGACCCCAAGCCGGAGAAACAGAAATTTGACTGGGTGCATTCCCGCCCGCCGATTAGGCCCAGGCCGCGCTGAGGTGAAAGAGACGCGAAGACGCGGCGACACGGGGACGCGGAGAGGGGGCGAGGGCAAGACCGTGCGCCTGTTCCGCGGCGATTGCCTGGAGGTGCTACGCACGCTGGCCGCCGACAGCGTCGATGCCATCGTGACTGATCCGCCGGCGGGAATTTCGTTCATGGGGAAGGCTTGGGATGACTTAGGCCCCCGTGAAGCCTTCATCGCCTTCCTGACCGAAGTGATGAAAGAATGCTTACGGGTGCTCAAGCCCGGCGGTCATGCCCTGGTGTGGGCGATCCCGCGGACGAGCCACTGGACGGGGATGGCGATTGAAGACGCGGGGTTTGAGGTACGCGAAAGAATTGCGCACATCTTTGGTACGGGCTTCCCGAAAAGTTTGTCCGTGGGGAAAGCGATCGACCGCGAAGCCGGCGCGAAGCGGAAATTCATCAGAGAGAATCCGCACGCGAGGCCGAATCAGGACGGAAAAACGATTTGGGTCGGAGACAAGCCGGGCAAAGAACAATCGCATCCGCCGATTACCGCGCCCGCCACCGATGCCGCGAAGCAATATGACGGCTTCGGCACCGCCCTCAAACCCGCCGTGGAAGACTGGTGGCTCTGTCGTAAGCCCCTGAGTGAATCGACGGTAGCCAGGAACGTCTTGAAGCACGGAACGGGGGCGCTGAATATCGACGGGACGAGGATCGGATTCGCCTCCAACGGAGATAAAGCAGCAGCAGCAGCAGCAGCAGCGCAACGCCTGTGCCATGACCAGAACAAGGGGCGGCATGCTTACGGGCAATTCGAGAATGGGCCGGCGTCGCTCGCGCCGTACCTGAACGGCATGGACAAAGGTCGCTGGCCGGCGAACCTCGTTTTATCCCATCATCCCTCCTGTAACGGCGACTGTCACCCCGACTGCCCGGTGAGGCTGCTGAATGAGCAGAGCGGCGTCACGCGATCGGCTGGAGTGCAAGCGCCACGCGGGCCGAACTATTTGAACGAGGTTTTCGGCAATGGCTTGGGCGGCGTCGAGAATTCACAGAACCGACACGGCGACTCCGGTGGCGCTTCCCGTTTCTTCTACTGCGCCAAAGCCAGCCGGCGCGACCGCAACGAGGGATTGGAAGACGCCCCGAAGAAACACGTCCGACGCGACGACGGCCAGCCCTACGGGATGAACACGAACACGCATCGACCCGACGGCAGCGAGCGAAAAGAAATCCCGCCACGAGCGAATCATCACCCCACGGTCAAAAACACCGACTTGATGCGCTGGCTCATCCGCCTCATCACCCCGCCCGGCGGCACGGTGCTCGACTGCTTCATGGGCTCGGGCTCGACCGGAAAAGCGGCAGTGTTGGAAGGGATGAAGTTCATCGGCATCGAAAGAGAACTCGCCTACTTCAAGATCGCCCAGAAGCGCATCCGACACGCGCAGTCTCAACCTGAGTAAAGACTATGTCCCTCGACCCCTCCACTGAACTAGCGCTTCTGGAAACCGCCTACCAGAACTACATCACCTCGGGGATCGCCTCCTACACCATCGGGACCGATCAGGGGCATCGCCAGGTGACCAAGATCAATATCCTCCAGTTGATTACCCGGATGGATCAATTAAGGGCCATGGTGTGGAGGGAGCAGAACGGGATGTTCCAGGCGGCCAATAACCGGCTGCCGGAGTGACGAATGCCGAAGCCGAAGGAACTGGAGAAGTGGAAGCCTGAGTCGCTGCGTCTGGAGATGGCTTGGGTCGGCAACGGCGTCCTTCTACAAACCTGTTTCGCGGTCAACTGCGATGCCCCGGTCGGAAGCGTCTGGGTTCGTCTCGGAAGCAACTCCTATCGGCAAGCTGTCTGCGAGGTGATCGACATCTACGTCCCCAAGATTTACCGCCGCATGGGGATCGCCAGCTTCATGATGAAAAGCCTGCTCGACGGCTACGGAATTTTGAAGACGGGGACGGGCTCGAAAGACGGCGGCATGGCGCTCCTGAAAGCGCTGGGCTGGAAGCGGAACCGCCAAACCGGCGACTGGTATCTTTTCGGCAAGCGCAAGCGGATTGCGCAGTAGAATGTGACCGTGCATCCACTGTTCAAATCGGCGCTGGTGGCGTTCGGCTGCAATCCCGCAGCGTCGGATGAGCAGGCATTGCGGTTTTTTGACAGGTTGCCCCTTGAGGCGAAGAACGCGGTGGACGCCCGGTTCGATCAGTTGATCTGGGATTCTGCAATCTCGCTGGACCGGAATATGCCGCTCCGCGACTTCCATCCCGATCCCGCGCCCGCCGCCGTCGTCACCGATGATCTGGGGACGTTCTCGACCGGCATGGAAGCGTTCTACAAGCCTGCGCTGGGCGTCCCATTCGACAGTCTGAGGCCACAGGATTTGCACGCGATCAATTCCATCGCTGCCCAGATCGAGGGGTTCGGCCGCCACAAACAGAGCTACACCCTGGAGCCCACGCGCTGGGCGAGGTTCAAGGGACGGTTCTATTTCGGCCCATTGCCGAATGGCCAGCCCCGACTGTGGCCCGCTTCCACGATGTTTTGGTCGGTTGTCGTCGTCATGAACGCGCTCCGATTTCACATGGGATATGCGTGGGCGAGCCAGAATCAATACCGGATTCCCGCCCTCACAGCATTAATGGTCGCTTGGTTGATCTTGTTCCGGGCGCAGCTTCGATATAGGCGCTGGCAGAAGCAACAGAGCGAGCATCTGAAAATGCAACTGACGTAAGGAACCCGATGGCCCGCATGAGCTGGAAGAAAAAGAAGATCAAGCTGAACGAGACCTTCCGCCATGACGACGGGCGAATTCTGAGCATCGTGCATAGTGTGACGCTGGAGGGTGACGAATCGGCGATCGCGGAATTCATCGACAGATTTGACGTTGAACCGCCGCTTGATCCTGATCGACATCAAAGGTGGGAACGGGTACACGGCGAAAGTCACGTCCAAACGATGCCGCTGCCGCTGCCGCCTCTGCCCCCTGCGCCGGAAAACGTGGTGATTCGAGAGGGAACGGATCGACCGATGAGGAAATCATGACCCGCCGCGCCTTCTGCAAACTGTTCGCCGCCGCCGCTGCCGCCATCGCGCTGCCGCCGATCGACTTCGCCGCCAGCAACGATGGTGTAGACATCAAACGGAACCTGTGAACTCCCGTTGGTCATCCACAAAGGCCAGAACGTCGGCCCCTCGACAGCCCAGCCGGAAATCCTGCGCTACTGGCAGACGGAAGTGGAGAAGATCAACAGCCAGACGTGGATTCCCAAGTGTCCGCCCCACTGGCGCATTCAGTCGATCGAGGCGCGTCCGATCGAAGGCAGTTGCGCAATGTTCACGGTCGTCTACCGGTTTGAAACGACGACTCCCCTTCCATGACGGATCGCCCTGCGGATGCGCTCCTGTTGCTGGCGCGGCAGGTGTGAGAAATCCCGGCTGATCCACTTCGCGCGAAGTTTTTTCAATCCCAATCTTGGCATCGACCAGCATTCTAACCGCCGCTGAAAACGGCAAAGGATTTTCCCATGAACCGCGTTGAACAACTCGCCGGACAACTTCAACCCGCCAAGCCGGACGGCCTCAATCTTGATGACGTCGCCCAGATGCTTTTCGAGAACAACCAGCAACTTATGCACGTGGCTTCCCAGGCTCGCGGTGTGCATGACACTTGGCGCGGGATCATGTTCGGCGAAGGCCAAAAGGGCGTCGATCCCTCGCCGATCCGACCGGAAGGCCGTGCGCCGCTGGCCCGTTTGATCCGCGAGCAAAGGGAACTGATCGACGACGTGGAAAAGATGCTCGTCATCCTGCACGAAAATCTCAGCAACTCGCGCACCGAGGTCGGGCAGCCCCTTGGCGGTCATCAGCAACTCGCCGCCCTCCGCTAATCTTTTCTCGGCCTCTCCATCCATCCGATTCCCGCAGTCAACGCGATCGCGAGCAGAAGGACCTCCTTCCCCATCGGCGTCGTATGCGCATCTCCCTTTGCTGCCAAGACCCCGAGCGAAAGCAGACAGACGGCCCGCGCCATCGACGTCATCATCGCGTGAAGAAATTTCATCGGTCTCCATTGTAATGCCCCGCCGCAATCCCTACCGCCCGATCAACCGCGCCACCGCGCCGGAGATGGAGCTGCCCGCCGAGAAGCAGGCCCGCCGGCTCCGCGCCCAGGTCGAGGTGATGGCCCTCCAGGCGACCAAGAAAAGGATGCGCGAGGGACAGGCCGCCCTCTCCATCCACGCCGCCGCCGATACCGGACGCCGCAACACCGACTGGCGGGCCAACAACGCCTCGGCAGATTTAGCCAACATCCCCGATTCCCCGGTGATGATCGGGCGGGCGCGGCAGCTCGATCGCGATTCCTGGCTGGCGCGGTCGGCGAAGAAATCCTTCGTCCGCAACGTCGTCGGCAAGGGCATTCAAGTCATCCCCCACGCCAAAGACCCCAAGGGCAAACCGCTGACGCAATTGAATCTGGTGGTGGCCCGCTTGTGGCACCGCTGGTGTCTGCACTGCGACATCGAGCGGCGCAAGAGCTTCAACCAGATGCAAAGACTGGCCGCGGCCGACAAGTTCATCGCCGGCGAGCACCTGTGGATGTGGTCCTACAAGTTCCCCGGTTTGCTCAACGAGGGGATCATCGATCGCAATCAACCGGTCGGTCTGCGCTTGCAAGCCTTCGAGGCGGAACAGTTCGACCTGCGCATTCTCAGCTATGCCGGACGGGAAGTCAGAGGCGGGGTGGAAGTGGACGAGAACGGGGCGCCGCTCGCATACCACATTTACACCCGTAACCCCAACGACGTTTTATATCGGCACGCATTCTTTTCCGAGCGCGTTCCCCGGCAGCGGATGTTTCACTATTTCGATCAGGAAAGAGTTTTGCAGACCCGCGGCGTGACCGGTCTGTCCCCGGTGATGGCCGACATGCGCGATATCTCCCGCGTTCAGACGGCCTCGATCTGGCGCATGGAAATGGAAAGCTGCATCGGATTAATCATCGAGCAACCGATGCCCGGCAACAACATCGGCCCCGCCACCTCATTCGGTCCGCCCACCAACGGCAGCGGCCAGACGCCCAGTGGGATGAACGAAATCGACTTCGTCCCCGGCATGGTCGCGCGAACCGTACCGGGTGAGAAGGTCCAGAGCCTGGTGCCGCAATCGCCGGGCAATCAATACAACCCGTTCATGGAGACGACCGTGCGCGGCATCGGCGCGGCTTTGGGCCAGAGCTACGGCCAGATCGCGCGGCGCAACGACTCCAACTACTCCGCCGCCCGCCAGGACATGCTGGAAGATCGCAAGGAACAGGAGCCCGAGCAGCAACTATTCATCGACGCCATGGTCCGGCCCGCCTACGAACTGTTTTTCAACTGGGCGGTGATGGAAGGCCGGCTGGACGGGATCGAGGGATTCTCAACCGACGAGTTCCTCGCCGATCGTTTTCGCTATGTCGAAGCGGATTATCTCCCGCCCAGTCAGTCGTGGATCGATCCCGAGAAGGAAGCCAACGCCTTCGTCATCCTGCTCAAGAACCGCCTGATCACCCGCGAGGAGATCGTCGCGTTGCGCGGCGGGCGCTATTCGCACGTCATCGAGAAGCTGGCCGAGGAGAAGAACCTGGCCGAAAACCGCGGACTCACGCTGCCGGAGAACGACGACGAGCGGAACAACGTCCGCGAATTGGTCAAAGCGGCCATCGAGAATCGCCAGGGGACGGTCGACGCCGTCAGCGCCAACCTGCTTGATCTGTCAGCGATGTTCCAACAGGGCGGTCTGCCGGTGCAGAAGAATTACACCCAGCCGCTCCTGCCGGTGCAGACGCCGACGGGCGGGACGATCACCGGCGATCCGGTCACCAACAAAGCTGGGAAAGTCATCGGTGGCGGAGTGGAGGAACCGGCGGTGCCGGCGGGAGGAGGAGGGGGAGAGGGGGAGAGTGGGGGAGGGGGAGGCGGAGGAAACGGAGCCGCGGCGACACCGGCGCCAAAGCCGGGAGGGGGAAGTGGACAGGGCGTGCACGTGCACGTGGCCATGCCGGCGGCCCCCGCGCCCAAGCCTCCGGGCGGAAATGGCAACCCTTCGACAAGCTCAGGACAGGACGGCAATGGGAAGGGCAAGAACGGCAAAACGCCAGCCAAGGCGGGCGGTCGCATCGCGGCCAGTGCGGCGCCGGGCGGGGGGGGCACGGTGGAAGGCGTCAGCGATTTCATCCTCCAGCAGCAGCGCGGCAGTCCCGCAGGGGGGGTCGACGTGCAATCGGCAGCCGATCGCCAGGCCCGCGATGAAGTGGCCGGCGGACCGTGGCCGCTTCCGCAGGTTCCCCCGCCCTCGGTGCCGAATTACCGCCAATCGCCCGATGAAGTGTCGAGCTGCGCCACCTGCTCGTTCGCCAATGGTTCACGCTGCACGATGTTCAATTTCATTTTCGATCCCAGCTACGTCTGCGACAAATGGATCGCCAGGACGCTGACCGAAAATATCGGCGTGCCGAACACGGCCAAGACGTTTCCCCCAGGCCCGCAGCCGGGACAGATCGATCTGGAAAGCCGGTTCTATCCCGACAGCGATCCTTACGGCCCGTTCGGGCAGACGACCAGCATGAGCGCCGAAGAGCGCCGTTTGGTGAGGAGAGCGGGCGAAAGGGAGAGGGGGCGAGGGGGAGAGCGGCCGGAGCTTCCCGCCATTCACATTCATCAAGCGCCGCAGATCGACCTGGCATCGCTCAGAGCCGCCGCCGGATTGGCCGTGCAAGCGCCAGCTCCGGCGCAGGTGAACGTGTCACCGATCATCAACGTGGAATTTCCCCCGCAGCCCCCCCTGCCGACTCCCCTGCCCCCCCTGCCGCCGCAATTCACGGTGCAGTCCCCGGTGAACGTGTCCCCGATCGTCAATGTGGACCTTCCCCCACAACCTGCTCCTGTAATGCACTATCACGCCGCCCCCTCCGCGCCGCAGGCATCGCCCCAGGTGACGGTCGAGTCGCCGATCATCAACGTCGAGCCGTCTGCCGCGCCGCAGGTGACAGTGCAGCCGCCGGTCATTCATCTGCACGCCCCGCCGCCGTCAGCTGCGCCCGATGTGTATCTGGAAGCGCCGGTGGTGAATCTCGCTCCGATCATTCAGCTCCCCGATCCACCCGAGCCACCCGAGCCGCCGCAGATCACCGTCGAAGCGCCGATCGTCAACGTGGCCGCCCCGGTCCTTCCGCCGCCGGCACCTCCCGCGCAGGTGAATGTGGAAGCGCCGATCGTCAACGTCACCGTGCCGCCTCGCGCTCCGGGGATTCATACGATCGTCCGCGATGCCGATGGATTGACTTCGGAAGTGAAAGACGAGACGTCGGGAATGACCCGTCATTTCATCCGCGATGCCGATGGAACGGTCACCGGATTCCGCGACGAGATCACTACCCAGAACCCAACGCCCATTCTTCCCGCCTCGCCCCCCCCGGCGCCTCCCGAACCTACCGTGGAGCCGAATCCGCCTGATGAGGCGTCCGGCGGGGAAAAGTAATCGATGCTCACCCGCGCTGCAATCGTGCTCTGTCTGCGCGGACTCACCGCCCGCAACGACCTGGTCCTGCGCCTGTTCGGCAACGACGTGCGTCCGGACTTCGAGGAGAATTTCTTCACCCAACCGAATTTCCTGGGCTACTCGCCGATTCCGCTCGACCCCGCCCGCTGGCGCGAAGTGCAAAACGAGGGAGAGCCGGCGATCGTTTATCCGCAGCAGATTTTCCGCTCCACCTCGCCCCAGCCCCCGGAGAACGTCTACGGCTATTACGTGAGCTGCGGCGATGTCATCGTGGGCGGACACCGGTTTAGTGACGGCCCATATAAGGTGGAGAACAATGGGCACCAAATTAAAATCGATCTCCAGATCGGCGGCAGCGACAACGACGACGGCGATGAATGATCACCCACGCGTTCACCGATCAGGCCAAGCAGGATTTCCAGGCCGGGCTGCACCAGCCGGGCGATCAGTACATGATCGCGCTGTACACCTCAAGCGCGAACCTGGACAAGACGACGACGGCTTACACCTCAGCCGGTGAAGTGGTCGGCAGCGGCTACACGGCTGGGGGGATGGCGCTTTCGGGTTACGCGGCGGGATTGTCAGGCGATTCGGCTTATCTGAGCTGGAACAATCCCGTGTGGACGATGGCGACGTTCACAGCGCGAGGGGCCTTGATCTACAACGCCACCCGCTCCAACAACGCGATTGCGGTCATCAACTTCGGCAGCGACTTTGCCGTCAGCGCCGCCAATTTCACCGTGCAGCTTCCCCCGGCCGGCGCGAGTGCAATGGTGGTCATCAACTGACTTTCACCTTTGAGCGATGCCCTTCGATCAACACAAGAACCTCGCGTATACCTTGGTTGCCACTGCGCCCGCGCCGGCGTCCAGCGGCACCACCCTGGTCGTTTCGGCCGGTGGCGGCAGCCTTTTCCCCCCGGTGCCGTTCAATGCCACCGTCTGGCCGACCGGCTCGATCCCGATGGCCAGCAATGCCGAGATCGTCCGCGTCACCAACGTCTCGACCGACACGCTGACCATCGTCCGAACCCAGGAAGGAACCTCGGCCCGCTCGATTGTGGTGGGCGATCAGATCGCCGCGACCATCACCGTCAAGACGATCACCGACATCGAAACGGCGTTTGCCGGGACGAACGGCGCGATCACCGGCGGCTCGATCACGGTGAACACCTCGGGTGTGTCGGTCAACCTGCCGCCCTACCTGACCACGGCGGACCTGTCGCAGAATTCCAGCAACTACGCGGGGGTGAACGGCGCGATCACCGGCGGCTCGATCACCGTCAATACCAGCGGGGTCAGTGTAAATCTGCCGCCCTATCTGACGACGGCGATGCAGTCGAACGCGGCGACGATCTCCAACGTCAACATTTCGGCGGGCGCGACTTCCAATAACCTGTCGGCTCTTACGTTCTCGAATTCCAACGGCGTCTCCTTCGGGCTGACTGGCTCAACGCTGACGGCGACCGTCGCGACCAACTATCAATCGCCGGGGCCTTATCTGACGACGGCAATGCAGTCGAATGCCGCCACGATCAGCAATATCAACCTGTCAGCCGGCGCGACCTCGAACAATCTCTCGGCGGTCACCTTCTCCAACTCAAACAACGTCAGTTTCGGACTCAGCGGCTCGACGATTACCGCGACCGCCAGCTTCGCCGCCCAGAGCAATCAATCGGGCAACGTCTATGCTTCGAGCAATACCTTCGGCACTTCTTCGGGCACCTACGACGCCCGGAGCATTTCCATCGCGGGCAGTGGCGCAGTCTCGGTGGCGGCCTCGAATTCCGGGTGGGTGATTTCCGCGCCGGCGCAGACTGTTCAAACCCAGAACTGTGTCGATGCCACCCTCGCGGGCAACTCGACCTCGGCCGGGGCCGGCTATGCCCTGATTTCCTCGGGCACGATGACGCTGGCGGGCGGTAACAACGTCACCCTAAGCCAGAACGGCAACGCGGTCACCGTCTCGGCCGCCAGTCAGACGGTCCAGACCCAGAATTGCGTCGATGTGACGCTGTCGGGCAACTCCACCTCGGCCGGGGCTGGCTATGTCCTGATTTCCAGTGGCACGATGGTCCTGGCCGGTGGAAACAATATCACGCTCAGCCAGAACGGGAATTCGGTCACGGTCTCGGCTGCCAACGCGGTCGCCCAGACTAATCAGACCGGCAACCTCTACGCTTCCAGCAACACGTTCAGCAGCACCTCGGGGACGTATGATGCGCGGTCGATCAGCATCGCCGGCAGCGGCGCGGTCAGTGTCGCGGCGACCAACTCCGGCTGGATCATCTCCGCGCCGACGCAAACGGTGCAGACGCAGAATTGCGTGGACTTGAGTTTGTCGGGCAACTCGACTTCCGCCGGCGCCGGTTACATCCTGATTTCCAGCGGCACGGCGATCCTGGCGGGCGGCAACAACATCACGCTCTCGCAAAACGGCCAGTCGGTCACCATCTCCGGTGCCAACGCCGCTGCCGCTCCGGTGAATTTCTCAGCGGGCGCTAATAGTGGCAATCTCGGCAGCGTCGTCTTCTCCAACTCCAACAACGTCAGCTTCGGCCTCAACGGCTCGACCATCACCGCAACCGCTTCGCAGAGCGTGCAGACCCAGAACTGTGTCGATGCCACGCTCGCCGGCAACTCGACCTCCGCAGGAGCTGGTTATGTCCTGATCTCCTCGGGCACGATGACCCTGGCCGGTGGCAACAACGTCACCCTGAGCCAGAACGGCAACGCGGTCACGGTCTCGGCCTTCACGCAGACGGTGCAGACACAGAATTGCGTCGATGTCACGCTCTCGGGAAACTCGACCTCAGCCGGGGCCGGTTACGTTCTGGTCTCCAGCGGTACGCTTGTCCTGGCTGGTGGGAACAATGTCACGCTTTCGCAGAACGGGAATTCCGTCACCGTGTCGGCCTTCACGCAGACGGTGCAAACCCAGAACTGCGTTGACCTGAGCCTGGCCGGGAACTCGACCTCAGCCGGCGCTGGCTATGCCCTCATCTCCAGCGGCACCGCGATTCTGGCGGGCGGGAACAACGTCACGCTCAGCCAGAACGGCCAGTCGGTGACGATCTCGGCCGCCTCGCAGACGAATCAAACCGGCAGCGTCTACGCTTCCTCGAACACCTTCGGAACTTCATCGGGAAGCTATGATGCCCGAAGTATTTCCATGGCCGGGAGCGGGGCATGCTCGATCGCGGCCTCGAATTCCGGCTGGGTCGTCTCCGTCCCGCAGACTTCATCACTCTCCGGCACGGGTCTGGTCTCCATCAGCGTCAATGCCAGCACCATCTCCATCGGCGTCCCCGCTTACACCAATTCGTATTTCGAGCCTTACGAATTCAATGTCGGCTCGGCGACGACCAGCGGCGGTTTGGGGACGATGTTCCTCCAGCCCTTCCGCCTCGACAATTACCTCAGTTTCAACGTCGTCAACGTCATCGCCAGCGCCAGCCTGACTAGCACCTCGGCGGCGAACACGGTCACGTTCAGCAACGGCGGGGCGAGCAGCTTCAACGCCAACGCCTCCTACTCTTTCACCAACTCCAACCTGGTGGACCTGTACCTGTTCAGCCGGGGCTCGGGCGGCTTCACCGATGAACTGTGGACCTTCGCCTCGACGCGGAATTCCTTCGTTACCTATGAGGGTCACACCTACGCCTTCAACGTCACCAACAGCACCATCAGCATCAGCTCCAGCGCCGCCGCGACCGTCTCTTTCCCATCGTTGACCAGCAACACGATGACGACGATCAACGCGGCGACGACCATCACCACCTGGGCGCCCGGCTACGGATCATGGACCAGCAGCATCAGCAACTCCAGCAGCACCACTGGGGCGACCGGCGCCACGTCTTCCTTCTCGTTGACCGGAACCTGGATGGCGACGACGGCTTGGGCCTCCAACAAGATCGTGCCTCTCGCCTTCGCATCTTCCCTTTCACCGGGCGATTACTGGATCGGCGTCAACATGGCGTCGAGCACGTCGTCGAGCAGTTCATCTGCCAGCACCAGCGGCGCGGCCGGGAGAACCTTCACCCTGTCGGTCAACGCCTCGAACCTCACGCTCAGCGGCCAGTTGACTTACGTCGGCTTCACCAATTCGCTCGCGTCTTCTCTTGGCCGGATGGGACAGGGCAGCGCCGCCACTATGGCACCTTCGCCGGGCCACGGTTCGTTCAGCGCCACCTACTCGCCCGCTTCGACGTACCTGAACAACGCCGGCCAAGCCAACGGCGCCATCGCCTTCTCTCAGATCAGCACCGCCGGGAGCCTGTTCAAGACCTGGCTGGAATTCGCCAACAACCGCGTCTGATGCGCACCTTTTATTTCTACTGCCCGATCCACTTTGAGAAGTGGGACCACCGCAGCCCGGAGAATCCGGGGATAGGCGGCTCTGAGACTTCGGTTGTCGAGATGGCCCGTCGTCTTGCCGCTCGCGGGCACGTCGTCACGGTCTACGCCCCGCT
Organism: Tepidisphaeraceae bacterium; assembly: GCA_035483795.1. Taxonomy (GTDB): domain Bacteria; phylum Planctomycetota; class Phycisphaerae; order Tepidisphaerales; family Tepidisphaeraceae; genus DASXMX01. The sequence goes on along the minus strand of DATHPP010000425.1, from coordinate 59,253 downwards.
CCGCGACAACTGCCCCGAATACGACGGCAACGCCCGCTGGCTTCCGCTTGAAGCCGCCGACTTTGCCGCTCCCGGCGTGTGGGTTTTGTCACGTTGCCCGTCTGCACTGGATAACTTCCCCGTGGACCATCCCGAGCAGACGACGTGGCTTGTCTGTCAGGATGTGTGCTATCCAGATCAGTTTTTCGCGAGCGGATGGAAGGACAATCCGCAGGGCATTTCAGCCGAACGGATTACGAAGCTGGATCGATGTCTCGCATTGTGCAAGGCGCAGGCGGAGTATTTGGTACAGAGGTCGCCGACGCTTGAAGGCAAGATTCACCTGTCGAGCAATGGGATCAACGTCGAGAGAATCGAGGGGATCAAACAGATAGGACGTGACCCCTTCAAACTCATCTACTCTAGCAGCCCCGACCGCGGCCTCCCGTCCCTCCTGAAAATCTTCCGGCGTGCCCGCGAGTTCGAGCCGCGACTGTCCCTCACCGTTGCCTACGGATGGGACAACATCAAGAAGTGCAAGAAAAAGTATTGGGCCGTCCGTAGGGCGTGCGGCGACAGGACAAAGCCGCCAGTCGAGATAGACGACCAGGGCAAATACTGGCAGAACGTCGAAGCCGAATGCGGGCCGGGACTGGAACAGCCGGGCGTGACGTGGCTGGGGCGAATCGGGCAGACGCAGCTCGACCGCGAGTTCCTGTCGGCGGGGCTTTGGGTCTATCCGACGACGTTTACCGAGACATCCTGCATTACCTGCATGTCTGCCCAGGCGTGCGGGGCAATCCCCATCACCAATCCGCTCTGGGCGCTGGCTGACAACGTGCGGCACGGCATCTTCATCAACGGCGATCCCGCCAACGAGCCGCTGGTGATGGCTCAGTACGTCCATGAAATCCGCAGGCTGACGAGCGATCTGTCGCTGCAAGAACAGATACGCGGACCCATGATGGAATGGGCTCGCGCGAAGTTCGATTGGGAGCGGATCGTGGACCAGTACGAGCAGTGGGCGGAAGTGATGGAGGAAGTCGCGTGCTCCTGATGAACAAATACATCGGCACGGTGGCAAGAATGGGCGGAACGCCTGCCGTTCTCTCCCCGTTCGTCGATTCCTTTGCCGACCTGATCCAGTGGAACGCGCAATACCTCTGCCTGCCCGGTGAGTGCATCCACTACCCGCGACCGCCGCGTGTGAGCATCCACGACGTTGCCCGCAACATCATGGCCGACAACATGCGGGGCGATTGGCTGCTGATGCTTGACACGGACCATGCTTTCGACCCGGACATCGCTTACCGGCTGCTCAACGTGGCGGATCGCACCGGGGCGGAAGTCGTCACCGCCGTCTACCAGTACAAAGACCCGCCGCACTCTCCGGTGGTTTTCCGATTGCAGGGCGAAGGGCTTCATCCGGTTGGGGCATGGGATGAGTCGGTCGAGGTCCTGGAGGTCGATTCCGCCGGGGCCGGGTGTCTGTGGGTCAAGCGGAGCGTGTTCGAGCGAATCGAGGATGAATTGAAAGAGCAGCCGTTCTCCCGTATTTCCGGCTACGGTGAAGACCACTCGTTTTTCCTGCGTCTGAAGAAACTGAAGATCAAGGCCGTCTGCGCCATGCGCGTCGAGTGCCATCACCTGCAAATGCGGGCGCTATCGCTGGCCGACTACGACCCGGATGTGGTGGAACTTCAAGAGCCAGAGATGGCAGTGGGGTATAGATGAGCACCGTCGCAACACCTGTTGAAACCTGGACCGCGACGATTCAAGCCGGCATCGGCATCGGGCAATCTTCGTCCTTCACATTCACCGTCAACATCACGCAGGCGTGGCAGATCAAGATCCCGATCATCGTTCAGTTCCCCACCAACGTTTCGGCCGGACCGCAAGTCTTCGCTTATCGCTCGACAGACGGCGGAAACACCTTCGATACGCAGCCGCTTCAACCTCTGGGATTGCCACGCCAGTCAGGCGGTTTGCAGCAGGTCAGTCTTCGGCTTGAGACAGGGCAGTACGCCGTACAAGTGTTGTCCGGTGGCGGGTCAGTTGCGACGTGGACGGTACAGGTTCAGACTCAGGAAGTCACGACCGCGATCATCAACCAGTAACCACATGACGCCGCTGATGAAAAAGTTCGTCGGCCTCTCAGAGGGGATGGATCAGCGCCCTTCCCGCGACGAGTTTGTCGGCATAAATCAGGACAGCTTCCAGGCGAAAAATCTGTACGCTTGGTGGCCGATCTGGGAGCCGATGTCCAACGCGGCCAAGGCTCCGTGTGCGATGGACTACGGACCTTATGGCCTGCACATGACACCGAGTGTGAACACGCTTCACGCCGGCGATCCTCAGATGGGAACGTGTTGGTTTGGCATTCCCAATCCTGCGGGGATGGCGGGGATATTCTCTGGCCAATCTCAGTCGCGGCCCTACGCTTATCAATCTGCGACCTCAGTTGACCCGGTGGATTTCGGAGGAATCCCCGATACCGTCGTGCTTGGCCAAGCCTACATGGCGACGGCTTGGATACGCACCAGCGACTCAGCGCTCACCTTCACCGCTGGTGACACGCCGCATGACACATATATCTATTCCTTCGATCGCAACGACAACTCCGGTTATCCCGGCCACACGATGGGCGTTATCATGCAGATTTATGATGGTTCCGGCGTCAACACCGCCAACGCTGCGGCCACGATGTTTGACAACAACGAGGGCGGCGCTATTCCGTTTGGAGTGCAAAGCTGCCAAGTAGTCAACGATGGCCAGTGGCATCTGATCTGTGGTCTTTACATGCCGTTCTCTACGTCGGGATCGGGCGGCTACAACAATTCGTGGCAAGTGATCCTCGTCGATGGCCAACTCGGCCCGGTCAGCGGTAACGATGTCCAGGGCGGCGGCCAGCTACAGCCGTTCGGCATATCCAAAAGTCAAGCCAACGTAGGATCGCCGCAGAATGCGGGAAAAGCTGCGATCAACGCGGTATATCAGTTCATCGGGTCCGATGATGACGGAGTGTCGTCGCCGTTTCTGGGTCTGATCTCGGATCATCGTCTTTACGGATTTTCTGGGTCTGTGGGCTATCCGGGTCAGCCGGGCCTGGCTGATCCCTTGGCCATCATGTCACAGGGTCTCGCCCTCGCCCAGCATATGTATGCCCCGGAAACGCGCTGGGAACTGTACCGCACGCGGCCGAATCGGTCGTTCGGAATGGTCAAAGTCGGAGGACCCAAAGGCACCGCGACGATCTTCCTCATCACCCATCCCTGATGAAACCCCGCCTGCAAAACGCCGTCATCGATGCCATCGACCCCGCCCAGGCCGGCCGTCACAACGGCGATCTGGCGGCCTCGACCCAGCGTGTCCTGCGCGGAGGGACGTGGAAGAAACAGCGAATCGCGGTCATCATCCCGGCGGCCGAATCGATTCCTTCACGGGTGTACCTCTCCCACTGCTCCCTCATCTTTCCCCCGAATCAGGGCGTGCATCGACACCTGGCGCTGGGAGAGGAAGTCGGACAGGCGTATTCCAAGGCCATCGAAGACATCCTGGCCCATCCGGAACTGAGCCAGTGGGAATACCTCTTGACGATGGAGCACGATAACGCCCCGCCGTCAGATGGGGTTTTGAAGCTGGTGGCGCGGATGGAGGAGCATCCCGAACTGGCGGCGATCTCCGGGTTGTACTGGTGTAAGGGGGAAGGGGGCGGACTGCCGGGCGGCGTCGGGACTCCGCACATTTGGGGCGACGTGAACGATCCGGTGGTGAACTTCCGGCCCCAGCCGCCTCGCCCCGGCGAGCTGGTCGAGTGCTGCGGATTATCGATGGGATTCGCGCTCTGGCGCTTGCCCATGTTCAAAGACGCTCGTCTCCGCAGGCCGTGGTTCAAAACGCTGGCGAGCAAGGAAGGTGTCGGAACCCAGGATCTGGCGTTCTGGGGGGAAGCGCGGAAGTACGGGTATAGATGCGCCGTCGATTGCGGCGTTCTCGTCGGGCATTTTGATTCCAACACGGACATGATGTGGTGAAATCCAAACGCCGCCCGGCCCCGATTGCGCCAAGTATTGCGCCGCCGATTGCGCCCGCGATTCCCGCCGTCGCCGCTGCGCCGCTGCTCAAATTGGACTTCGGCTGCGGTCCCCACAAGCGCGAGGGCTTCACCGGATGCGATCGCCATCCCTTCGTCGGCGTGGATCAAGTGGTCGATCTGACGATCATCCCCTGGCCGTGGAAAGACGCCTCGGTCGCCGAAGCGCATGCCAGTCATTTTCTGGAGCACCTGACGGCGATGCAGCGCTGCGGCTTCGTCAACGAGCTGTACCGGATTCTCGTCCCCGGCGGCAAGTGCCAGATCATCACCCCGCACTGGTGCAGTGAACGCGCCTATGGAGACCCAACCCATCAGTGGCCCCCCCTGAGTGAATTCTGGTATTTTTATTTGAACCGCGAATGGCGCCGGGCCAACGCCCCGCATAGCGACGCCGAAGTCCTTCCCGGTGGGTTCAACTGCGACTTCGATGCGACCTGGGGCTACTCGATGCGCCCGGACCTGATCGTGCGGAACCAGGACTACCAGCAGTTCGCGTTGGCGAATTACAAAGGGGCAGCGATGGATACGATCGCGACTCTTACCCGGAAGGCGTGATGGTTTCGAGCCGCCCCTACGACGTTGCGATGGCGAGTAGCCGCCCCTATGACGTTCAGTGGACGAGCAGCGGCCCCTACGACGTTCAATGCGCGAGCTTCGGCATGTCATCATCATCGGCGGCCTATTCGAGCTATCACCGCGCTGGTGTCTATGCGGTCAACTTGCATCCCGATGGCACCTCGACGCCGGTCCCCGAATATACCTGGATCGACACGCCGGACGGGCCGAAGAATCTCAAACAACTGCTGCACAATTTCATTGTCGCCCATGAATCGATCAAGGCCCAGAACACCTACACACTTGAGCCAACGCGCTGGGCGGCGTTCAAAGTGAGCCTGATCGCCGTGGCAAGATGGATTTTCGGACGGGGGAAAGCTCTCTGAAATACGTTCCGGAAAAGCACGAAGGGACGGCGGCAGAGCGAATTCGCGGGCTGGCCGGGGAAGCCAAAGACATCTGCCAAAGCGGCTTCATGCGGCTGCACGCCAAAGACCGCGAATTGAATCGTATCCAATCTGAGCTGAAAGCGCTGGGGGCCGAGATGCTGGAGGGAGCGCATGAGGACGAAGGATTCTTCCTCGTCGTCGAGCGCCATCTGGAGGGTTGCCAAGTCGGTCGCGACGGTGAATGCCGCTGTCCGCCGATCGCGCGTTTTGAAAGCTGCTACTGAGCAATGGCCTTCGGCAGCGAATCATTCGGCGGCGGGTATTTCGGCGAATACGCCCTCAGCTATTCCGTCGGCGGCAATGTCACCGTCGTCGTCAGCGGCGTCAGCGCCACCGGCAGCGTCGGCACCGTCACCGTCATCGTCCCGGTAATTCGCCCTCAAGCTGGCGGGGGAGCGCTGGGTGGCTGGTACGAGGAGCCCGAGCAGAACGATACCGGCATCCTCGGGCGTCTGGCCTTCACCCTCCGCGCCGCCGCCAGTTCGCAATCGCCCCGGCAGGATCATTTCGCCGATGCCACGCCTTCGCTCTTGCGCTTCAACTTCGGCGGACGCTCGGTCCAGATCACTGGAGCCCGGACCTTCGGGCGCTCGGCACGATTGAGAATGGCGCTGGCTCTGCACGGTGACACTTCCTTCGAGGACCGCATCGCCCGACTCAAACGCGAGGACGAGCTGCTGTTGCTGGTCTGAGCCCGCTCGATCTGTCCGCCCGCAGCTTCGAGGCCGATCCGCTGCTGGCCCGGCGCTATCAGGATGACGAGGAATTGACGGCGCTGCTGGTCTGAACCGACTGCGCAACAGGCTCGAATAGACTAAGTTGGCCGGGGCATTCGTGCCGCTTACGGTCCATGTTCATCGTGACGGCCCGCGCCCAGCGTAGAAAAGTGGAGACATCCATGTGACGTTTGGCCGGACGCAATTGGACATGAGATAGCCGAGATTATTGTTCACGCGATCGATGCCGTTGTGGACGTAAGGTCCGAAAGCCCTTCCGGTTTTACTAAAGCCAGCGGGTTCCGCGCCACAGTAATGACAATTCGACCGTGTGATCCGGTGAAACGTTTCTACGTCCAACTCGAATGCAAAGCCCTTCTTTAAGGCGGTGCGACGGCAGTTTCGGAAGGTTCTTCGCATTTCCGATTCGCCGAGACGCAGGCGGGATTTGGGAATCGTCCCCGTTTTGGCTTCCGAAGCCCGATGGCGCTGGAGGCATCCGCAGCTTTTAGCGTTCCCCGTGGTCAGCGACGACGTTTCGACAATCGTGGTGTTTCCACATTCGCATTGACAGAGCCACATTCCGCGCGAAGCGCCGTTTGGTCTATTTTGGCCCCCTTTAAATCTTCGATAGCCATCGAACTTCATGACCCGAAGTCGCCCGAAGACCTTGCCGCGCAAATCCTTCGTCGGAAGCACCTCGTCATTTTGATTCGTCGCCCGTTTGAAATGGGCTGAACCACGCAGGCATCCGCAACTCCGCGTTGTTCCGTTTCTCAGAGATGCCGTGATGGTCGTCGCTTCTCCACCGCATTCGCAAGTGCAACGCCACAGACTGCGCCGTTTGCCGTTCATGAGCTTGGAGCCGAGAGATTCCGCGACGGTCAAGCGCCCGAAATGATCGCCAAGTTTGATGAGGGGCTTCAATTTGTTTTCTTCCTGTCCGGCGCAGCGCCGCCCCCGCGCGAGGTCAATCGCCAGAAAGACTTCTCGCGGCGAGGGACGGCGTGAATTGTGGATCGTGAACCTGGCGACTGACGCCGCCATTCTAACAACTTTTTCAAGGAAAACTCGCTGTGCCAGACGTAAATCCCGGAGAGTCTGAGAAATCCTTCGTGGCTCGGGCAATCCCTATCCTCTTGAAAGATGGCACCGCCAAGGACCAGGCCCAGGCCGCGGCTATCGCGTATTCGATGTTCCGCAAGCACAACAAGAAAAAGGCCAAGCCCGCAGCGGCCGCCGCCAATGCCGCCGCGCTCAAAGGCCCCTTCGCCGCTCTCCGCGCTCCGACTGCGTATTCCGATTCCGGCGTCTCCGTCGATTTCGACAACGGGATCATCAAGAACGTCGCGCTCATCACCGAAGGCATCGCCCTGGGCAAGCCCTTCGACATCGACAAAACCACCGTCGAGCAAATCGTCGCCCTGGTCAACGCTTCCGCCGATGGGATCAAGTGCCGGTTCCGCCATCCCAACGTCAAGACCTCCACCGACCCCGAAGGCAACGTGATTCAGGAAGTGGCGGACGACACCGGGACCATGGTGGGACGGATCAAGAATGGCAGGATCGCGACGGTGATGCAGGATGGCAAACCGGTGGCGCAGGGGAGAGGGGACGTGTTTTTGGGCGATTACGCGAGTGCAGTACCGGGCATGGGCGACGTGCGCGGCTACCTGCTGAATTTCGCCAACGAGGACGCGGCCGGAATTGGGCTTAGCGCTTTTTTCCCGTACACCGTCGAACCGATCTTAGACAATTGGGGCGCAATACTTTCTAATCCCGCCCGCCCCGTTGGGCTTGAGGCTCTGGATTTCGTGGGCAAACCAGCGAGTAACCCCCGCGGCCTGCTCAGTGCCTCAGCCGTCCTCTACGACCCTCAGCCGCCCTCGGGCGCACCCAACTCCTCCGGCTGGCAGGAGCCCAAGCCCGCCGACAAAGCCAAGGCCCCCATCCCCGCCGGCACCCCTGATCCTCCAAGCTCCGACGCCGGCCGACCGCCCCGGCCCGCAGCGCCGCCTGAGGCGCCCGTCTTTCCTCACGACACCCGCGGGGCTTATCTGGGCCACATCGTCAAGCACGGCATGCAGACCATGGGCTCTCTGGCCTCGCGATTCAACGGACGCTTGGAAGCGATGCGGGCGGGCTGTGAATGGCTGGCGGACAACGGCTATGCCAAACGGGTGATGGCCCACGGCGGAAGATCGACCGGGTATGAGGCCACGCCCAAGGGTAAAACCGCCATGGCCGCCAACGGCATCTGGCCCTCGCCCGGTGATCCCGTGCAGGCGCAGAGCACGCCGCGGAAATAACAGGACATGGTGGTTCTGACGGTGAAAGCCCGTAAATGCAACGCAAGTCGGGCCTTAAATGGCCAGCAGTGCAGCCGGAATCGAAACGATTCTGCCGGTGATAACGAGCCCGTGGAAGCCGGCCGGGACCATCCCTCCTGTAAATTAAATTGGCTCCCTTGTGAAACGAACGGTGGACGCTTGGGCGCGTTAGTCGTCCGCCGTTTTCAGCGCTCGATCGGAGGAAACTCCGGTCGACGCTTTAACCCCCTGGTCATTTGTCACTTGTCACTGGTCACTTGCCAGGGCCGCGCGCCCAAGGGCCTCCCATCCGCGATTGATCGCGGATGGGAACCCTAAACAAATGACCAGTGACCAATGACGAGTGACCTCCCCCACCAGCTCTTGAAAACGGCGGTGCATGGACTCGGCGCGTTGCCGGGTCGCAGTTCGTTCTCCCTCTCCATTTTTGAAGGAGTGCATATGCACCCCCATCTCAAGTCACTTCTCGTGGCGAACGGCTGCGACGCCGATGCCTCAGATGATGACGCCAAGTCCTATTACGACGGCCTGTCGGCCGACAAACGCGCCGACATCGACGCCAAGCTCGCGCGCATGATGGACGGCGACGGCGGCGATACCGGCCTGCACGCCGGCCCGCCCGTTCCCGGCCAGCCCTCCGTCGCCGGCAACTCCGGCGATTCCGGCGCCGCTGGCGCATTGCCCGGCCAGGGCGTGGCCGTCCCCGCCACCGGCATGAGCCAGGAGCAGATCATCAAGCTGGCCACCGAGGCCGCGATCGCCGCACTGGGCGCCGCCACCGGCGCCAAACTCCCCCAGGGCCAGCGCATGCAAGCGCCGGCGGCCGGCGGTGTCGCCGCCAAGCTGGACGATGCCGACAACGACAACGCGGCATTGGATTTCGAGGCAAAAAGAGTGGCCCGCATCCGCAAACTGGCCGCCCTGCACGCCGTTCCCGATGCCTATGCCAATACGGTGATCGCGGAAAACGGCACCTTCGAGCAGGCCCGGATGGCCATCCTGCGCTACGTGCACGAGTCGGCCAAGCCGCTCCTGAGCGTGAAGGTGGGCGAGGACAAGAACCTCGCCAGCCTGCGCGCCGCCATGCCGCAGGCCATCGTGCTCCGCGCCGGACTGGCGGCCGAGCAGATCATCAAATACGAGGGCAAGATCCTCGATCGGGCCAAGGAACTGCGCGAGCTGTCCATGCTCGACATGTTCCGGCATTACCTGGCGTCCCTTGGATTCACCGAGGTCTACGGCTACTCCAAGACCCGCCTGGCCGATTGCCTGGGCCCGCGCCGCATGCGGCAAGCCTTCCCGCGCATGGCGGCGTTGGCGGAATCCACCCCGGATTTCGGCAACATCACGCTCGACGCGATCAACAAAAGTTTGCGCTTCAACTATCTGGACGCCAAGCGGACCTGGCCCGCCTGGGCGGAGAAGCGCTTCAACCCGGACTTCAAGAACATCAATCGGGTTGTCCTGTCGGAAGCCCCGAACATGGTCGCGGCCAACGAAGCCGGCGAAATGCAGTACGTCCAGCTCCAGGACTCGAAAGAGACCTACGTGCTGGTCACGTACAAAGCTGGTGTCCGTTTAACGCGCAACGCCATCATTAACGACGACTTGGATGCTTTTAGCGCAATTCCCAGGGCGCAGGCCAATTCCGCCGCCCGTAAGGAAGACGACGTGGCCTACGCCGTCATCACCGGCAACGCCAACATGGCCGACGGCAACGCCATCTTCTCCGCCGCCCACAGCAACCTCACCACCGCCGGTTCGGGCGGCGTGCCCAGCGTGCTCCAGCTTCAAATCGGCTCGACGGCGATGAAGAAGCAGAAAGGTCTGGCCGGTGCGGCCCGCCTTGAATTGGAGCCCAAGTTCCTCCTGGTCCCCTCCTCGATCGAGGAGCAGACCAAGGAACTGATCGGTTCCCGGACCCTGATCGCCAGCCAGTCGTCGTCGGCTGCGGTGCCGCAGACGGTGGGCGATTTCAACCCCTACAACAACCGCTACCAGGTGGTCGGGAGCGTCCGTCTGGACGATGCCGACACGCAAGCCTGGTTCCTGGTGGCCGATTTCCGCGACGGACAGGTCAACACCATCGAACTCAGCTTCCTGACCGACGAGCCCGAGCCCGTCATCCGCCAGGAGACCGACTTCGACACCGAGGACGTGAAATACCTGGTGCGCCATACGGTTGCCGGAAAGGCCATCGACTTCCGCGGCGTCTACAAGAACGCCGGGCATTAAAGCGGTCATTTGTCACTTGTCATTTGTCATTGGTCAGCGGTCATTCCAAGTGACCAATGACAAGTGACCAGTGACTCCCCTCCTCTTTCCCTCAAACACAAAAAGCGAGAAACAGTCATGATCGTCGGATTCAAACGTGGCAATCGTTACACCTACACCAACAACACCGGGGTGGCGATCGCGAGCAGCCAGCTCCAGATCCTCTCCCCCGGTCCCACCACCGGCTTTGTCGGCATCGCCATTACCTCGATCGCTATCGGGGCCTCGGGCGAGCTGGCCATCGGCGGCGGCGACGAGCGCGTCGTCTCCCCCATCGCCAAAAGAGTCGGCGAAGCCTTCACGGACGGGCAGATCCTCTACTGGGACCCGTTCAATCTGTGGCTTACCGGCACCTCGGGGACCAACACCCGCTGCGGCCGGTCCTACGGCGTGTTCAACTCCGCCGCCACCACGGCGGCCCTGATCCTCAACGCCTGATTATTGGTCATGGGTCATTTGTCATTGGTCACTTGCCAGAGGGCGCGCGCCCAACAAGTGACCAGTGACAAGTGACAAGTGACTCTCCCTCCTCCCCTCCTCCCGAGATTTATCATGTACTCAAGCGGCACCATCGGCATCAGCTCCAACGGCGCGACCCCGGTCACGCTCATCAAAATGCCGTCCTCCTCGGCGATGTACAACCACGTCATCATCTGGAACAACTCCACGACCGCCGACGGGTTTTTCTCGCTCGATGGGGGCAACACCTGGGCCTACATCCCCAAGAGCACGGCGAACATCACGCAGTACGCCGAGAGCTGGGAGGAGCACAACAACAACGTCCTCATCAAGGCCAGCGTCAACGGCGACATGACCAGCGTGTTCGGGTTTGCCGAGTGGGTCAAAATTTGAGACGCGGTGACGCGAAGACGCGGGGACACGGAGACAAGTTGCATCCGCTTTACGTCAGCTTCTATACGCCGCTGTACGAGGCCCATGCCGGGGGGCTGATCGAGACGCTGTCGCGCTTCGAGCTGGAGCATGAAGTTCTGCCTCTGGGAGATCGCGGCGGCTGGGTGGTCAACACGCAGCAGAAGGCGTGGTTCCTGGGGCTGACGATGTTTTCCCATCCCCGTCGGCCAGTCGTCTGGCTCGACGCCGATTCACGGGTCCGGAAATATCCCGAGCTGTTTGAAATCTGGGCGCAGCGCGAAGCGCTCAAACAGATGGGGCACGATCTGGGACCGCTGCCGGCGCCGGACTTTGCGGCGCATTGGAAGGCCAGGCCCGCGCCGCTTGGCGGGACGGAACTCTTGAGCGGGACGCTGTATTTCTCAGGAGGGAAGGCGTCGATCGAGCTGGTGGAAGACTGGCGGGAGAGATGCGAGAGTCATCCCGATGATTACGACCAGCTCTCCCTGGAGAACGTGGTCAAGGAACATCCGCACCTGGCCGTGATGCAATTGCCCTCCGCCTATACCTGTATCTTCGATGCCGAGCCGTCGATGGGACCGCCAGTAGTGGAACATCTCCAAGCGAGTCGGAAGTACCGCGGAAGTTGAGCCGTTTCAATTCTGCGGCTTGGCGGTTTCTCGTTCATCGGCTCAGCCTCTGCGAATTGCGTCTAATAACGACGGCAGCGTTCACTCGCATATGCGATCCGCCGCTGCAATAGTTCGCCTGCGGGTGGAGAAGATTGTCGAAAGCGTCCAACAGGTTTTTAATCGTCGGCGGATCGCCCCAATCCTTCGCGTTTATCTGCATGATCCAATCGAGAATCCCGGCGCTGGAATTAATTAGCTCAAGATCGATCTCGTACCCCTCCCCTTCGTGAGTCAAGGTTAAGCGCGAAGGATCGAATTTCCATTCGCCCCACTGCGTTCTGTGCTCCTCCTTTTTCGCGATGTCGATGAGCTGTCTGACCGTGAATCCCTCAATTGGCTCATTCATGTGCGCTCCGTAAAGTTTCCGGAATTGTCCCCATCCTTGGGCGTGCGGATGAGTTCAATACCAACAATCGCGCAATCATCGGGCCGCGGGTAGGCGTCTACTTTGCGAAGGAATCTCTCGATCTCGGGCAGTTCGACATCGAAAGTTTTGAACGTCGTCACAATGCCTCCGGAGTTCTCCTCGGGCCATATTCGGCTGTTGAATATCAATCTCAGCATCTTTTCACTCCCCGTCGCCGGACCCCGACAGGACCGCAGGAAGGCTGCGAGGCGCATCTTGCGACCGCTGCCGGGGGCCAGAGACGGAATTAGAAGATTTGGACATGGATGCGCCTCGCTGGGCGCGAACGATAACCGCGCCGGAATCGCCCTTCAAGAGAAATCGTGTCCCCCTTCGTCGCTTTCCCCAGCGCCAAGTCCGCCTCGGACTGCGATCCCGTCCTCTGTGCCTGGCGGGACAAGGGCTGGAAGTGCGCTGTCTTCCGCGATGAAGGCATGGAGCGGGTCGGCGCCGAATACGTCCTCTGGGGTGCCTACGAAGGTTATCCCAAAGCGACCAACGCCCTGTGCCGCTTCCTCTTGGAGGAGGAATTCGACCTCCAGTGGATCTGCTGTGCCGGCGACGATATGTATCCCCCGGACCTGCCCGCCTGCCGGATTGCCCATGAGTGTACCGCCCATTTTGGCCACGGGGCTTTAGGTGTGATGCAGTGCACCGGCGAATCGGGTTCTGAGCGCATCTGCGGTTCGCCCCTGCTGAGCCGCGGGTTCATCCTGAGATTCAACCGCGGCGCTGGAGCGTTCTGGCCGGGATACAACCATTACTTCGCGGATGAGGAATTGCACGATGTCACCCTCACCCCCTCGCCCCCTCACCCCCTCTCCCCCTCTCCCGTTTCTCCTCTCCTCTGGCAGCGCCCGGACCTGACCATCCGGCACGAGCACTATTCGCGCACGGGACAGCCCCAGCCGCTTTACATGCACAAGGCGACGGCGCGGTGGGGACACGATCAGGCCCTGTTTCTGGCGCGGAAGGCGGGAGGATTTCCGGGGTGTGAACCGCTGGCGGCATGAAAACATGGATCGCTGTTGGGCTGCTGACCTCCATCTTCTGCGCCGATTCCCACGGGGGGACGAATGCCGACGACGTTCTGCTCTACCGCGATCAGGGGCGATTGCACCTGTTCACCACCGACGGCCGCTGCGATACGACGATCCGACTCGGGAACGATTCCGTCTGGCTCTACGAGAACGACCGCGAGCTGGGCATCCGCTGCACCATCGATCTGACGCACACGCCCTGGTGGCTCTACGCGGAAATCCGCCAGGAGCGGGGGCAGGGGGCGCGCGATGGGCTGATTCTCGTCCACGAATGGGCCGGACCGGGCGACAATCCCCTGGTCTACGACCACACGCGGAAATATCACGACCTGCCGAGCGCCTGGCGCGATCCCGCGGTGGCCAATGCCATCGCACCGATGCTGGCCCGGATCGGGCAGAACCCGCAGATTCCTTCGCTGGCGGACGTGCTGGCCCTGATCGAGGGTGAAGCGCCGATCAGCGCCGGGGAACGCCTCATCGTCCGCGGACTGATCCGCCAACTCGCCATCCCCGCTCAGCGCAAAAGCGCCATCCGATCCCTGCGCCTCTGCCGGCGCTTACTGCATCAGGCGACTTCGGGAATGGACCTGAGCATCGATGAACGAACCACCGTCGAAGCGATCGAATCGACCGACTGGATTCATGCCAGCGCGGGGCTGCTGTTGATGATCGAGTTCATGCAATGATCTCACTCTACCTCAATCTCTACACCGACCCCGATCCCCAGCGCAATCACGAGCTGCTGGAGGCCCTGGCCCGGAACAAGTCTAACCCCCTCCTGGAAGTGCACGGTATCGACGGCCGCCCCACCTTCGGGGAAATCTTCGACTCGATCAACCAGCGCAGCGGACCGGATGACGTGAATGTCTTTGCCAACTCGGACATCTACTTCGATGAGACGATCGCCCTGGCGCAAGACGTGCCCGCAGACGCCGCGTATCTCCTGTCGCGCTGGGAATGGCAGACGCACTCGGACGGCAGCCGGCACTTCGAGCTGTACGGCAAGGACGGCCATCCGACCATCGACTGCACCGATGCCTGGATCTGGCGCGGACCGTGCAAGATTCCCCTCCAGCATTTGAACTTCCGCCCCGGCGTCCCCGGCTGCGACAATCACCTGGCGTGGCTGTTCGACAACTTTTATCCCGGTGATGGCGTGAACGGTGGAGTGTGCGGCCCAGGCTGGAGCATCCGGGCGCACCATCTGCACGAGAGCGGACTGCGACGGTACGATCGTGAGCCCAGAGGCGCGGTTGCCAAGCCGTATCTCTTGATCGCGCCGCACGTGCTGGGGGAGATGCCGCGGAAGGAATACCGAGCGTGATGAACGACATCCTTTTTTGGAAAATCCTCGCGACCTTCACGACGATGGGGCTGATGGTCATGTGGGGCTGGAAATTAAGGGGCTGGTACGACGGGACTTGGAAGGACCGGATACGTCGATGAACGTCGCCGGCTTTTTCCCCCTGCATTACGGCAAAGCGTATCTGCGCGAGGCCGTTGAAGCTCTGGCCCCGTGCGTCGATCGCATCGTCGTCGTCTACGCCCCGCGGCCCAGCTACGGCCAGGCCGGCGATCTGCCCAATCCCGACAGCGAGGAAGAACTTCGCGCCTGTTTCGACCCCCCCTACTGCTCTGCCGGCCAATTGGACTGGCACCGCGGCGACTTCCCGCACGAAGGATTGCACCGCCAGGCGGGTTATGACCTGTGCCGTGAAGCCGGCGCCGACCTGGTGGTGCAGTGCGATGGCGATGAAGTGTGGGACACCGAGGCCCTCGCCCGCGCCATCGCCCGCGCCCTCGAATCGCCCGCCGCTATCTTCCCCATCCGCGGTCCCTCCTGGATTCACTTCTGGCGTTCTTTCGCCTGGTGCTGCCGGGACGTGTGGACGCCGACGCGATTGCTCCGCCCCGATCGCTGCGGACCCGGCGCGCCGCAGGAGATTCTTGACGGACGGATTTATCACTTCGGTTACGCCGTCCCCGAAGCGCTGATGAGATATAAGTGGAGTTGTCACGGCCACAAGAGCGAGCTGCGGCCGGGGTGGATCGAAGACATCTTCTGTAAGTGGCCCGAGCGTAAAAAGGACGTTCACCCTTGCGTTTATGACTGGTGGAACGTCGAGCCGTTTGCCAAAGACACGCTGCCCGATTCGCTCAAGCGCCATCCGTGGTACGAATTGGAAGTGATCCCTTGAATCAAATCCTGAACGATGTTTGGGTTGCCGAGTTCGACGACCGTCTCGACACCGATGTTCACAAGCTGTTCCGTGACGGCGATTATGTCGGGCTCGTCTACTCAGACGAATTCGGGCGGGGATGGAAAGTGCTGCTCGGAGAAGAGCGCCGACCGATCAGCTATCCGCCGTCATCGCTGGAGGAAATGAAGTCCCTTCTGTCGAAGGCGAGACGCGAAACGAAATGGGTCTTACAACCGTGATCCCTTGAATCAAATCCGCCCCAACCTTTGGATCGGCGACTCCTCGCCCGCGATGGCAGTGAACGTCGGCCAGTTGCACGCCGCCGGCATCACCGCCATCCTCAACGTGGCCGCCGAGATCAACGACCTGGCCGGGCGCGACTTCGGCCTCTTGATCTGCAAGGCCGGCCTGAGCGAGCAGGCGCAGGGCGATCAACCGCGCATCAACGCGGCGTGTGCGCTGCTGGATTATCTCCTGTCCGCCGGTCACAAGGTCTTCATCCACTGCGCCGGCGGCTGCAACCGGAGCCCATACATTTCCGCGTTGTGCCTGGCCAAGCGCGAGGGCAAGAGCTTCGATGCTGTCCTGGACGAGATTCGCGCCATCCGCCCCTGCGCCGCCAATGCCTCAACCATTATGGCGGTGTGGTATGGTAAGGGCTGAAATGAAGCCCCTGATCGAGATCGAACGCAATTTGATCGTGCGGCCCGATCAGATCAGGAAGGCGTTTCGCGAAGGCGATTACACCGTACTGCTCTTGGAGGGAGAACTCGTGGACCGGCGCATCGTGGACAGGTTCGGCAATCTGTACGAGATCGTCAGGAAGCATTCGATCAAATACCCGATGGAAATCCCGTGACGTTGATCCTGCTTGTTTGGTTCGTTTGTTGCCCTTGCATTTATCTGGTGATGCGTGCGTTCGGATGGTGGCGTGAGACCCATTGGACCGTCGGGGACCGCCGGCTTTGGATGATCGCCAGCATCTTGGGGCCGCTCGGATTGTTCTTTACCCTGCTATTTGTCGTCGGTTCCGTCGTCATCGATCTGATTAGCGATGCGCGGCGGAGTAAATGGTAAAGTGATCGCATGAGCGACGAAGTCCATGTCCTCATCAAGATTCCGCGCGAGCTGTTCCTCGATCTCGTCTGGTTGCAGGCGCACTACGCCGCTCAACTGAACACCTATGACGGCGGACGCAGAGGACCGGTCGATTTGGGGGTCGCCGAACAAGCGCTGTGCGATCGGGAGCGCAAGACCCGCGACCAGCTTCGCAAAAGTCTGAGGTGAAAATGATGACCATGACCCGCACCGACGTCGACCCCCGGACTCTGGACCCGCAGAGCATGCTGGGACGCTGGCAGAAGTTCTATCAGGCGCAGAACGCGGCCATCGGGAGTGGAGGCGCAGGGGGTTTCATCGGTGAGGAAGTCACCTACGACATCGCCGTCCCCTTCCTCGATCAACCGGGACTCCTGGAAGACTGGGGCTGCGGACTCTGTTGGGCCAAGCGCTACGTCCATCACGCCAGCTACCGGGGCATCGACGGGACACAGACCAAGTTCAGCGACCTGGTGACCGACCTGCGCTTCTACCGGCCGGACCCCAAGCCCGAGTTCATCCTCATGCGTCACGTCCTGGAGCACAATCGGCAGTGGCGCAAGGTGCTCCAGAACGCACTGGATTCGTTTACCCGGCGGATGGTGCTGATCATCTTCACCCCGTTCGCCGATCAGACGCACGAGATCGTCTTCTGGCCGAGCATGGGCGTACCGGACATCGGGTTCAAGCGGGAAGACCTCACCGACCTGTTCACTGCCGCAGGGTGTACTTTCCGCGAGGAGAGCTGGGACACCAATACGCAGTATCAGAGTGAGACGCTGTTCTTTTTGGAACGCAATGGCTGAAACCTTCATCGTCACCATCACCGAGCCGTGCAACAAGCGGGGGAGTTATCGCGCCCTGCGCCACGACCCGAATGCATTTCGTTTCAACGTGGGCAACGTGATCGTGCGCAATCTCGCCGAGATCGGTGACGCTGGTTTTCGCGAGAACCATCTGCTGCCCAACGGCTACGTCGCCCTGGCGCTGTGGGATGAAGAAGAACGGCTGGAGGACACCCCGATCGCGTATGTGCTGGAAGCCCCGGAGCTTGAGAAATCGATCCGGACGGTGTTGGCCAGCGCGAAGCCGGACGCGGAATATTCTTCTTCGGCCCGAACGGATTTCCTGAACGACCTTGGTCCGAGGGTAAACAAGCGAGCGATCACCCGCGTCAGTCTGCAAATGATGAACCTGTCGCCTCATCTGGTTAAAGAGATGACGGCCGAGCGCTGGGCCGAATTGCTTTGTTTGCCCGCTGGCGTGAAGGCGCGATTGTGCGTCTGCGACGGCGACCTGGCGATCCTGGAACTTTCCGGCGCCGGACTGCCCGACTATTGCCAGCTCGATGATCCGGCCAAACTCGCCCCGATCATCTACATCATCCTGCGTTTTCATACGACTGGCGCGATTACTTTTGAACGTTTCGCGCACTGATCTTGCTTCCAATGAAAGTCCTCCACTTCGCCCTCATCACCCCCACCAGCCCACAGTGGGGACTGCGCCGTGCCCTGGAGAAGCTGTCGGGCGGCGGGCAGGGGGGGCGGGAGAACTACCAGGAACTCAACTGGTTCCCCCTGCGCGACAACGATCGGCCGGCCATCCGCGAGGGGTTTATCGGCCTGGTGCGATCCTTCAAGCCCGATCTGGTCTTCTGCCAGATACAGGACGAAGGGATTCTCCCCGGCCGGCTCTTGGATGAAGCACGCTCGACCGGTGCCTGGGTGATGCAGTGGTGCGGCGATCTGCGCAACGACACGCGGACGTGGGTATGGGAAGTCGCCGGTCACGTCGATCTGAACTGTTTCTCCAACCTTCGCGACGTGGAGAACCTTCGGGCCAAAGGCCATCCGGCCGAGTTTTTGAATATCGGGTTCTCGACCGACACCTTCTGCCCTGATGGACCGCGGCTGGAGGGCGAACTGCGCGATCGGGTCAACCGCCGGCTGCGCAAGACCGCGATCGAGCAGGCGTACCAGAACCACGTGCGCGTGCCAGACGTGATGCCGACGCTGGCGGAGATTCCGCCGGTGATCTTTGCCGGCACAAATTACGGCTCGGTTTTCCCGCGCTCGCACGAGCGGCAGATGATGGTCGCCCATCTGAGGCAGCGCTATGGCGAGCGCTTCGCTGTCTTTGGCACCGGGTGGGGTCCGGACAATCCGTTTCTCCTGGAAGAGGAAGAAGCGGCCGCCTATCGAAGCTGCAAAATTGCATTGAATCACAATCATTTTGACGACGTGCCCGGTTTCAGCAGCGACCGCATTCTCCGCGGCATGGGCTCGGGCGCGTTTATGATCTCCAACGTCTGGCCCAAGATGGAGGATGAATACACGGACGGCGAGCACCTGGCGACGTGGAAGCCGCATGACTTCGATCACCTCTGCCAGCAGATCGACTACTATCTGGAGCATGATGACGAGCGGCGGAAGATCGCCGAAGCCGGCTGCCGGCACGTGCACCACAATCATTCCTGGGACGCGCGGATGAAACAGATTCTCTCGTTCATGGAAAGCTACCGGGATCGATCATGACGCCCGATGAAGCGCGCAGCGAATTACTCAAGCTCGACGGCCTGGTCGATCGACTTGGCGGCTACCTGGGCGATGGTTCCCCGGTGCCGTCCTACTGGCCCTGCGGCTCCTGTTTCGAGAACGAGGGCGTCTATCTCTACAACACCGTGCGGCAGAAGCGCCCCAAGGTGATCGTGGAAGTGGGCCGTCTGTTCGGCTGCTCGACCTCGCACCTGGCCCTGGGCTGTCAGCACAACCAATTCGGTCGAGTCTTCTCCATCGACAACAACGCCGATACCGGCCAGATGATCCCGCCGGAGCTGCGCCAGTTCATCGACTTCATCAACGTCGATCTGTTCAGCCTCGATGGCCCGTCGATCGAGCGCTTCGCCGGCGGCCCGATCGATCTGCTCCTGGAGGACGGACCGCACACCTGGGGCTCGACCGAGCACGTGCTGCGGAATTTCCCGGTGGCCAAGGGGGGCACCGTCATCGTGCACGATTACTGCCATCGCACCTGCCAGGAAACCGTGGCCGCCGAATGTCAGAAGGTGCTGGGCGAGCCGGATGAAATCTTCTTCGAGCCGCCCAGCGACTGCGGATATGCTGTTTATCGGCGATGAGCGAACCGCTTGCCAAACTGCATTACACGCTGAAACCAAAGCCCGCACTATGGCCTGGATTGCTTCTGTGCGCCGTGTATCTCGTCGTTTGGCCGCAGGGATGGTGGCCTTGGCGTGATTTCTTATACCTCGGCATCATTCTGTTCCAGATTCAATTGGTCCGCCGTGCAACATGGCTTAATCGCCGTGGAATATGGCTTAATGAGCAGGCCGAGCGCACCATGCGGCTGGGCGCATGGGGCGACCAAACCTTGAAGGATCGCATCGCCAAACACCGCGCCGCCGGTGCTCCAGATCAGGCGTTCTACGAAAACGGCAACGGCATGTATGTCCCATCGGCGTCGGAGTTGGCCCGAGACGAGTTGGCCTGCGATCTGGCGACATCCATCCTGGCCGATGGCGCGAACTACGACAGCATCTGGGGAACCGCTGCTGGAGGGGAAAGATTCGTCGTCTGCGTGCACGCTGCCGAAGCTGTTGAAGGCGACAACTTCAACGAGATGTTCAATAGCGACCCAAAGATGATGGAGACCGCCCGACGAAGGATACTTCGCAGTCCCTACGGGGTTTTTTTGGAACGAAACCGGCTTTCATAGTCGAGCCGATCCTGGACTACTTCTCCGAAATCACCGCCCGCGGAATCCTCCCGGCGATCGACCCGGCCTTCCCCGGACCGTACACCATCGAGCAGAATCCCCTTGAACTGGCCAACTTCTGCCAATGGGTGGAAGGCCGCGGGATCAAGCGCTACCTGGAAATCGGCGTCTCCACCGGGGGATTGATCCAGTTCTTCCACGACACCTTCGCCTGGGAATGCTTCGGCGCCGACCTCCGCGCTCCTACCGGAATCGCACCAGGCTTCGGCAAAGGTGAGGGCATCCGCCTGTTCATCGGCGACAGCCAGTCGGTGAATTTCCGGCTGTTCATGAACTCGACCGTGAGCCAGGCCGATCTGGTATGGATCGACGCCGATCATTCCTACCGCTCGATCGAAAGCGATTACCGCAACGCCCTGATGCTCCTCCCGAAGCTGATCGCCTTCCATGACATCTGCGGCCTGCGCATGTGCGACGGCGCGGCGGAGCACTGGAACGAGTTGAAACAGGAGAATCCCGGCAAGACGATCGAGTTCATTCACGACGATCCGAACACGGGCTGCGGAATCGGAGTGCTGATTCTGTAGGTTCATGGGCGTTCGGGAAGTTGCTTGGCCCTCCAGCCGACAACGAGTGGCTCGATTTCAGGCCACGCCTCATCGAGCCCAACGTCTCTGATTTTATCGAAGGCAGATTGCGGAAGTGCTGGCAGTTCCTTTGGTTGGTCATGGCGCTCAATGTCTTTTCTCCAGAAGCAACCGGTGAATCGTATGCCATCCTGGCGAACGTGGTAGAAGCCAACTTTTTGCGCGACGGCCTCCATAATCATCAGATCGGACATGAATTTTCGCACCGCTTTCCGGAGAATGTGATTGTCGGCATCGGGCACGATTAGATATTTCTGCCCGTTGCGCATCTCCGAAAGCCAGTAGGCACCGCTCATGCTTGCGATGAAGTGGACGTTCGTGATGTCATCGACATCCAACAGTACTTCTTGATCTTCCACGGTTTTGTCTTCCACCAAATCGCCCGGGATGTGATTTCGCGTTGTAACTGTTGTGACCATGCCGATCTCCTATCGCCATTATTACAATGATCTCCCTGATCTTCCCCCATCACGACAGCCCGGAGAACAACGCCTGCCTGGAACTCAAACGCCAGATGCTGGCGGACAATACCTGCTGTCCCTACCAGTTGCTCTACGTCGTGGGCACCACGCCCGATGATGTTTATCCGGCATGGAACTGGCTGGCCAAACGCGCTAAGTACGACATTCTCCTCTGGGACAACTCCGATATCGTCTATGCCCCCGGCTGGGACGAGAATATCCGCCGGCACATCAACGATGCCGACTGGCTCTGTCTGCGACTGGTCGAGTGCGGCGCCATCGGGGTGGCGGGCTCGAACATCGGGGCCAACTTCGGCCGCACCGCCACGAGTTTCGATCGCCCCGGCTTCGAGCACTTCTGCGCCGTCGACAACGCCGGCCGGTCCTCGATCGAGCTGGACATTTTCGGCTGGTACAGCCCCTCGGCCTTCCGCAAAAGCTGGTTTCTCGAGAAGGGCGGGCTGCCCGACAAGATCCCGTTCCCGCACGACAACGACGCCGATTTCAAGGTGAAGGTCTTCAACGAGGGCTGCCGCTTCGCGCGGATCGGCTCCTACGCCTATCACTTCCAGCGGCAGTGGGAGAACCTGGGCAGGAAAGTCGAGCGGGAATTGCCCCCGCCGCCGGATGTCGCGCTGCCCGAGGGGTTTGAGCCGTTGCGGCCGGAGGCGGGAGGAGGGGGAGAGGGGGCGAGTGGGCGAGTGGGAGAAAAGCAAAGCTAGGCTTTCCCCCGTCACCCCCCTCTCCCCCTCACCCACTCCCCCTCTCTCTTTCCTCCATGTACACCCCCGCGCCGATCATTTCCCACTCAGCGGATTTCTCGCAGATGATCCCCAAGGTGCCGCCGGGACCGATCGCGGAATTCGGCGTGTTTGAAGGCGGCTCGACGGTGCAGCTCGCTGGCTATGGACGGACGGTCTACGCCTTCGACACCTTCGAGGGCATGCCGTATGACGCCCCTTATGATCCCTGGCTGGATCAGGACAATCCACCGGGCCAGTTCAGGAGCGATCATGTGATCGAGCACCTGGCCGAGTATCACAACGTCATCTGCGTCAAAGGGACGTTCCAGAAGACGCTGCCGGAGTTCGACCCTGAGGTGAAGTTCGCGTTCGTGTATCTCGATTGCGACTGGTATTCCTCCTACCGCTTCGTCTGTGAATGGCTGGCCAAGCGCATGCTCCCGGGCGCCATGGCGCTGGTGGATGACTACCGTTACTGCGCCGGCTGCCACAAGGCGATCGACGAGATGGTGAAAGAGGGGATCGTGACTTATCTTCATCCGTGGATGCGCTGGCCGGAGAAGCAATGAGCCTCACCGTTTCGCAAATAGACCGCATCAAACAATTCCACGCCAAGCTCGCGGAAGTGGACGGATTCACCGATGAGCAGGTGATCGCCAATTTCAAAAAAGACCTGTTTGGCGTCGATGGGGAAATCTATGTGTGGGAGTTGATCGCCAAGGCTTATACCGAGTACATGGCCGGTCGCCCGCTGTCCCTGGAGCACAAGAAAGAGGCTTACAATCTGCTCCTGGCCCGGTCCTTCTACGACACGAATGAAGAAGCCCTCAAGGCGTTCAAGCGCAAAGTCCTGACTCAGAAACAAGCGGCGTCCGTGCTGTCACACTGCAAATGAGGGGAGTGACTCCGATGAACATCCGCTTTGTCACACTCCGCAACGACGAGGGTAAGACGTATGACAGCTATTCGGATTACCACAAGCTGATCGACCTGTCGGGCTTTCCCCGCTGCGAAATGTCGGAGATCAATCACTTCCCTCCGGACCCGACGGTTTATGTCCTGGCTCCGACGAATGGAAACGCGCTGGCAGTGGCGGCGGCCCGGCGCGTCAAGCGCTGCCGCATGATCGCCTGGATGCTGGAGCGGCCCATCAACGGACTGGCGGGTTTCATCCCCGAGAAATTCGACGAGGTATGGATCAGCGACCGCTGGCTGGCGGGACAGTTCAAGGACAATCCCAGAGTCCGCTACGTCCCCATGGGCGGTCATGCGGGGCTGGGCGGCGAGCGCTCGAGCACGTTCCAATACGACGCCACCCATCAAGCCTACATCTACGGCCGCCGCGACCATATCGTGCAGGAACTCCAGCGCGCCGGGATCGTCATCGGCAACGCCTGCTGGGGCAAAGAACGCGACGAGCAGCTTGCGACTTCACGGGTGGGATTGTGCCTCCATCAAGATAATTTGTTTCTGCTGGAACCTCTGAGATTTACGCTGTTCTCCTGCTGGAAACTGCCGCTGGTGTCGGAGTTCTGTCACGACTTTTATCCCTACGATGTTTATCCCCTGGAGCGGTTGAAAGAGGCGATGCAGAACGGGGATGGGGAGACGAACTACCGGCGACTCACGAGCGAATTGACTTTCAGGAGCTGCGTCGAGGCGGCACTATGTCAGCCGTGATCGAGCCCACGTTAGCCGAGATCGAACGGGCGGCGATCCTCGATCGTCTGGCGGCGCTGGAGGGCCATCGCACGATGACGGCGCGGAGCCTGGATATTTCCCTCCGCACGCTGACGAGCCGCCTGCACGATTACCGCCTGGCCGGCTTTGCCGTGACCGAACCGCGCCAGATCGAGGAGCACGTGTCGGTACGCACCTGTCTGGAGATACTGAACGCATGAAGCCGTTCAAACTCACGCCGCGGCGCTGGCCCGATTTCATCCTGCGGATGCCGGCACTCGCGATCAGCCATTACCGTTTTCTTCGCGCCGCAACGCCTTGGGGACCGTCAACGATTTCACGACGGCAAGCGCTCCGCGCCTCCCTCTTGATGACCATCGGGGCGCTGCGGATTCACTGGATTCTGATGACGGCCGAACACAACGGGGGCGAACGGGGGATCGCGCCGTGGACAATGAAACGTGTGCGAGAAAGGATCAGTCATGATCTGTCCCGACTGCCAAGGTAAAGGCGCCATCACGCTGTTGCATACGCGCAAGTGCGAGCGCTGCGCGGGGACGGGAGAGGTGCGCGATCTGGCGCCGGGCGTTGTCCCATCGCCGCCGGAAATCGACGACTCACTCCGCGATGGGGACGAGCCGTTATGCACCCGCGACATGACGCTCCAAACGCCGCCGCAGGGGACGATCGTCGTCAAGGACTGCCAGTGCCGGAACGGCCAGACGCTCGACTATTTCGCCGGGCTGGAACCCGAAATCCGCAACGCAGGCCCACGCGGCGGCGGTCCTTACGAGGAGCTGGACGCCTTCACGCGGGGCATTCGCGAGGCGATCAACCGCGGGGGGGAACAGTTCGGACGCGCGGCCTTGACCGAAAAAGAAAAGGCTGAAATCGCCGAACAGATCGAAGAAATCGCGGACGAAGTTGCGGCGGATTACGGCAAGCTGCACCTGCCTTCCCCGCCGGGCTGCGTCCACCCCTCGGTCGTCAAAGACATGGTGCGCCGGGCGCTACACAAACGCTGTCTCCGTGTCCCCGTGTCTCCCCGTCTCCCCCTCTGACTTTTGGCGCATGCCCGCATGCCCCGCCTGGCGATCCTGATCTGCCATCTGAACCATCGCGTCGGGCAGCTCCAGCGCCTGATGGACCGCCTCTCAGCGCAGTGCTCGATCACCGAGATATCGATCTTCATCCACACCGACGCCGGGGAAAAACCGGTGGGCCAGAAGCGCAACGAATTGCTCCGCGGTCCGCAAGAATGGTCGATCCCCTACTGCTCGTTCATCGACGACGACGACCTGGTGACCGACGACTATTGCCCGCGGATTCTGACTGCGCTCCAGGAGAATCCCGATGTGGTGGGGCTGGAAGGTCTTCTCGTGCGACCGGCGCCGGCCAAGCCCGAAACATTCATTCATTCGATGCAGTATTCGCGCTGGTTTGAAACCGGGCCTCCGGGGAGCAAGACCTACTTCCGGCCACCGAATCATCTGAACCCGGTGAAGACCGAGCTGGCCATCGCAACGGGATTCAAGCCTTTGACGCACGGGGAGGACCGGGATTACTCGCACCGATTGCGCCCGCTGCTCAAGAGCGAGGTGTTTCTGGAGGGGCCGGTTTACCACTACTTCGCACCATGAACCCCCCCACCGCCGCCATCCTCTGCCCCGGTACGTCACTATCTGCCACGTCCCCGATTGGCTTCGGCGCCGATGTCATCGTGATCGCCGTCAACCGCGCGAGCGCGTTCTTCCCGGCCGATGTCTGGGCCGCCGGAGACTATCCGCTGATCGAAGCCGAACGCGCCCACGTCCGCGGCATGCCCGAGCTGTTGACCACCGAAGGCGCGATCGAGCATCTGAGACAGACCGACAAGCCCTGGCCCTGGCGGGTACTCCCCAGCTTCGAGAGCCTCGATCCTCATTGCCAAGGGGCAGGCGGGGTTCCGCAGTGGCGCGTCTTCACCGCCATCGCCGCCTGTGTCTATGCCGAGTTCATCGGGTGCAAGCGCATCGAGGTCTTCGGTGCCGACTGGCAGGGTGAGGCGGACTTTGACGGGGTGAAGGCCGGCGGCAATCGCAGCCCGGAACGCTGGCGGCTGGAGCGGAACATCTTCGAGAACCTGCTCACCCCCTGGCTAAATGCCCGCGGCGTAAGTCTTTTCCGGCACCACGGTTAGATGCGTCGTGTAGCGCTACGTGTAGCGCTCCGGTTTCGTCATTCGTCATTCGAGTTTCGAGTTTTAACTGATGGGCTCCCTCGATACAGCACTCGGCGCCGACGCTGCGGCCATGCTCCTGGATTTCGGCGAGCCCTGGGTCTACACGCCCAAGCCGGTCGGGGGAGTCGTACAGCCTTCGATCAACATCACTCCGGTCGTCGATCGCCATCAGCCCGAGGTCATCAAAGAGGGGCAGAAGTACCGGGTGAAGATGGTCTCCATGTTCATCGCCGCAAGTCCCGCCGGAGGATTGACCACCCGGCCGGAGCGTGGCGACAAGCTGGTCGGTCCCTGGCAGATTCAAGATACCCCGACGACTTTCCGCATCACCGCCATCATCAGTCAGGACCTGGGGGGCTGGACGATTCACGCCGAAGCAGCGATGGGATAAAGGCTACCTTCCGCCACCTTCCGCCACCTTCCGCCACCTTCCCCGCCACCTTCCCGCCACCTTTGGAAATCAATGATGCCCAACCCATTCGATCCCGATGTGGTCGCCATCGCCGTTTCCGCGGCCGTCTCCGCTGTCCTGGCTGAGAATGCCCGGCAGAGGCAGGAGATGATCCCCGTCTCCATCTGGCGCGCGGACTTCGAGCGCGACCGGACTTTAGTCGATCGCAGCGATCCGGCGGTGACTCTGCGTGCCGTCGAAGCCTCGCGGGGATTGGCCCTTCTCCACAACGAGGAATCCGTGACCCCCCCTGCCTCGCAACCCACCAAGCTGGTCTTCGTCCGTCATGGCGATACTCAACTGAACGAGGACGGGGACAAGATTCGCGGCTGGGTGGACGTTCCGCTTTCGCCCAAGGGCAAAGCCGCGGCCATCGCCGTGGGTCAGCAGCTTGCGGATACGCCTCTGGACGGGATCATCAGCTCCGATCTGGGGCGAGCCCGCGAAACGGCAGGGGAAATCGCCCAAGCGACCGGGGCGCCGATCCTCTATTCGACGCAGGCGCTGCGGCCGTTGAATGCGGGGATTTTCCAGGGGGTGGAATCCAAGAGCGTCTTGCCCAAGCTGCGCTATTTCATCGAGCACCCGGACGAGAAGATTCCCGGCGGCGAATCGTTCAACGATTTCAAGAGCCGGTTTCTGGACGAGATGACGAACATCCACGCGAACTATCCCGGCAAGACCCTGTGCATCGTGGCCCATCACCGTAACGACGTGGCGCTGGACGCCTGGACGAAGAAGGGCCAGCCCGCGGATTTCAGCTTGGACGTGCCGACGTTGATGGAGGAGGGAATTGCGCCGGGGGCGGTGAAGACGTATGAACTGGCATAGGCTCACGCTCGCGTCTGTCCCTGAACGCCGATCGCGGTGAGGAACGCGGTCTTGCTCGTCCAGAATTCGTAATCCGCCCAGGCATCGCGGCGGCTCTGGCTGTAGCGGGCGTTTTCCACGCGGCTTTTGGCTTCGTCGGCTTGCTTGCGGGCGTTATCCAGTTCAGTGATTCGATTGGTTTCAGTCATTTGAAAGCTCCTTTTGTTCGCTTACGCCCGTATCTTACTCACGGGTAAGGATACTTTCGACTATAAACGGCTGGCAATTTCCTCACCCATGGGTCAGAATGGGCCTCGATGGGCGAAAAACCCTCATTGACGACGGCGGAGGCGGGGAAGCTCTTGGGCGTGGGGGTGCATCGCGTCCGCCAGTTCATCGACGAGAAGCGATTGAAGGCCCAGAAGGTGGGGCGGGACTGGCTGATCTATCCTTCGTCGCTTGCCAAGTTCAAGAGGCTCCCGCGCGGGCCGAAGGGCAAGCGATCTGGAAAATGATGTATCACCCGAATGACCATGACCGTCGAAGGGTTTGCGAACAACCATTCAACGTGGGATGCCGAATCGCAGCCGAAAGCGAGATACAACAATTCTGCGAACGGCGTGCATTCTCTTGGCTTTTTGAGAGGGTGAAAACTGCGGCTTGCGCTGGCGCATTTTTGCCAGCCGCGCCACGAAGTGCCAATGACGAAAGGCAAGCGTGGGTGATTGCGCGGTTGGCGTTTCAGGCATTGAAGATGATGCTCGCCGTTCAGGAAATAAACGAATTCCTCCGGCAGCACTTTTCGCTGCTTCACAGGGACGCCGAAATGGCGGTCGAAGACGTGCTTCTATTTCATCCGCCCGAGAATCATCAGTAGATCGGATTTGTTCCAGTCCGTTTGGGCTGCAACCCGGCAGATCGTCCCGCCTTTGAGGATTTCGTAGGGTTTGGTTGTCTTGCCGGTGTTGGGGATTTTCGCGCGGGCGTAGGCGATTTGATCGCCTTCGTCGTTGATCTTGCGATCATTGAAAATCTGGCGGATGTGGCGGGTCCGCATCTTCATCGTGGGAACCCATGTCTTCTTGGTCTCGCCGTTCTCGATGACGACGTAGAGCATCCGTTCGCTGGCGCAGACCTTTTCCTGATCTGGTCGAGTGAGCGCGGCGACGTAGCGGAGCATCTCACCATGAAAGCGGACGATGATGTCCGGATACAGATTGTCGAATGCAACGCGGCGGCAGTATTCAAAGAGGCCCGTCATCTCCTTCACTCGTTGAAGTTCCTCGGAGTTAGGGTCGCGTAGCTCGATCGTTTTGATGCCGGCCGCGATTTCGAGAACGACATTGCGGTCGATGCCGAGCAGCTCGGTGATTCGACCGGCGATCTGCTCGTTTGTCATTCGGTCGAACTTGGTGAGGAAATCATCCAAGCTCGGAAGTCCAGCCGATCGCGTCGTCAGTTTTGTCTCAGGCATTGGTCAGTGCTCCTTTCAAAATGAGTTTCATTCGTCGGAGTTCGTCCATCTTCGCTCTATCATGTTTCGCGTGATATTTGTCATACGCTTTTTGACGCCGGCGTTCCAAGTCCTGCGGCGTCAATTTCATCCGGATGATTGGGTCTCTATTTCGATGCCGGGCTAGGCAGTGTTCTTTCTGACATTTCGGGTCGCCGCATGTAATGCGGTCATGTCGCGATGTCCAGAACGCCCTTCCACAGATCGAACAATTGAAAAGCTGCGCCTTGGCGTCAAGTTTGCGCCGGCAGGGGGTATTACCGCATGTTATCTGCCGACGATTTCTAGCGAGAAAATCCTTTCCACAAAAACGACAGATTCCTTTTTTCCCTCGTTTCTCAACGCCTGCCCTCTGGCGTGAAAGAGCAGATTTGCATTCGAGTGCGCCGCACGTCACTCGGCGACGGGTGTCCGGCATAAATTCTTTAGCGCAAAACGGACACCGCATCATCATCGGATGCCACCCGCGGGAGAGATAACCGCGAAGGGCTTGGCATTTATTCATGCAGACTTTGCTACAGCAAATATGTGCGCGGTGGCGAGGATGGAAACTGCGTCCGCAAGATTCGCAGCGCCGTTCTTTGGCAATCCAACCGGAAAGAAGGCGGCTTCTTCGGATTGCGGATTGACGCCGGCACCGCAGGGCGCCGCAGGTCACGCGATTTTTGGACGCCGTCTTGAAGTCCCGACCGCAAATCGAGCATTTACTGTTCGCTAATATGAGCCCTGTTCTGCTTCTTCGGCGAGAATCCTGTAGACTTCGTTGGCATTTTTTTGAAGAGCATGCCAGTTGAAGACGGGTCCAACAACTGAATTGCAGCCCGCATATCACGCATGCCTTTTTGCTCCCCCTCGACTCCGAGCCGGCAAGCTTCCGCTTATGTTTGGATTTGCATTCCGGAGATGCGCAGAGAATTTGAACGTTCGGCGTGAATTTCGATGCCGTGAAAAAATCACCGCAAACGCAGCATTTCTTCTTCATCTTCCGAAGTTCCGAAGCGCATGCCGCCCCGGCGCGAGTGTTGATCGCCGGAAAGGCGTCTCGCGGGAGCGGCGTGAGAATCGTACTTGTGCGATTAGAAACCAGCGATCAACGCCCGCGACTCTAACAACTCCCGGCCCGTGTCAAACAAAAAAATCCCTGCCGACAGATTGCCCACGCCCATCTGGCGATTCGATGATCGCATCCTGAGCTACGCCGGAAACCGCGTCCTCAACGGCCTCGAAGTGGACAGGGAGACGGGAAAGCCGGTCGCGGTTCATCTGTACCGGGGCGACGGGCAAACCCTGTTCAGCGAACGATTTGCCCTGATTTCAGCGCCATCAGCAAACGACCGTTGAAGCGATCCGGGCGCTATCGGGGCCGCTGCTCTGCCTCACCCTCTCCCTCTCCCTCACCCCCCTGAACCATCATGGCTAAGAAAACATGGTCCGGCACCATCGGCGATTTCAACTTCGCCACCTCGGGCAACTGGTCCCCCTCCGGCGTGCCCGGCAACGGTGACGATCTGATCTTCGATGCCACCGCCGTCAGCGCCATCAACGGCTCCGATCAAACCGGTGGCGGGGTCGTCTTCAACACCTTGACCATCTACGGCACCTTCGGCTCCTCCTCACCGGGGACCATCCTGTTCGGAAGCAACGGCACGCCCCTCAAGCTCAACGTCACCAACGGCAACCAAGTCGGCATCAACCTCCCCGCCGCCGCCGCCAGTAGCTCTACCCAAGTCGGCTGCCAGCGCATCAACCTCGATCTGGGGACGACGTCGCCGATCGTCAACGTCTTCCAGGCCAATCCCCGCGCCATCGACACCGGCAAGGAAACCGTCCGCATCCGCGCCAACAACGCCGCCTGCGATATCAACGTCCTGGGCGGATCAGGCGGCATCGGCATCGCCACCGACAACTACACCGACACCACCACGGTCGGAAACGTCAACGTCACCGGCGGCGTCTGCAATCTGGGCTCGGGCGTCACCTACAGCAACGTGGTCAACGACGGCGGCCAGGTTCTGGTCAACTCGACCCCGGTCACGGCCCTGATCTGTTTCGCTGGAGACCTGTTCACCCGCGGCACCTACCTCGTCCCCACGGCAACCTGTGACGGCGGCACCATCCACTGCCTGCACCGCAACGCCGGCGCGGCCTGCATCACGCAACTGAACCTGCGCAACGGCGGACTGCTCGATCTGAGCCAGAGCGGGGAGAGCTTCACCATCACCTCGACCAGCCTGCGCAACGGACGATTCAAGACGGTCAGCGATACGCAGATCGTCTTCACCAACGGGATCAGCCCCGACTTCAACGCCGCCAACGCCTGGAGCGGGCAAAATTCGTGAAGAGAGGGGGAGAGTGGGTGAGGGGGCGAGGGGGAGAGCTTCTGTCCTTCACCCCCTCGCCCCTTCTCCCCCTCACCCCCTCCTCCTCCCCCCTCACCCCCTCCTCCTCGAACCATGGCCATCCTGAACTGTTCCATCGTCCTGGGTCAGACCAGCTTCACGGCCAACGTCGTGAACTCGCCCAGCGGCAGTACCACTTCGCAGGGAGTCAATCAGACCACCAGCATCGCGCTCGATACCGTTCAGCACCGCCTGTTTGTGGCGGACGACGTAAACAACCGCGTCCTGGTTTTCCAACTGGACAACAACAATCGCGTGCCGGGAACGATGCCCATCCTTCCCATTCACGTGCTGGGCGCCGCCAATTTCAACGTCGTCGGCAGCGGGGCGACCACGTCACAGACTTTTCGTTTTTGCAATCTCTGCTATGACAACGCCAACGCCCGCTTGTTCCTCAGCGATAGCGGCCTCCGTCGCGTCCTCTGTTTCGATTGCCGGCCGGGGAATCTGACCGATTTTGCCGCAGCGGTTTTTGTCATCGGGCAGACCGACTTTACTCACAACGGATCGGCCACAACCCAAACCGGACTGGCCGGACCGGACGACATCGATTATGACGCGGTCAACGGAAGATTGTTTGTGAGCGACTCGGGCAACAACCGGGTCATGTGCTTCCCGGTCGCCAACGGCGTCTACGATTCCAGCGCCAGCAACCCGGCCGCCTCGTTCGTCCTGGGTCAATCGAGTTTCACCGCCAAGGTCGCAGGCAACGGACAAGCGGGGATGACCAGCCCCTTTGGGATCGCATACGATCCGGTCAATGCCCGCGTGTTCGTCTCCGATTCGGCCAACAACCGTATCTTGTGCTTTAGCGCGCCCCCCGGATCAGGCAGCGGCATCAACGGTGAGAACGCGACCTTCGTGCTCGGGCAAGCCGACTTCACCCACTACGCCGGCAGCACCTATACGCAGAACGGATTGAACGGTCCCGACGATCTGAATTACGATTCGACGGCGAACCGGCTCTGGGCTTGCGACTCCAGTAACGTCCGCATCGTCGAGTTTATCGTTCCCAACAGCGCGACCTCCAGTTTCAACGGCGCCAACGCCAGCCAGAACCTCAACGCCGCCGATTGGGTCAGCAGCAATGCGGGAACTTCGCAAAGCGCCTTCACCGGACTGGAGCCGGGTCACGCCTTCGATCCCGTCAACAACGTCCTCTATGGTTACGAAAGTTTCAAATACCGCGTCGTCGAGTTTGACCTGATCAACATCACCACCGCCTCAGTCGCCAGTGCGGTCGTGGGCCAGGTTTATTCTCAGGCCCTCCAGATCGCCAAGACGCAGGGAACCAGCCAGAATTTCAGCATCGCATCCGGGAGCCTTCCGGCCGGCCTCACTCTGAATGCTTCGACGGGGACGATTTCCGGCACGCCCACCACCGCCGGCAGCAGCACCTTCACGGTCCAGGCCAACGACGTATTCGCCACCGGCTCGTTCTTCCATCAGCACTCGTTCAGCATCGTCACCGCCGGCGCCACACTCCTGGGCGGCAATCTCCCCCTGATCGAGCGCATCCGCCAGAACATCCTCCAGGTCGTCGGAGACATCTCGGTCGAGCAAGGCTACCAGTGCAACTGCTATTCGACCGAGCCCGATCGCTTGGGTGAAGTGGGGACGGACGGCATCACCGTCGTCGCCGACGTGCAACTCGGCGGAGCGCAGTGGAACCGCGAACTCCAGTGCAACAACATCCAATGCTGGATTCAGGAATTCGAGATCATCGCCACCTGCGCCCAGCCCGAGCCAGGACCGAGCGGTTCACCGCCCATCCCCGCCGATCAACTGGTCCTGATCGTCCGCGCCGACATCGAGAAGGCGCTCCAGCTCGATCCCCACCGCGGCGGTCTGGCGGCCAATACGCTGCCGGCGCCGCCGTCGTGGTTCGAGCGCGAGGCGGGCGAGCACGAAGGGGTCATCACGCGCGTCTACGTCGAATACCGAACCAACTGGAACGATCCGTACAGCTTCCGGGCGTGAAGCGCCCGGCGTCACTGGTCATTTGCCACTGGTCATTTGTTTTGCCGCGCGGCTCGGGCAAGTGACCAATGACCAGTGACCAGTGACAAATGACCAAACATCATGCCATTCAAACAATTCCATGATTTCGCGGGCGCTCGAGGTGGTGAACATCCGGGCCAGCCGGTGCATAGCGATCTGCACTTTGACGTGTGGGTCAGCTTCTCGCCTTCGCGCCCGCCGCTGTATTACCTGATCACCGAGGATGGCCATCGGATCGAGTTCGAGACGCCACAGAAGGCGATCGACCACGGCCGTACCATGGAAGCGCCGACCGTCAACGTCTCCGCTCCGTTAGCGCGCATCGACCAGACGGAACCCGCCATTGGACATGACCACGACGCCCTCCCGGATCAACTGCACTAAGACCTCCTCGATTTCCAGCGGTTTAGCGGCGCGCCCGTAAATCCAAGAGTTCCGCGCGATGCGTCGCAGTTTCATCCCCGGCTCGAACTTGAGCCATATGCGGATTTGCCGCGCGAGTTTTTCTTCTTCTGTCGGTGGAGTTGGCGGGCCACCCACTGGCGCGAAAAAGCTCGGCATCTGAAACGGCTGCATCGGCCACTGCATGGGCAACGATCCTAATCCCTTCGACTCTCCCCCGACAATTCACCCGAGGTAAACCCAAATGGCGTTCGACCCAAACTTGTTAGTACGCAACCGAGTTTTCGGCGCAAAACTCGAGGCTACGACCGGCGTCGTCGTCACGCCCGGCAGCTCCGACTGCCAACTGTTCAGCGCCGTCTTCGATCCCAAGATCACCCCGGACATCAAGCCCAATGTCCGCCAGGGACAGCAGTATCTTTCCAAGCTGCTCACCATCCCCGGCGCCCGCGCCGGCAAGGCGACGTTCCGCACCGAGTTCTTCTCCACTGCCGGCGCCCCGGCCTGGGCCAGCTTGCTTCTGCCGGCTTGCGGTTTGGGTCCCGGCACCAGCAGCCCCTTCTCTCCCTTCACCCCCACCCCGGCCAGCCCGATCAACACCATCTCGATCGGTTTGTTCCAGGCCGGGCGCTTGAAGCTCCTGGCCGGTTGCGCTGGCGACTTCGTCATCCGGGCGCAGGCGGGGAACCCAATCTATTTCGAGTGGACTTTCGACGGCGTCTGGCAGAGCCCTTCGACGACGGCCATCCCCGGCGGCATTACCTATCCGACGACGATTCCGCCGCGCTTCGCGGGAGTGACGGTCACGGTGGGCGGCCAGTCGATGCGCTTCCCCAATTTCGAGTTTCATTCGGGAAATAAGCTCTATCTGAGACAGGACCAATCCGCCGTCGATAGCGCTTCCACCCCGGTCGGCACCGGATTCCGCGGCGGCATCGTCACCGATCGCGAGCCTCTAATCCGTATTGCCCCGGAAAGCTACCTGCTCTCGACGCTGGACTTTTTCGCGGCCCATACCGCGCAGACCACCTACAACTTCGCCTTCACCGCTGGCCCGGCGGGCAACCAACTCCAGTTCTCCGCCCCCAAGGCGCAGTTGAATAACCCGCCGCAGGATGAGGACCGCGAGGGCGTGATGGCGGACACGTTGGAGTTTATTGCGACCCGGACTTCTGGAGACGATGACTATTCATTAACTTTTAATTAGCAGAATGTAATAGTAAACGCGATGCCATTCGGGTATTGTCCGGGGATGGCAAAAAAGCGCTGTCAGAAATGTCGCCGTTACCTTTTTCTTTCATCATTCAGCAAAAATGCGCGGTCTAAAGATGGTCGCCAAGCCAAGTGTAAGAAGTGCGTATCCGCCTACATGAAGGCTCGGACGATCGCCAAGGGAGATGAACTGCGAAAGCGGTCCCGCGAACACTATCGGCGTCATCGCAAGGAACGACTGGCGGCAGTGCGGCGCTACCGTTTGGAAAATCCTGAGAAAGTGGCTGCGCAACAGCGTGCCCGTTACCTGCGCTACCGCGAGCGCTATTTAGCAGAAAGTGCGGAATATCGATCGCGACCGGAGGTGAAGTCGCGAATAAAAAAACGTGCGCATCGATATTATCGCCAGCACCGCGACGAGCTGATCGAGTACCAAAAGCAGTACCGGGAAACCGCCCGCGGCAAACGGGTTTTCGCAGCCGCCCATGCCCGCGAGAAACAACACCACGCGGGAAAAATCGCCGCCCGTTACCACGTCGCAAATGCGCTGCGCGATGGACGATTGCAAAAACCGGAACGTTGTCAACGCTGCGGGAAACGACGACGGCTCACCGCCCATCACCACAAGGGTTACGCGCGCAAGCATCGCCTGGACGTGCGATGGCTTTGCAACGGATGCCACAAGATTGAAGACGGTCCCGTGCGTCGGATTCCCCGTAAGGAAAAATGACCTATGCCTTTGAGCTGCGATCCCACCGAAACCTTCCCCGTGGTTCTGATTACCGACCAGGCCAAGCCCGAGGAAACGCGCCCGACGTTTCTCGCCCGCTTCGTCACCCGCCGCGAGGCCAAGCGGATTCAGAAGC
Source organism: Tepidisphaeraceae bacterium (assembly GCA_035483795.1). Classification (GTDB taxonomy): domain Bacteria; phylum Planctomycetota; class Phycisphaerae; order Tepidisphaerales; family Tepidisphaeraceae; genus DASXMX01. The sequence continues at coordinate 23,427 of DATHPP010000425.1, read as the reverse complement.
TGGAAGAAGAACTGCGCTCCCAGAGTGCGCGCCTGAGCAATGAAGAATCCGAGGCCAAGCTCGACGAGGCCCTGGGCATCATCTACATGGGCTGGAAGAACCTCACCGACCGCGAAGGCAAGCCGGTCGAGTTCAAGCGCGACGAGAACGGCATCCCGAACTTCGACGACATCATCGATCTGGTGGACAAGTACGAGCTGCTCGATCTGGGCACGGAGAACGCCATCAGGATGCACGTAGACAAAAAAAAAGCCTTGCTATTGGAGCGGCAATCCGCTGGGGCAAACTCTGCCTCACCGATCCCCCCTGCCGCACCAAGCGAAAGTGCTTCAAACCCACCTGCGACGCCGACGGCTTGAACATCCCCTGCCTGGAGTGCGGCGGCCAGGGCACCAGCGGCTTCGATCAGAACGGCGAGCGCGTCTGCCCGCGCTGCGGAGGCCGGCGCTTCGAGGCCGAGCGATTGACGGCTTGCCCGCTGGATTTCGTCACCCCGGACGTATGGGAGATCCTCAACCTCCTGCCCGATTTCAAAGCCGGACGCTATCCGGCGGCCGGCGGCCTGTACGACCAGGCCGCTATTTTTCTTGAGGCGATCGAGTTTGTCAGACAGCAGGAGCAGATGCACAAGCTCGCCCGCGGCGCGCCGGTGAAGATCGATGGGGAGGAGGAGGAGTTCTAGCGCCGCTCCAGAAAACAGCCGCGATCGTGCAGGCCGTAGAACTGCGGGACGGCGAACTCACTGACCTGCTCGAAATGCTTTTCCAGAATGTCGAAGGTCGAATCGGCGGCGCAGCAACCGCCCCATTCGCCGATCAGGATCAGTTTTTCACCCGGCTGCATGCGCTTGAGGAATCGATCGGCGGCCGTGCTCAGATAAGGAATCCACGCGATCATGGCGACAAACCCATTGGGAAGGCGCGCTCCGCCGATGTCCAGGGGATCGACGGGCATGAAGCTTCCGCCACCCGAGCAGTCAAAGCTGTGTTCACCCTGGACCTGATTGCGGTCGGTGGCGGTGATCTGCACGCCAAACTCCCGGTTGAGCAGATAAGCCCAATAGCCTCGACCGGCGAAATATTCGATGACCGGCGCATCGCCGATGAATGACCGGATCGCGTTTAATGCTTCGGTCGAGGGGATGGTAAAGGAAAACGTGTGGGCGAAGGCCTCGCGCACGATCATGTAGTGGTCGATCTCGATCTCGCGTGCGAATCCCGCGCTGCCGAGTTTCTGTTCCCACCACTTTCGCGAATAAGAGCGTGAGGGATCAAATTCGGCCAAGAACGCTTCCACATCCACTTCGCGCCATTGCGATCCGAGCGACTGATCGATATTGCGCGAAATTTGGCCCATCACGGCCGCGCGCTGGCGGATCGCCGGGAAATGCGCTTGCCAGGCTGCAACCGCTTGCGCCATCGTCCACACTTGGCGGGCTTCGCGGTAGCGCGACTTGGCGAGGGTTGAACTCATCGGACGCATATTATGCCCGATATCCATTTCGAGCTGGTGATCGATCCGGTTGAGGAGGCCCGCGTCAAGAAGATGCTCTCCTCGATCCCCAACGGCGCCCGCCGCGCTCTGTCGGGGGCGATCAACAAGACGCTGGAGCACGGCCGCACCCTCTTGAAGAAAACCATCACCGAGGAATTGAACATCAGCCAGAAGGCGGCATTGCGGGCGCTGAGACTGCACCGTTCGACGCCGCAAGTGCTCGCCGGCAGCATCAACGTCTCGCACGACGAAGTGCCCATGGGGGAATACCATCCCGTGCAGACGCGGCAGGGCGTGAGGGTGTCGGTGCGCAAGGGCGGGGGAAGTCAGTTGATCCGCGGGGCCTTCATCGCCACCATGCCCCTGCGCGGCAGTCAGCAGCGCGAAGGACATCAGGGCGTCTTCAAGCGCAAACCGGGCGCCGGATTGCAAATGGTCAAGGGCAAGCGCAAGGCGCTGGTGCAGAAGCGCCCCGCCCTGCCCATCCGCGAGTTGTACGGCCCGACGGCGATCGGCGTATTGGCCAACAATCCCTCGCGCATCGAGTCCATTCAGACCGAGTTGCAGGGGAGTTTGTCCAAGAACATCGAATCGCAGATCGACCGGCTCAAAGCGGGACGATGACCGCTTCAATTGATCGGACAGGAAACGAACGTGCTGTAGGCGGCCACGTCCTGCGCCAGCCCCGAATAGACCGGCGTTGAGCCGTCCGGGTTGAGCCCTCGGCCGATCAGGTAGACGGAAAATCTGTTGTGGCCGGCCATCGCCGTGATGTCGGAGGTTGATGGCCCGTACCCCGGCGCGAACTTCCACTGCGACGATCCTGCGTCGAATGCCCCAAGCCGGTAGATTCGCCCATTCAGCAATCCATGAAACGGGCTGCTCAGCGGCATCGTCCCCTGGGCGTCGGCCGCGACAATGACAAACGCGCCTTCGTCGGCCCGCTGGTTCTGAATTGGATCGGAGAAGCTAATGGTGGCGTCCAGGCTATTCGCATCGGGCGGGATGATCGTGGCCGGGGAACCGGGTGCGGATCGGGACGCTTGCAGGGATGGCGGCTGAGTGACAACCGCAGGCGGCGTGGGCGATGAGGGAACGGCGGGCACATCAAGGGCCGGCGTTCCGCTGGGGTTGATGGAAGTGGTGTAGGACGTGGCGTTGCGGTCGGCAACGGCAACAACGATGATCTGAGCAGACGGCGCGTAAGCCAGCGATCGCGTGATGGCGCCGCCGGGCGGGGCAATCACCGTTTCGATCATGTCGCGCTTGTAGAATGCCACCCACCCGTATTTCGGGTCGGCGGTCTGCACCATGTTCTCAGAAATCATCGAGCATAGCAGCGCACTCAGATTCGTGCTGGTGGGCACGGAACCACTGCCGGAAGCCACCGCCGCGACCGGCTCAGCGCCGAATCCGGTTGGGCTGATCGGCATGAAGTCCCACACCTCACCAGGCACGATGTAAGTTCCCGGCACCGTGTAGGGCGGCAATGCGTTCGTTGGATCAACAGCGCTGCCGGGCTTGATGGCGTTATACAAGTCCTGATCCGTGAAAAGATGAGTGCCGGGAAATTGCACGGTCGGCCGCAGAACGCAGAGCTTGTCGCCAGCAGGAACGGCCGTGGGCGAAATCTGGTAGAAGCTCGTGCTCCCCATCTGCTGAACGAACGAGACGCCGGTGCGGGCGAGTTGAGCGCCGACCGTCTCTGACTTGCTGGTATCTGCCTGTTTGATGGCCACCGGGAACATGGAAGCCACCAGAATGAAGCCGATGCCCAGGATCATGATGGCGAACAGAATCTCGGTGAAGGAAAAACCGCGTCGTGCGAGTGAGTTCGATGTGCGTCCTGCGTTCATGGTGATCTCCTAGTGCTGGGGCTGGGGCGACTGCTGTGGCAAAACCTGCCCGCGGTAAGTATGCGGTCCGACTTCGGCCCGGAGCGAGTCCATTGAGCGGGCGAGGTTGTCGGGGACCTCGGGAATCGTCGGCCTCGCGTAGCGGCGCTCGGCGATGACGACCATCACTGCGACGATCGCCAGGCAGACGATCAATTCAAAAAGGCGTTTCATGTTTGCTCTCCGTAGCGCAAGCATCCGCACACAGCGGCTGTCCAAATAACGCGCGAGGCGAGTTTGGCGCTGAGGCGGATGCGTTTCGTGGTGATTCCGTTTGTGACGCGGGGGGAATCACGTTTTTTGGACAGCGGAAGCCATCATGCCCTTGGTGAGCCGGGCAAGTCAAACAGCAAATAGTAAAGACCATGGCCGACCGCACCGAACAGATCACGTTTAAGCTCCGCGCAAAGGACGAAACCGGCGAGGCTTACGACTCGGCCAACAAAAGGCAGGGAAGAACTGGCGCTCGGCGGCTCGGGGACTTCGCGTCTCCTACTTGATCCCGTCGTCGATCGCCTTCATCAACTGGCTGAACGGGTGATCCGGCCGCGGCGCGATCACCGCCAATTCGACCGCCTGGCCGATCGCCGTGGCGGCGGGCGGGTCTTCATCGAGCACGGCAATCTCCACGACGGTATCCGCCTCGGGCATCGCGCCGTCGGGCTGGACCAGGAAGGGATGCTGCACCACCTTGTTGGTGGTGATCGATTCGTGCTCCTCGGTCTGTTCGCGCCATTCGGTGGCGTAGGCCAGGCGGGTGTTGTCGAAGATCATCGCGGACACCCGCGCCCCGTGCGTCTTTCGGACCAGATCGCGCAGCGGATCGGTGCTTTTGGTCGGCCCCAGAAGTCCGACGTCGCCCTTGTGCAGCGGCCAGGCGAGTTGAAATGAGTTCCGCATGGCATCGAGCATCTGCCCGCGCCACGCTCGGGCATCGGACAATGAATTCGCCAGCGCCGCAAGCTGGACCTCCTGATCGCGCAAGAGCGCCTGCGAACGGTTGAGGGAATCGTCGCCGGCGATGGCCGCCGTCTCCATCCCGGCCAGGTCCTGGCGGTCGTGATTCAGTTGCGAGCTGAGGGCGATGGCCGCGGCTGAATCGTGATCGGCCCGCGCCTGGTTGAGGCGCTGTGTGAGGTCGGCGATCTGGGCGATCTTGCCCGCCGCGTCTGTGGCGTGCAGCGTGGCCAACCGGGCATCGTGCAGTTTGCCCAAGCGCACCCGTTCATCGGCGATGCTCGAGCGCGCTTCGGCGCAGCGGCGACCCAGACGCAGAACGTCGCCGTTGATCTGATCCGCCACCTGCTGCGCCGTGCCGTGGGCCCAGCCAAGCTGCCAGGTTTTCCCGTCCCAGGCCGGGCGCGTCGGCTGTGGACCGGCGGCACACAACAGGACCAGCAGAACCGCGATTGACGTTTTCATGGGCGGGACTCCCGAAATGTTCCCCCGTACCGCGATACCCTAGCGACCACGCAACCCCTTTACGAATCTCCCCATGGCCGAGCGCACCGAACAAATCACTTTCTGGCTCCGCGCAAAGGACATGACTGCCGAGGCTTATAAGTCGGCAAAGGAAAAGCTGGAAAACTTTATCCACGAAAGCCGTGGAGGAGCGCGCCTGCTGGAGCATGGCTTGAAGCTCGGCGGTGCCGGGATTGTGGTCGCCCTTTTGGCCGAAGGGTTGAATCGAGCGGCAGAGGGGATGCGGGCCTACACGGAAAGAGTCTCGGAGGCGACGGATGCCGAAGACCTGCACAAGGCCAAGGTTCAAGGCATGCTTGATGTGGTGTCGTCAATCGACCCGCTGGTCGGTGCCCTCGATCGGGTCGTCGATGCTTACAAAGACTTGCACGCAGAACAACTCAAAGAGGCCGGCGCTTCAGACAAGGTGATCGACCGCGCCCGCTCGGACGCCGGCACCCTGAAATATCTGCACGAGAAGCTGGAAGAAACCACCCGCGCCTATCACGAGCAGCGATCGGCCCTGAATGAACTGGCGGAGGCGCGGGCTCAGCAACGACCGGGTATGAGCGCGGAGGGGGCGGCGGTCGGAAACGCGGCGCGGGCGGCAGCCGATCGCATCGCGGACCTGCGGAAGGAACTTGAAGAATACAAGAAACACCACTTCAATCCGACCGAGTTGGAGAAAGGGGTCATCGCCCAGAAGGATTCCGCGATCGAGGATACCACCAAGGCTGCGCAGATTGAGATAGAGAACATCCACGATAAATTTCGCCGTGAGGAGCGCGACCGCAACGCCGCGCACAACGAGCGATTGGAGTCCGACGACGCCGAGCATGAAATAAAGCTGAGGCGTCTTGCCGCCGAAGCTGACGCCGAAGAACTGCACGGGTTGAACGAAAGTTTCGAGGCCGAGCAGGTGCTGCGCGATAATCAATACGAGGAAGAAAAACGCCGCGCCGACTTGAAGCTCAATGACGATCTGAATCGCATCCGCGACGAGGCCCAGAAGCGAAAGGACGCGGGCCAGCCTCCCCTCAACGATGCCGCCGAAAGGGAGCGCGCTTATCGGCAGCACGATCAAACCCAGAAGGCCATTGATGCGCAGAAAACAGAAGCCGATCACCGAGCCACGATCGAACACCAGAACCAGATTCAGGATGAGCGCGAGGAGCGCCGACGAGCCGTGATGTCAGCCGGCCTGGAAATGTTGCACGAGGAAGCGGAGTTGGGCAGCAATCAGGCCAAGAAGGCGGCGACGATCCTGGAGATTCACGAGAAGTTCAACGAAAAACGCGAGGAGTTCAACAAGCTGCTCCGCGAGGGCCAGGACCTCACCGCTGATGAACGCAAGCAAATCGAGGCGGCGCGGGATGCGACGGTCGGCGTCGAAAAGGCCGCGATCGCGCGGGCCGGCATGCCGGAATTCGGGCCGTTCAGCTCACCATTTGCCCAGTCGCCGGAATTGAAATTCGGCCAGGATGCAGGGCGGGAAGCGTTTGCCGCCAATGCCCGGCAGGCGGAACAGACGGCACGCGCCATCTGGCAAAAGCAGCTCGACGCCCAGAACGCCTCCAATACCCACCTCCAGCATCTGATCGAAATGGCCCGTCAATTCCTCAAAGACGCAATGGCTCCAGCCGGTCTTTGACTCAACTCCCATGTCCACCATCGCCCAAGCCAGCGAGCGCTGGGAAAACCAGCGGCTCAACTTCAACGTCGACCTGCTCAAGTGGACCGCCCACCGCGAGTTCGACGTGGCCTACGCCGTCGACGAGGTGGACGCGATCGCGGCCTGCTCGGCGCAGTTCGCGGTGGATTACAACGCACCCCACAATCTCTCCTCGACCCTGCGCTGTCTGAGCATCAGCGCCGACAAATCCCTCTACTCCGTCTACCGGGTTCACGCTGAATACGGCGTCCCTGATGGCGGCGAAGCGCCAGCCAGCGCCGATCCTCTGAGTCAGCCGCCCATGATGGCTTGGGAGCCGGCGCTTCAGAGCGTCGATTTCAGCCACACCATCCAGGGTACGCCGGTGCAGACCGCGGCAGGACAACCTTACGATCCGCCGGCGCAGACCGATCTGCCGACGATGAACCTCGTCTACACGCGCTACCAGCCGTTTTACGATCCGGCGGCGGCAACCCGGCTGATGGGGACGATGAATAAAGACAACTTCGTGATCAAGGGCAAGGTGATGAACGCGGCGGTGCAGCCCGGACAGGCGCGGGTTAAAAACATCGTGCCGATCGGCGAATACTCGCTACAGGCGTATTTCGTGAAAGTCAGATGGACCTTTGAAATCCGACCCACGTTCAGCGCTACCGGACCGGATGGATTGAGCGATGCCTGGGACGTTCGGGAAATCAACAAGGGCTCGGTCGGTTGGTTCCAACCATCGACGCCCGCACAATCGATGACGCCCGACACAGAGGCCCCCACCCCGCAGATGGCCCCGTTTTATTACGTGGGCGAGCAGCCGCCGACCAGAGTCACGGAAGCGATCGTTTATCTCGACAAGACGGGACTCCCGTTGGATACCGCCAGCTTCAAGGTCGGGCACCAGCTCGCTACTCCCGTCGCCAATCCGACGCCGATGGTGGAAGGGCCGGACTTCTTCTGGGAAACGCTCCAGGCTCCATCGGTCCCTACCGGCCAGATTTATGTCGGACACTGGCGGCGCTTGAAGCCGATCCCGTATGCGAATCTGTTATGATGTGTGATGTGCGACGTGATAAATAACGAAGACCTGGAACGATACGCCAAGGTCGGATTTTCGGGAGACTGCGGCGATGGCGTTGATAATGCGGTAAGGGATCTCGCTACGGAACTTTTGGAGGCCCGAAGGCTCGCGCGGTGCGCGAAGCAAATTGAGGCAGAGCGGAAGGCGGACATGCGTGGGAACCCAATCGCGACGTTGGACCTATTCGCGACTTGGATCGGATACTACGCGATGTTGACCGAGCATCTCACGCCCCACGAAAAGCAATGAGATTCAATCCGCGTCACGGGACACTTTCATTGCGGCAAGCCAGGAAAGTACGCTCTCGTCGCGGAGTTTTTCCGCCGCCGCTTCGATTCTCTTGAGCCTCTCCGATCCAATCTCAAGAACCACCGGATTCGGTTCGCCATCCGTATCTTTCAGCAGTTCGGCCGCGGCAACGGCCGCCCTTGCGGCGTGTCGCCTGAGTACGTCAAGTTCTGTATATGCCGGGAGGGCACGAGTTTTATTTTGGCGATCCATTTTGCCATTTTGCTCGATCAACGACGCTTGGCGAAACTCGGGTCGTTGGTCGTTAAAGCTGCCGGTGTGATGGTTCCCATACTTCAAACACAGTAGCGCCTTTGGGAATCGCGCGTATTCGGAAGTGAGCGTGCGACGGGGCAGACAGCGCCGTAAAGCTGCGCATCGCTTGAAGTATGTCAACCGGCCGGGGGGATATCCTCAACCCATGCCCGGACTGAATGGCGCATTAAGTCAAGGATTCGCTCGCCATCGCCGGTAGGAATATACCCCGCGCCCCCGCAAGCCTCGCAACGCAGCGCCTTATCGCGGTCCTCCGGCCAATACCATCCCTTACCTCCGCAATGCGCGCATGGAGTTTCCAAAGCCGGCAACGAGCATTTCTTCATTCCAAACTCCGAACGGCCACATTCTAACGCCCCATGCCCGACCGCTACTATCTCACCGCCGCGGATATCCAGTGGTTGCGCGATCTGCGCCAGACCGTCTCGACCATCTCCGGCGACGGCGTGGTCAACGACGGACAGCGCATCCGCATCATGCAACAGCGGCAAGCGCGCTCGGTCTCATCGGATGTCTTCAATCCGACCGTCGCCCGCATCACCTCCAGCGCCGGCTGCGGACGGGGATTTTACGGGGGCCGACAGCAAACGCTCAACAACGGCAACGGCATCGATCCGGCGCAGGACATGAAGCTGGAGAACCTGTTTCAGGACGTCAACACCAGCGACGACTGCTGGATCGCCAACATCAACGAGAACGATTTCGCCCCCATGGGCCATGATCTCAACGTCAACGGCACCCGCTTCGTCTGGGGATACCTGGCGGGGCAGACCAGCTCCAGCTCCTCGCTCGCCGTCCGCCCGCTGGTGATCTGCGAAAGCCAGCAGCTCTGGCTGGGCGTGCCAGTGACCTTGAGCAATCCCATGGGCTCGCGCGGAACCAGCCTTCCGCCGGTGGCGGCCACCCTCACCTACACCATCACGGCGCTTGACGGGGTGAAAATCGCCGACAACGTGCCGGTCGATTGGCGCTTTCCCGGCCATGTCAGCGACGCCGGCCTGGGGACGCGCGGGCTGTATTACCCGGATTCCCAAGCCAATATGTTCAAACCCCACCTGCTGATTACGAACGAGGTCATTGATGTCGGATCCTGCGTCCCGCCATCCTCATGATCCCTTCTCCGCGTCCCCGCGTCTCCCCGTCCCCGTGTCTTCTTCTCTCCCATGGCCCTGTTCGGCGCAGATGGCTGGTTGTTCGGCAGCAAAGGCGCGCTCTATCTGGGCGCGACGGTGCCTGGCAATCCGGGGCTGGGCGATTATCCCTTCACGCCCGGCCCGCTGCCGCCGTCCAACTCACCGTGCCCCTGCTGTTGCAACTGTCCCTCGATCGGCGGCTCGGGCAGCACCGGGAGCTACAAGACAACCAAGACGCTGACCATCAGCAATGTCAACATTGCCGCAGCCTTGGGAACCTGCTGGACGGTCTTCGGCGGTCTTTTCTCCTACCGCTTCAATTCCGTACCCGTCAACGGCACCTTCACGCTCACCCTGCGGGCACAATATCGCAGCTTCGGCACCACCGTCGCTTGTTACTACGGTTTGGACATCCCGGCTTCATCGGACCAATGGGTCGGGCTCGGATGCTCCGGCGTGCTCCAGTTCCACTGCTCAGTGCTCCACTTTGAGCTGGTGATCGTTCCGCCATCGCCCGACTTTGATGGATTCACCGGTCTGATCGTCTATCTGACCAACCCGGCCGCGCCGCTCATTGGGATTCCTCCTGTGCTCAACGGCAACGGTCAGGGCGCGATCGTCGCTGGCGAAGATTACGGCGGCAGCGGTGCCCCGTTCATTCCTTACATGACCTTGGGGCCTCCCCTGCCCTGCGGCGGTTCGATCGTCGCTGTCTCCAATAATCCGCCGACCGGACCCAACGACAACTTCGGCGGTTTTGGCGGCTTCTCGATTCCGCCCGGCGGCTTCTTCGGCGGTAAATTCGTGGTGACGGACGCCTAGTACGCGATGAAGTCCCAGACCGAAGACGATCGCCTGTCCCTCTGCCACACCTGCCCATTCGCCCAGCGCCCCTGCTTCGGAGCCTGCGCCTGCACGGTCGATGGCATCGATCTGACGATCCACGCCCAAAGCGGCCAATGCCCCAAGGGCAAATACGACGCGGCCGCCCGAGCGCTCGAGGACACCGGCGAAGATTCCTGGAGCTGGCCGGCGCCGCCTGCCCCATCTCCACCGGGGAGCAAAGGCTGCTGCGGCGAAGAGGTTGCCACGGTCAAGACTGCGATTCTCCAGCCCGGGCGGGCCGGCGACCTGCTGACGCTGATCCCCGCATTTCGCTGGCTCACCGAACAGGCCCACCGCCGCATCACGCTGCTGGTGGATGAGCCTTATGTGCAGATGTGCGAGCGCTTCGCGTGGATGAAGCAAGTCGTCTGCGACTGGACCGGCGGCCCGATGCCGCTTTTCCACCGCGCCGTCGAGGGCGAGTTCGGCCGCTTCGACGAGGTGCGGATCACCACCAACGCCTGGGACCGCCGCGACCTGCGCGATTTCATCACCGTGCAATGGGACCGGACCGGCTGCCCGCTGTCGTTCATCGACACCTTGCCGCTGGACGTACACGAATGCCGCGATCCCGAGGAGCGGCAGATCGTGGAAAAATACGCCCCCGCGTCTCCCCTTCCCCTGGCCCTGTTCAATTGCACCCACTTCCGCAGCGCCGGCCGGCCCGCCGGATTCGCCCGCGGTGAGGCCCTATTTGCCTTTCTCCAGAAACAGTTCCCCGCGCTGCTGTGGCTCGACCTGGGCTCGTTCCGGGCCCCGCGGATGTATGATCTGCTGGGTTTGTTCGAGCGCGCGACGGAGTCTGGGGGGGTTCTGGTCGCCAGCGACAACGGCATCCTGCACCTGGGCCGGGTGACGCAGGTCCCCACCATCGCGCTGGTGCTGGATGACCCGCTCCGCGCCTCGCGAAGATACCCGCACTGGATCGAGAGACTGACCTACGAGGAAGCCGCCCAACCCGGCGGATTCGCATGGATACAGAACATTTTGCGGGCGCAACTAAACGGGCACTGCTGATCGTCTGTCCCGAGGGCAGCGGCTCGACGCTCTTGAACCGTCTCCTGGAAGCGGCTGGCTGGCAGTCGTGGAACACCGGCGACCCGCGCCATGATGTTCCGCTCTCGGAGATGGGCCGGCAGATCGTCGTTAAGCGCAGCCTGCCCTACGGCGTGGGCGACCAGCGCGGCTGGCCGGATTTACCCGTGCTGCGTGGCGAGCTGGAAGCGGCGGGATACGCCGTCGCGCTATTGGTGCTTCTGCGGTCAGGCGAATCGACGGTGCAGTCGCAGTTGCGCCGCCAGTACGTTCAGGACAAATCGGAGGGACTGGCCAACCTCGCCTCGGCCCTGCGCCGAATCAGCGAATTTGTCGAGTCCCCATCCTCCCCTCGTCCCCTCTCCCCTTCTCCCCCTCCTCCCCTACCCTGGCTCCTGCTCACCTACGAGCAGATCATCTACGACTATTCCAGCCTGCGCCGCGCCCTCTTGACGCTGGGGGTCGATTTGGGCGAGCGGCCGGCGGGAATCCTGCGCGATCCCGATGAACTGCGGCCCGGCGGATGGGACAGCCCCAAGGCCGACCTGAGCGGGGTCACGCTGGTTTGCATCGACACCAATCATCCCGAGCAGGGCTGCGCCGCGGTCAATCGCACCCTGCGGCACTGCCAGGTCGATAAGGTGATGTTCCTTGCCCCGCGGCGCCCGAAGGCGCTGCCCGTCGATGCCGCCTATGTGAAGATCGAGCCGTTCGCCAGCGTCTACGACTATTCCCGCTTCGTTCTCGAGGAGCTGCACCGCTTCATCGACGCGCCGCACTGCCTGATCGTGCAGAGCGACGGCTTCGCGCGGAATCCCTCGACCTGGAGCCGGGCGTTCCTCGACTACGATTACGTCGGCAGTCCGTGGCACTGGCAGGATCAATGGATCGTCGGTAACGGCGGCTTCTCCCTGCGCAGCCGCAGGTTCCTTCAGGAGACAGCGAAACTCGGCTACGGGCGCATGGAGCATCCCGACACGCCGGTCCCGCCGGCTGAGCACTGCGAGGACTGGTTCAGTTGCGTGTTCTGCCGTACCACGATGGAGGCGGCGGGAATTCGCTTTGCCCCGGTGACGGTGGCGGCGCGGTTCAGCTTCGAGTGTCATCAGCCGCCGCCGCACCCCTGGCCGGAGGATCGCCGGCTGACCTTCGGCTTCCACGGCGAGCGGGCGATCGAGTTGTTGCGCCAGCAGTACGGGGTCGATGTATGGAACGAATAGCCGTGGAACGAATCGTTCACATCTTCCATGAGCACTCCCCCAAGAGCGACGATGAGCGGCGCCGCAACGACAACGCGGTCAAGACCTGGGGCAACGAAGAACGGGTGACGCTCAAGCCGATCGCGCCACGGCGCGCCTTCGGCGACGATGCCCGCCGCGTTCCCTACCTGAAAGACATCTTCGATTATGGCTGCTGGGGCGAACCCGAGGAAACGATCGTTGTCTGGACCAACTGCGACGCCTGCCTGGTTCCCGACGCCTACGAAGCGGTGCGCCAGACGATGGCGGAGGGCAAGAACGACGCCTGTTATTCCGGGCGGATCAACGTCGTCGACGCCAGCAACGTCCCCCCGTCCTATGTGTTCGCTTTCGACGATCCGACCGCAGGCACGGACTTGATCGCCTTCCGGCCGCACTGGTGGCGCAGAGTCCATCGCGAGGTGCCGGATTTCCTGATCGCCGCCGAAGCCTTCGACGCCTGTCTGACCAAGCTGATCGAGCGCGACAGTCACGCCCCCGATCGCGGCGGCATCTCACGCCGCCTGGTCTACCACGAGGATCACGGCCCGGCCTGGTGGGAGACGCACCGCAAGCATCCCATCTCGCTGCACAACCGCAAATCGGCGGCGCAGTTCGCCCGCGATGTAGGCATCCCGCTGTTCGAGGGCGAGGACGGCTGGGCGGAAATCGACTGGTCCAAAGGGGGCAAATGGCGCAGTGTAGATGCGCGCCTGCGCTTCGACCGCGAGCTTTCATCCCTCCTGGCCGACACCTTCATCGAAACCGGCTGCGGCAAAGGGCGCAACCTCAAGACGGCATTGCTGGCGGGATTCAAAGAGGTCATAGGGATCGAGCAGGACGGCAAGCTCGCCCAAGAGGCCGCGAATATTTTTGGCGTCGCGGCGGTGATCCTGTCTCAAGACAGCCGCAAGTTTCTCTTTCCGCGGGGGCCGGAGGGGTCGCCGATGGGTCCGACGGCGCTGACGGTGCTGCTGGACGCCAATTTCGACCGGGCTCAGAACGGCTTGCCGGCCTGTCCGGTGCTGGAGGAGCTGGCCGCCCTGCGCGAAACGGGGGCGCGGGTGATCGTGACCAACTCCGATATTTACTTCCCTGAGCGCTGGGAGGGACGCAAGTTCCACGTGCATCACGATGCCGGCGACTGGCCGACCCTGGAACAACTCCAGACGGCCCTGGGGGAGGGTTATTCGTGGATCGAGCGGGGGACGTTTCTGGTGGCCGAGCCCACAGCCTGAGATACAATCCCATCTCCCAGCCCCCGATTCGGGGTTGGGGGTTTCCTGAAAGACGCCGGGGCGCTTTGTGGCGCTCCGGTTTTTTCATGCATTCAGGATTCCTCCGCCGCTTCCCGCGCCCGTAATCGCGCTTCGCTCACGCGGCGTTCCGGTTTCGTTTTGAAAAAGAGCAATCCGGCTCCGAACACTTCAAAGTAACCGGTGACGTGAATCCCGAAGTCCATCGCCTGCGCCTCCGGCCCGGATTCCTCGATCCATCGCCAGCGGGAGAGCGTGCGGATCGCCAATTGGCGGGTGCAGCGCCGAATCTCGTTGACGTTGCCGACATGGGGCTGAAACATGCATTCCACGGGATCGCCATCGGCCAGCCGGCGCAGCGCTTCATCGAGCGGGATGGGATACTTCGGCGTCATCGAACGGTCGCCCGCGCCCGGCGGATGATGGATTCGATCTGCTCCAGACACGTCGCCAGGTCCGCCATGTGGGAAACGTCCAGCTCGCAGCCCGCGCCCCGCCCGGCGGCCGACAACAGGAACTTCTGCGATCGCGTCAACCGCTTCTTCGTCCTGCGCGGCAGCGCCTTGGTGATCTCCACGCGCAGGCCGATGACGATCGCGATGTATTTCTTCTCGTTCACGTTTCCTCCAGCGCCCGCGTCCGAATCGACCTTACCGGCAACTTGGCCAGTTCGCTTTTGCAGACGTGGCAGACGACGTGCAGTGTCCCGTCCTCGTAGCGCGCTTCATGGGGCGAGCGCCGATGACATTGCGGCAGCACGGCCACCGTCGCGCCTGCAAAAGACACGCCGATCTCGGCCACGCCCCGTCCGCACTGGGCGCACTCGATTCGGGCGCGCTGATTGTGCATGACCAGGACGACGCGGACGCCGGCTTGGGGATGGCACTGGGCATGGAGATAGCGCGGACCGGGATGGACCTCGCCGCAGTGGGCGCAGGGCAGGGAGTCGAGCTGTTCGCGGTAGAGCATTCAGTCCTCCGCGCGAGATTGCGGCTTGTGATACCACTCGACGATCCTGGCGAAGGCCCGGCGGGGAATGTGGATGAGCTCCGTGTGCGATTCCCCTTCGCGCTGGCGGCAAATCGTGACCGACCCGTCGTGGTTGACGCCTGCCCAGAATTCCGTGAGGTAGATCGTGTCATTCTCCAGCCCGCGCGCATCGCGTTCGCGTTTCACGTGGGCCGGGGCGATCCCTGAATTCGTCATGATGGCACCACGAATCGGATTCCCGTTCCCTCGACGCGGAACACGTCCTCGGGGGCGTAGGGCTTGCGCCGGGGATGGGCTTCATGGTCGGTTTTCTGGTCGCTGAACTGCTCCGCGCCGAGCTGCGCCGCGGCCCGCGAGGTGAGGGCGCGGGCGCGGGAATTGCCCGATGCAACGCTGCTGGGGCGACGGCCAAATCCGGATTCACTCATGGATGGACTCCTTTGCATTTGAAAACACCACACTTCTGCTCTCCCCCACCGGCCCGATCACCATCACCTTCTTCCCGACCTTCACCCGGCACCCGGTCCAAGGTTCGTCTTCTCTCCCTTTCGCCCCCTCCCCTGATCTCCCCCTCTCCTGGAGCTTTCGCAGGATCGCCTTCACGCTGCCATCCTTGCGCCAGGCGGCGCTCTCGACCACCCAGAGCTTGTCCTCCAGCCTGATCGCCTTTACCGCCGGGATTTGCTTCTGCTCCGCCGGGTTCTTGGGAAGCGGGCAGATGAACGCGCCCTCCAGATCGAGCGGACGGGGAAGTCGTTCACCGGATCGGTTGAACAGATCGGGATCGAAACGGTGTGGCGTGCGGCGCCGGCCCATCTCAGGGACTCCCCGACGGAGGATCGCGCGGCGCATCCGCCGGTGTCGGAGGCGCGGACGATTGTTGTTGGCGTTCATCGCGTTGGCGTTGACGTTCTTCTCTCTGAATCTCAAGGTACACCTCCAGGCGATGGACCGGCAGGTGCTTGGGGGCCTCGATGCCCAGGCGCACCTTGTCGCCACGGATATCGACGATCGTGATGGTGATGTCGTCGCCGATCATGATCTTCTCGTCGCGCTGTCGGGAAAGGACTAGCATGAGGCGACTCCTTTCAAAAACGCCGCCGGGTACGCGGGAGAGCACCGGTTGGGACCGGGAGTGCCTCCCACGCACCGGCGGGTCCGGCGCAACCGACGCCGAAGGTTGATCACGTCAGAATCTCCTTGATCCTGGGCCACGGCGTCGGCCAGGTGCCGCCCGATTCGCTCAACCGGCGCTGAATGCTCTCACCAAGATTGTTGGCCAGCATTTCCGGGGTGAAGTTGCTCAGCAGAAGCGTCGCGGAGCAGCGGGCATAGCGGCGGTCGATCAACGTCGTCAATTCGTTGTCCTGCCAAACCCGATCGGCATCGCGCACCTGAACCTCGTCCAGCACCAGTAATTCAGGCGTCACGTAATTCCGTCTGACCCATTCCTTATCCGACCAGTCTGCGGTCGAAAGCTCCTCGAAGAATCGCGCTGTCCGCCGATAGATGGCCGGGCGCAGGGCATCGCAGAAGGCGTTTATCAATCCGCAGCCCAGCCACGTCTTGCCGCGTCCGCGATCGCCGGCAATGGCGATCAATTCCGGCTGGTCCAGCAGCGAATGAAGCCGCGCCGCCAGCGCCCGGAATTCCGCCGGCAACCGGATATCGAGGTGTCGCAGTTCGGCCTCGCGAAACATTTTCTCCTGTTCGATACCGCTGGCGCGCCGCAGGGCCAGTGCATCAATGCGCCGCCGGGCTTCGCGCTCGCGACGGAGATCATCCGATTCAGGCGGTCGCTCGGTCTTTTGCGCGATCAGCCGCCGCAGTCTTTCCTTGAGGCTCGGACGCTGCACGTTGACCTCCATAGCCGTGGACGATGATGGGGACATCGCTGGCGTATTCTCCGCGCTGGGCGGCGGTCGGTTTTGCTCGGGCATTGAGGACATGCTTCGCTCCATCCGGGCGCGAGGCCCGTTCGAGATAATGATCCAGATCGTGCGCGAGAGTGCGGATGTCGTGGCCGCGGAGCATGGAATCGCCGAAGAACAGGTCGATCAGCAGCTTGCCCACCGGCAACGCCATCTGGTTTTCCGCCGGCCGCGCCGCCGTCTTGCCGCCGATCCGCTCCCAGATCTGCGCAAAAATTGCGCCGTCGCGTTTGGTGAAGACATAACCGGGAATCCGCTCGCGCTTGCGCAGACACCAGTGGTCGGTCAACGTGCGGTATTCGCTCACCTCGCCATCGAGTTTGCGGTGCATCGCCCCGATCGCCGCTCGCGATCTGGTTTGCGGCTTTTGCCCTTCCGCGGCTGGCGTTTGCGCGTTTCCCGCGATCGGCGGAACGCCGACGCAAGGTTGCGCAGCAACCTCGGGGGAAGGGGTTTGGGGTAAGGGGGGAGTCTGAGGGGGGAAAGGGGCAAGGGGCGGGGGACGTTGCGCCGCATGTAACGCGTTACGTAACGGTGGATGTAACGCGTTACGTAACGCTTTGTTTTCGCGATGGCGGCGGACGCGGGCGGCGACGGCGTCTCGATCCCGATCAATCCTCTGTTGCCCGATGAACTGGGCGAGGATCTGCGGATCGTGCAGAAGGCCAGTGTCGCTGAACGCCAGTAGGCCCCGTTGACTTAGTGCGCGAACCTGGGCTGCGACCGTGGCGACGTCGGTCCCGAATTTTCGGGCCACGAATTCGTCGTTGTCAGCGCAACGGTGGGTCGGCAGGTAGCCGGGACGGTCCGGGTTGAGCATTAAAAGGCGCATCTGCAACTGAAACCCGCAAAGCTCGAACGAGTCATCGACCCAATCGAGCGCATGAAAATCGATCTGCGGCGAAGCGCGTCGTGGCACCGATCAAGTCCTTTCGGTCGGTTCGACGTTAAAAGCGGCGTTGCGGACCGGATGACGCCGGCCCGTCTGCAACTCGCCTCGATGGCGGCTGCGCCAATCCTCCATGAGCGGAACATGCTGGTCGCGAAGTCGTCGCCAGATTCCTCTCTTGAGCCGGTGGATGGACTCCAATCGGGCGATCCACTGCTCGCGTTCGATCAGGTAGTCATCGGGTAAAAGACTTGTCGGTTCGTCCGGTAACGCGCAGGCTGCGCGCTTGTCGTCGTTGGTGATCTGCATTGTCCTGGTCCGCGGCCTCCGGTGCCGCCATTAAAGAGTGTGCCCATCTCGTTTGGCCCATCTGCCACGGAGAAAAGAGGAAGCGTCCCGGCGGACCGCGCTCGGAAATGGGAGTTGGCAGGTCGGTCATGCCTCGTGCTCCGTTGGTGGCTTGGCTCCGTTAAAACACCACACTGCGGCGGGCGGGGTTTTGGCGGAGGGAGGGGGTCATTGAAGTTCAGCGCTTTCCCCGCTTGGATTTCGGCGGAATCACCGTTGTCGCGTTCTGCACCTGAGCGAAGCCGACGAATTCATACACGCCGACCTTCGAGGATTGGTCCATTCCGTTTAGTTCCGAGGCGTCCTCCGAGGTATGCAAAAACTCGTCGCGCGTTCCTTCATTATCCCACATCGCGTAAATCACCTTGGGCATCATCTTCTTCATGCCTCTTGTCCTTTTCAGGTAGGGGTTTAATGGGCATCAATGTAACCCGGTGCTCGTCTGCGGAATCTCCATCGACCCGCATGGCGAGGACCGTAATCGTGCCGTCTGGATTCAGTTTCGGCTGGAGTTCCGCGATCATTTCCAGATGCGCGTCGAGTTCCTTCTTCACCGATTCCAGCGACCGTTCGGTTTTAAGCAGCAGGTCGATCAGCCCCACCACCAGGTCATCAGCTTCGATTCGCTGTCCGCGCACCGTTGTCGTTTTCATCTTCTTCATGTCTGATTCTCCGCATTCTCCGACCGCGGATTCCACGGCCGCTCCAAATCTTCCGGCTTCGACTTCGGCGGACCGGATGACGCCGGCCCGTCTGCAACTCGCCTCGATGGCGGCTGCGCCAATCCTCCATGCCGCAAAATCCCGGCGTCCCAAATAGACGCCAACCGACCACCAACGCAATACCGACCACATATCCCACGCGATCCTGATCCCCCTTTGATCGCGCAACTTTTGAAGATAATTACTCCGGTCGAAATGCCGTCTGAATAGTTCCCTGGCCTCGGGATCGGCGCCTTCCTGGGCGTTTTTCAGTTCTTGGGTTTCGCCGTCTGTGAATTCGATCATGCTGCCCGTCCTTTGATCCGCTGCCATTCGGTGAGGAGATCGTTTTTGACTTCGCGTTCGCTGACGACGGCGGGATTTTCACCGTGGCAGACCGTGCGGTTGGCCTGTTTACAGAATCCCGCCTCGTCGCTCAGCACCATCACGTAGCGCATGAGGATGGAATCGGTCGGCGGGTAGTGCCCCGAAAGCACGATGCACAAGCGCTCGATCAATCGGCCGCCTTCATAGACGCGGGTGACATCGTGGCCGGCGAAAATCTGATAGACCCTTCCGCTCTTGCCCCGGACGGAGACATAACCTCGGGCGCAGTAGCTGCGCCAGTTGTGCTCTCCGACAATTCTGCGGAAGCTGGCGCGGGCGCGGAGTTCGCGGGCGTCATCGGTGGGCAAAAGCAGCTTGCGGTGCGAGGGTAGATGCAGCGGGGCCTGGCGGGCGCGGATGATCTCGCGGAGACGCTCACCGGGCGTTTTCTGCGGAGCGGTGATTTGCGTCCATGTTTGCGTCCAGTTTCCCGTGTAAAAGTTGCGATACCAGAGGTGCATGTTCTGCCGCAGCCATTGTTCACACTCATTGCCGCCGATCGTGACGGTCATCGCGTTGCTGGTGGCGTAGGGGTTGATGAACTGCGGCTTGTATTTGTCGTAGAGGATCTGCGTCTGTGTGCCGATCGGCTGCCAGCTCGGACAGGAAGCGGCGGTCGTCCCATCGCAGAGATCGACCCACACTCCGGCATAACCCGTCTGCCCGCAACTCATCCCGCCGTAATCGATGGTGATTGCCATGGTCATCCTCCCACAATCTGTTTGCGGGGCAGGAAAACCACTTCCTCACCGGCGGCGATTCGGCGTGCCAGCCGGCTGCCGGGGAAGGTTTGCTGCTCCTCGGCCGTGTCCAGGAAACTCACCTCCTCCAGGAGCGGATCGAAGCTGGACAGCACCTCGGCGCTGGGTTCGCCGTTGCGCTTGACGCGGTGGGCGATCATCCCCTGGGCCAGAAGATCGTCGAACATCTGGCGGGCGTCGTTGACCTCATCGAGCCGGAAACGGTTCCAGACGATCCGCTTGTCCCCATCGTGCGGCGTGAGGATGCAGAAGATCACGTCTCCCTTTTTCCGCTGGCGCTTCTGGCCATCTTCGATCAGGCGGAGCGATTCGGGGACCGGGACATCGACGTTGCCGAAACAGGTGACACCCCTGCTGGTTCGCGGGACGGCGGCGCTCATGCTTGAACTCCCTGGGTATTGAACCACGATTCGTCGAGGAAATGCCGCGGTTTGCTGGCGAGGGTCGCTCCCTGTTGAAGCCAGTCCCGTTTGTGGGCGCGCAGCCGTCGCAGGTGCATCGCCCGCATGCTCCGCGTCCGCGGCTCGGGCGACCAGGCGGAGAGCGTGGGCAACAGCTCGATGGTGTGGCTGTCCGCCACGGTGCGATTGACGATCTCGCCGTTAAACACCGCCCGGTCGTGAACGTGTTTGCACTTGGGGCAGATGAACTTCAATTTGTATGTGCCCGCGTTGGTCACCGGCAGCAGGATGTATCCCCCACAGCCGCCGCCGGCTTGCCGGCAATAGAACTCCTGATAGCGCTGGTCCATGGGCGACCTCCTCACAGTTTGCCCGCGAAGTCTTTCAGCTTGCCCCACAGGCCCGATGGCCGGGTCTTCTCGATCGTGACCGTCACGTCGCCGCCGCTGGCGTCCTTGGCGATCTTCGCCGTCGTGTGCAGCTTGGGATCGCTGAAGGTGACGAAGGGCGTGTCGGGATCGTCCAGATTGGCAAGCTGGTCTTTGAACGCCGGCGCCGGGACCGCGACTTTCAAACCCGCCTGGTCATCGTGCAGATGGACCTCATCGCCGCTCTTGTGAATCCGGATGTCGTTGACGGCAACGTCTCCCGCCGCCTCCGCTTTGCTCAACGTGTCTTGGTATTGACCGCCCATGGTTGCTCTCCTTTCATGTGCCCTCGATCGGCGCTGATGGCGCAGGCGACAGCGCAGGTGATATCGCCTGTTCGACCGCGTTTTTGATGGCGTTGAAATAGCCGATCAGCTTTTCGGTTTCGGCCTGGTTCAGCAGCTTGCAGCTAAAGAACGTTGGGTATCCGTTGATGCTGCGCTCGCCGGCCTTGTCCAGATATTCGTAGACGAACGCGGTGTCGGGCGGGATTTTCGCACCGAGCGAAAGCACCATGAACACCAACCCCACGTCGCGCGGGTCGGCGATATGGCTGCTGGTGAAGACTCTGCCCTGATAGATGTCGCGGGCCAGCGCTTTGAGTTCGTCGTCGGTCTTCATGGCGCGCGGCGGCGGCGGAGCTTCTAGCGCCGGGGTCTCCTGCGCCGGCGTCGGTTGATCTGAAGTCGATCGATCTTCGCTCATGGCGCTCCTTCGTGCATGGCTCGGGCCTGGGGAAATTCTCGCACGCGAAGTTCGGCCGGCCATTCTGCGGGATCGGCCCCTTTGCGGTCTTTGATCTTCGGGCAGCGCTGGCCCTCGCGATTGACGGGATGGGCGCCGAGTTGCTTCACGAACACGGGGACGCCGGCAGACTGGCACTGGCGGACGATGTCTTTGGCCCAGCCCAGGACCATGGGGCGGGCGTTGGGTCCGCTTTCACCGCCGACGATCACCCAATGAATTCCGCTCTCGTCCCAAGTCTGCCTGTCGTCGTAAATCGCTTCTCTTGGAGGCGCTGGTTTGGAAGTGAAGAACCATCGCGATAAATCAATCGTCCCCAGCAGCGGCTCGCATGAGAGGAAGCGCACAGCCGCCGGGCATTTGAGCAGGTGCGGGATTCGCTCGTCGGCGCGGGTTTGGTCCTCGGTCGAGCAACCCAGCCAGATGTTGGGGAGGGGCCAACCGTGGCCGTAATGCACTCGGGCGCTGCACTCTCGCCATTCTTGAGGGGCTGGCGGAGCGTTGTATCTGTGCATCTCCAAGACGATTCGCCGCCGTGTCGCGCCATCACGCGCCGCCCCCACATTGTCGTTTGAGAGGTATTGCGCCATCCGCTCCGGCCGTTTCGTCAGAACCTGGAAGGCGTGCTGTGGGCAAAGCGCCATCACCGCGAACACTTTGTCGATGAACTCGAACGACACGTCCGGGTGAAACAAATCGCTCATCGAGTTGACGAACACGCGGCGGGGTTTCTTCCAGCCCAGCGGGGCCGAGAGCGATTCTTCATCGAGGTGGATCTTCCCCGTCCAGACGTAACGCCCGTTGACCTTCTTCGTCAGCCCGGCATATTTCTCCTGCCCCATCGCTTCCAGCCGCGCCGCCATCCGCATGGCGTAGCAGTTCTTGCAGCCGGGGCTTTTCAGAGTGCAGCCCGCCACCGGGTTCCAGGTGCAGCCGGGCGTCCCGTCGTCGCCCCGCGTCCATTCGATGGATGAATTCGTGCTCATGCGCTCCTGCTTTCGTCCTTCACAAAACGAACGAGCCCCAGCCGCTGGGCGAGCTGTCCCAAAGTGAAATCGTTTTTGTGCCGCGCCCAGAATCCCGCGCAGCAGGTCAGTCGTCGGGCGTGATGACAGACGCGATAGCTTTTGAAGAAACCCGCCATCTTCGGGTCGGCGATCTGCCCTTCCAAGCGTTTGATGTCCCAGGGCAAATCCTTGCGGTAGATGCAGGTGGCGCACTGACGCGACTGGATGGCGAATCCGGCGGAGGTTGTCGGGGCGGTTTTGATGCTCATTGGAACTTCTCCATCTTCACAACAACGTAAGCAAAATTGCTTTTCTCTCCCGCCCGGAACGAACCCATGGCTTACAACGCCCCAACCTGTTTCCGAATCTGGTCCAGCGCCTCGGCGTCGGTTTCGCCCTCGCCTTTGAAGAATGCGCCATCACTATCGTCCGTCATCAACCAGAAGGTGTGCGGCCTGTTATCGACGCGGTAATCGTTGTGCACGGCCACGGCTAAGCCCTTGGCGCGGAGATCATCCGGGCTGCTGCGGATGGCGCGGATCGCCCGATCGATGAATTCTCGCGTGATTGCCTTCTTCTCAGTGTCGCTCATGTCATCTGGCTCGTTCATCCAAACTCCAGTGCCAAGCGCATCGCCGCCTCCAGATCGCGCTCGGCGTAGATTTCCGTGGTCTTGACCGCGGCGTGGCCAAGCTGCACCCGGGCCGCCTCGATCCCTTTGAGCTTGCGCAATAGTGTTGCCCTGGCATGGCGGAGCTGGTTGGGATTCCAGCGCGGCACGCCGGCCTTGTCGGCTGCCCGGTGAATCGCCTGGCGCAGGCTGGCGGTCGTGAAACGCTGCGGCCAATCCGCCACCGCGTCGTCGATCGCCCGCTGGTAAAACTCCTCCGACAACCAACTCTGCGCCGCTGCCGCTCCATTCCCTCCGTCCTCGCCCCGGCCCCAGCGTTCGGCCAGGCGTTGCGTTTGCGCCTGGCGCGGGGAAAAAAAGGGGCGGCCAGCGAACTTGCCCGCAGATCGGGTTTGAGATAGCGCCGCAGGATCGCCTGCGCCTTGGGTCCCAGACAGCGCACCGCCCGCCCCCCCGCCGACCCTCCCGACTTCTGATGGTGCTCGGTCTTGTAGCGCGTGGGCC
>DATHPP010000424.1:0-3722 GCA_035483795.1 Tepidisphaeraceae bacterium | reverse complement strand
TCAAGACCGCTGGTAACCCGGATTCTGTTCTCGCCATTGATAATTTTATTCTGACGCACCAGGCCAATTGGTTCGTCTGCGAAGTCCTCGGCATGATGCGCCGCACCTTCGCCCGACTCGATGTGACCTCCCGCTCGATGTATGCGATTGTCGAGCCAGGTTCCTGCTTCACGGGCACGTTGCTAGAACTGGCCCTATCAGCCGACAGAGTCTTCATGCGCGATGCACCGGACGCTGAAACCGTAGCGACCGTCATGCTTTCGGAGATGAATTTTGGCGCCCTGCCGATGCCCAATCATCTCTCGCGCCTCGCCGCGCGCTTCTACCAGGATGAAAGTCAGCTTGCCGCCTCGCGCGCGAAGCTCGGCTCGAAGCTGGCCCCTCAGGAAGCTCTGGCCGCGGGACTCGTAACCATTGCGCCCGACGATCTCGATTGGGAGGACGAACTCCGCCAAGCCATCGAATCGCGCGTCGCTCTTTCACCAGACGGCTTGACCGGACTGGAATCCAATCTCCGCTTCGGCGGCAGCGAAACCCTCGAAACCCGAGTCTTTGGTCGCCTTTCCGCCTGGCAAAACTGGATCTTCATTCGGCCAAATGCGGTCGGCGCAAACGGCGCCCTCAAAGTCTACGGCACCGGCGCACCGGTCAAGTTCAATTGGGAACGAGTGTAAGGGTACGGCACCGCCATGCCCGGTCTGAGTCTGCCAAGTTTAGATTTTCGATAGCCCAGCGAAGAAATCACAATCCAGGAGATCCGCAATGATCGACTACACAGAGAAAATACCGAACAACGTTGACCTGGGCCGCGACCGCGTTCTGCAGCGCGCCCTGGAACACTGGCAGCCCGCCTTCCTCGGTTGGTGGTCCGACATGGGCCCGAATGAATCCAGCAATTACGAGGTCTACCTGCGCACGGCGACCAGCGTGGAACCCGATGGCTGGGCTCAATTTGGTTACGTCAGAATGCCCGAATATCGCTGGGGCATTTTCCTGCAACCGCGCGACGAAACTCGCCACGTAAATTTCGGCCGCCACAAGGGCCAACCTGCCTGGCAGGATGTCCCCGGCGAGTATCGTTCCATCCTGCGTCGTGTGATCGTAACGCAAGGCGACACCGAGCCGGCCTCGGTCGAACAGCAAAAAGCCCTCGGGCTGTCCTGCCCTTCCCTCTACGACTTGCGAAATATTTTCCAGGTAAACGTCGAAGAGGGACGCCATCTATGGGCGATGGTCTATTTGCTGCACCGCTATTTCGGGCGCGACGGCCGCGAGGAAGCCGAATCCCTGCTGGCACGCCGCTCCGGCGACACTGACAATCCCCGCATCCTCGGCGCCTTCAACGAGCCCACCCCGGATTGGCTAGCATTCTACATGTTCACGTTCTTCACCGATCGCGACGGCAAATTCCAGCTCTGCGCCCTGGCCGAATCCGGTTTCGATCCACTCTCGCGCACCTGCCGCTTCATGCTCACCGAAGAAGCGCATCACATGTTCGTCGGCGAAACCGGCGTCAGCCGGATCATTCAACGCACCTGTGACGTGATGAAGGAAAACAAAATCGATGATCCCTCCGACATCCGCGCCCTCGGTGTGATCGACCTCCAAACAATCCAGCGTTACCTGAATTTTCACTACAGCGTGACCCTCGACCTGTACGGCTCGGACGTTTCCTCAAACGCGGCTAACTATTACACCAGCGGCGTCAAAGGACGCTTCCGCGAAACCAAGCTTAGCGATGATCACGTTCTCAGTGACGCGGACTATCCCGTCTGGGAAGTCGTGGACAACAAAATCGTAGCCAAGCCCGTCCCGGCACTCACCGCCTTGAACGAGCGCCTGCGCGACGACTATATCGGCGAAATCGAAGACGGCGTAGCCCGCTGGCAGAAAGTGATCGACACCGCGGGCATTCCGTTCCGCCTCACCCTGCCGCACAAGGGCTTCCATCGAGAGATCGGCAACTTCGCCGGACATTTCATCAGCCCGACAGGCGAAGTCCTCTCGGAAGAAGCCTGGAAACAGCACGAATTCGAGTGGCTGCCAAGCCCATCCGACTATAAATATGTCCAATCTCTGATGTCCGGCCGCGTAACCGAACTTGGCAAATTCGCAAATTGGATCGCTCCGCCGATCCGCGGCATCAACGGCCAACCGCTGAATTTCGAATACGTCCGCTTCAACTAGAGCCGCAAGGCAACCTGTAGCCGCGGTCTCCGAGACCGCGGGGTTTAGAGCAGGCATCAGCGCGAATTGTGAAACGTGCTCAGGATTGGTTTGCGTTGCCTCCCGCCGATTTTTTCCTTTGCCGATGTAATGTCTAAACCCCGCCCTCGCGAAGAGGGCGGCTACAGGGAGCCGACGACAATAAAGTGCGCGAATGCAGCGCGTTTGTGTAACACGCCAATTCGAAAATGCTACACTTCTCTCCGCCCAGCGCATGACCACCACGCAACCACCATCCGCACACATTTCGTCCCAACCGATTATCGACATTCACGTCCACATCATCCCCCACGACATGATGAAGCCTGGCGCTCTCGACCTCATCCGCCGCGGCCGCACCGACTTCGACGAAGTCGAACACTACTGCCACAATCCCAAAGACTTCCTCCACTATCTCGACACCATCGGCGTCGAGCGTGCCGGCCTGATCAATTACGTCGCGCCCCAAATCATCGGCTTCACCCCGGTCGTCAACGACTGGATCGCCAGCTACTGCAAGGCCGATCCCTACCGCCTCATCGCTTTCGGGGGAGTTGATCCTGGCTCGGTGCCTGACGCCGGCGCCGAAGTGGACCGCATCGCCAAACTCGGCATTCGCGCCATCAAAATCCATCCCTCGCACCAGGCCCTCTCGCCAAACGCCTACATGCACGGCAATCCCGAGCTAGCCGCCATCTACGCCCGCGCCCAAGCGAACGGCCTGCCCATCATGATCCACACCGGGACCTCCATCTTCCCCGGCGCCAGAAATATTCACGCGCAACCCATCCTATGCGATGAGGTCGCCGTCGATTATCCGGACCTGGTCCTGATCCTGGCCCACGGCGGCCGCCCCCTCTGGATGAACGAAGCCTTCTTCCTGGTGCGCCGTCACAAAAACATGTACATGGATATCTCCGGCATCCCCCCGCAGAAGCTCCTCGAATATTTTCCCCGCATTGAAGAGATCGCCGACAAAGTCCTCTGGGGCACCGACTGGCCCAGCCCAGGCGTCTCCGAGATGAAAATCAACGTCGAAAAGTTCAACGCCTTACCCATCCCCCGCGAAGTCAATAGAAAGATCCTCTACGAAAACGCCACCCGCCTCTTCCCAAGATGAGACCCCAACCGCGCGCTTTGACAATGCACGCGCCAGCAGTTGTCCGGGCACTTGTAGCGGCCGCCGACCGTGGCGGGGCGCTTGTCGGCCCCAACAACCCGCGCCACGAATGGGTCCGCTTCATAGCCCCGCTCACTTTCTACTTTCTCCCAGCACAATTTCGCGGTATGAAGTCGATGTACTTATTCCGGCAAAATCGCCCGATCGAGCGCGGTCCCAGGAGCAGTAATGCAGCAAACCGTCCACGACCTCCTCAATCTCTACAATCCTTCCGATCCACTCGAAAGAGCCTTCACGATTCCCGCGCCCTGGTATCGCGACCCGCGCATCGAAGAACTCGAACGCGCCAGCGTCTTCAGCGCGACCTGGCAAGTCGTGGGTCGCCTCGATCAAGTTT
>DATHPP010000423.1:0-3688 GCA_035483795.1 Tepidisphaeraceae bacterium | reverse complement strand
CCTGCCGCTCAGCAAGCACGTCCAGATGGACACCAAGCCCGAGGGCCCGGACGCTGGCGACCACCTCGACGTCAAGCGCGAGAGCGCGCCGGAAGAAGCCGACAAGCTCCTGGCGTTCGATTCGCCGGCCCTGTGGGCGATCATCGCCATCGGGCTCATCGGCGCATTCAATCTCATGGGGCCCAGCCATACCGGCGGGTTTGCCCTGGCCGCCGCCGTCGGCATGGTCATCATCACGCTGCTCATCTCCGCCTTCGCCCTCCCGCAGGTTCATTGGAGTGAATTACCCCACCGCATTGGGCACATTCATCACAACATGGGCGAACTCTGGATCGGGTTCGTCTCCATCGTTCTGGCCCTCAGCGGCGTCGAGGCCATCGCCAACCTCACCGGCGTCATGAAAAAACCCATCGCGCTCACCGCCCGCAAGGCGATCTGGGTCGTCGCCATCGAGGTCGCCGTCTTCAACCTCCTCCTCACCGTCTGCATGCTCAACATCTACCCGCTCAATCGGGATGATCATCAGAGCGACATGCTGGCGTTCCTCGCGGGCAACTACGTCGGCATGTGGGGCGAATGGGGGGTGCGAATCCTCGGCGGGCTCTTGCTTCTGTCCGCCGCGAACACCGCCATCACCGACATGATATCGATCCAGTATCTGATGGCCCGTGACGGCGAACTGCCCCAGCCGCTCGTCCGCCTCAATCGATTTGGCGTTCCCTGGATGCCCGCGATCATCGCCTCGTCCATCCCGATCATCGTGCTTCTAGTGAGCCACGATCTCGACGCTCTGGCCGCTCTCTACGCGATCGGTGTCATCGGCGCCGTCGCCATCAATATCTCCCTCTGCTCCATCCACCCGCGCCTGCGAAAGATGTATCGCAAAATCCCCATGGCCGTGCTCGGCCTGTTCCTGCTGGCCATCTGGGTAACGCTGGCGTTCACCAAGCTCCACGCCCTGATCTTCGTCTGCATCGTGCTGATCATCGGCCTCACCGCCCGCCAGGTGAACAAGTGGCTGGCCGCCCGCAAGGAGCGCCCCAGCCTGCTCCGGCAGGCGATCATGGAGCAGCTCACGCCGGAGGTCATGGGCGGGCCCAAGATTCTCTTGGGAACCTACGGCTCCCCAACGCTGGCCAAGCCGGCGCTGGCCGAGGCAAAACGGTCCGGCCACGCCTTGGCCGTCTGCTTCATCCGCCAGGTGAACCTGTCGTACAAGTTCGATTCGCAACGCCAGACGATCGACACCGACCCGGCCGCCCTGCGCACCTTCAGCCATTTCCTCGAGCTGGGACACGATGCCGGCGTGCCGATCATCTGCATCTACGACAGCGGCCCGGATGCCGCCGAGCTGATGGCCGAAAACGCCGCGGTCTATGGCTGCGACAAGGTCATCATCGGCACCAGCCGCCAGGGCGCCCTGTATCACCTGATTCGCGGGCACTTTCAGCAGCGGCTCGAAGCGATCCTCCCGCCGGAAATTCCGGTTGCCGTGATGAGCGCGGAAGAGGCCGAATCCGAGCCGCCCGAACCCCCCGCGCCGCCGCCCCAGCCACGTTCCCCGGGCCCCGCCATCCCCTCGGCGACGCATTGAACACAGATTTGCAGGAGTGAACCTTTGCCTTGGATCGTGGATTATTCCCAGGTGTCGCAGCAGATGCTCGGCCAGGGAATGCGGTGCGTGTATTACAACAGCGGCGCCTTCGCCTTTGCCGACGGCGCCCAGACCGAGTCGGTGGGGTGGATCGGGCCGCACGATCCGTCGTTGCGACCGGAGGCGCGGGAGCTGACAATCGAAGTGCCGCCGCCCTTCGAGCAGCAACTCGCCCGGCGTGTCGTCCGCGCCATCGGCGATTTGCTTCCGGGCAAGGTCTGGGTCATGCCCAAGAGCCATTGGGCCTACGAGCTGGACTACGGCAGCCGGGATTGGATGCCGGCGTTGCTCGAGCACGTGGGCGTTGACGCCGGCTTGCTCCAGCCCCGCACCAACGCCGCCGCCATCGAGTTTGCCCTTCAGGAAACGCAGCCGCTTTCGCATTTGCTCGAAGGGCTCTTGCGAATGCTGCTCGGCAGCGACTTTGCCCTGGGTTTTCCCGATCGCGCGGTGGTCTGCACGATCCACCATCACAAGCAGGTCTGGTGGACGAGCACCGACCGCCGGCTCATCGAGTCGCTGCGGCAACTGGGCCGCGCCCCGGCGGTATAACGTTGAGGTTGCTGCACGTAGGCGGGCACTGCCCGCCGTTTGTCTTTGACGGAGGAGCCATGTCCCGAATTGCCGCCAGTGTTCTGATTCTGACAATCGTCTTGACCGGAGCTTGTGCCCAAGCCCAACGCGCCGCCCGCCCCGAAGGCCCGACCTATATCGACCCCAAGGAAGCCGGCCCCGACTTCGCCACGCAAGGCGAATACGTCACCGACAAATCCGCCGCCCAACCGTACGGCGTGCAGGTCGTCGCCCTGGGCGACGGAAAATTCGAGGTCGTCGTCCTGGCCGGCGGTCTGCCCGGCGACGGATGGGACACCAAGAGCCGCGTCGAGCTCAAAGCCGCACGCAAAGGCGATGCGGCCGACATCGAGCCGCACAAAGGCTTCTCAGGCTCGATCGCCGATGGCAGCCTCTCGCTGGCAACCCCCGACAGCGGCAAGCTGACTCTCAAGAAAGTCGAACGCCAAAGCCCGCGCGCCGGCGCCCAGCCTCCTTCCGAAGCGACGGTGCTTTTTGACGGCACCAACACGGATGACTGGCAGAACGGCAAGATCGACGAGCGGCATCTCCTGGTCGACGGCGCCCGCACCAAAAAGAAGTACCAGGACTTCACGATGCACGTCGAGTACATCCTTCCCTTCAAGCCCCTGGCCCGCGACCAGGAACGCGGGAACAGCGGCGTCTACTTGCAGGACCGCTACGAAGTGCAGATCCTCGACACCTTCGGCCACCCCGCCGAGTTCAACGGGGCCGGCTCGATGTACCGCCAGCACGCCCCCAGCGTGAACATGTGCTACCCGCCGCTCCAGTGGCAGACCTACGACATCGAATTCCACGCCGCCAAGTTCGACGCCGGCGGCAAGAAGATCCAGGACGCCGAGGTCACCCTCAACCACAACGGCGTGATCGTCCAGGACCACTACAAGCTCAAGGCAAAGACCGGCGCCGGCCACCCCGAAGGCCCCCAGCCCGGCCCCATCTGGCTCCAGGAGCATCACAACCCCGTCTTCTTCCGCAACGTCTGGATCGTCGAGAAGTGAGCCCAGAAATGTCGCACTTGTCACACCCAAAAAAGTGCGACATTTCGCGACATTCGCGACATTTGGCCTGCCCCATTTTTCGCGCGAAGCCAGAAGCTCGCCAGCCCGCCGCACAGTCTCTCTTACTGTTCGACTGATCTACTGCTCAACTGTTCTCGCTCGCCCCTGGCGAGCGGGCTGCTCAACTGTTCTCGCTCGCCCCTGGCGAGCGGGTGGCGCGGCGCACCTCAAAAAACCACGCCAAACCACGCCAAACCACGCCAAATCGCGCCATTCATCGCGATTACTCTGGGACTCCGCCCCAAACCTCGGAGTTTTCGCGCGGGCTGCCGCCGGCAGGAGTGGGAATCCGACGGTTCTCCGGACAAGTATGGATGTATCATTCCGCCCAAAAACTCAAAGAGCGCTTCATTTTGTATCATTTTGCATCATTTGCAGT
>DATHPP010000422.1:0-5922 GCA_035483795.1 Tepidisphaeraceae bacterium | reverse complement strand
CAATCAGGCTGCCTTCCGCAGTCAAGAACATTCCCCCGCCCCATCCTGCCGGCGGCAGCATGCGCTAAACTCCGGGGGTGCGGGGGCAGCGCCCCCGCGCGTTGATAGAATTACCTACGCAAAAACCGGAAGAGCCCAGTTGGCACTCCAAAATCTGTGCCGAAATCAGCGAAAAGTGCACCCGCTCGCCTTCGCAAGCGAGAACAGTGGAGCAGGAGAACAGTCGAGCAGTGGAGGAGATCGCGAGGGCCGGCGGTTTGGGCAATGTCTGAAACAGACGAGCGTTTCGCTTCGGCAGAAAATGGGGTGCCCCAAATGTCGCGAATGTCGCGGAATGTCGCACTTTTTGGGGTGTGACAAGTGCGACATTTGCGCATCAGCGCAGGACCTTGGAGGCCCAGCGGGAGTCATCTCCCTGGATTTTCGGAAGTCGTGTTATGCTTCCGAGGTACAAATCGGGAGGAAGCTGAGTACCCGCACCAACCGAATGCTTGTAGCGCTTTGTGCCTTGGGACTGTGGACGGCTGGCTGTCAGACGCAGCCGGGTCACAAGGCGATTGCTCCAGCGACGCGCTCGACCCAGGCCGCCGATCACTCCCCCGCGACCGCTGCCGGAACCCACCCTGCGGCAGGAGTTTGGGAAAGCGCCTCCAATGGCATTCGCATTTCCTACCCCACGACCTGGCAACCCAGGAAAAACCCGGACTACGAGCTGATGCTCGTCCCGGCGGGCGCAACCGGCGACGACCCGCAGATTACCCTGGACATTCCCGACCTGCCGCCGCACATGCCCTGGATGCTCCAGATGAGCCGAATCGAGCACGATTATCTGGCCGACCTGAAGAAATCCCACCCCGACCTGAAGCTGGAAGACGCCGCCGACGTCACGCTGCCCAACACGACCGCCCGCCTGGTCCGCTCGAACTGGCATCAGGACAAAATCGTGCATGAAGACGTGGTTCTACTGATGGTCCACGCCAGCGCCGTCTACATACTGGATGCCCAGGCGGACGCGCAGCACCTTCCGCCGACACGAGCGGCGTTCGATTCGATCGAGGCGTCGATCCACTGGACGAAATGAATCAGGGTTTTCCCGATTGCACAGGCTGCGTCTGCGGCGCATCGGAAGTGGCTGGGGCGGCGCCGGTGGGTTGTGTTGCGGGCTGGGTCGTTGGGGCGGACGATTGAACCACGATCACAACGTCGAGCGCCTGATCGGGCGCGGCTTCGGCCTGGGCGGGCTGCGTGGCGGGCGGCGCTTCCTTGCCCAGCGCCTGTTCCGTCGGCCGCGTCGTCGGCTGAATGGGGCCAGAAGCGTCTCGGGAAACCGCTGCATCCAATTGGCTTGGGACCGTAGCCGGCAAGGCAGGTTGCGAAGCGTTCTCCAGGTCTTTCAGCTCGACCGTCTGGGATCCTTCCTGCGAAATCGAATTGCTCAACTGGACGGCCTGCTGGCGCGACATGCGTGCGACGTACATCCCGCCGGCCGAATCCACCGTTGTCACGTTCCAGCCGTTGATGGCATAGCCGGAGGACTGAGTCGTCACCGAACGGGCGAGGTTCTCCTGTTGCCGCAGGACCTGCGGACTGGGCGCAAGAGTCGCCACATCCGATTGGCCGCGTTGCGTCGTCGCCGGTCGGCCGGATTCCCGTTCATTCGACTGCTCGGCGGCGATGCTCTGCTGCTGAACGGCCTGCTGCTGAGACTGCGGCGAGGCGTTCAACTGACCCTCGGGCTCGGTCTGCTTCCAGTCGATCTTTTGCGCGTCCAAGTAGCTGGTGAGCTGCTTTCGCGTATCGGAGGGGCTATTGGAGCGGACGAGCACAACCACCGCGTTGGTGGCCAGGGCCGGCGCCGCATTTCCGCCCGCTGCTCCCGGCGCGGCGTTCAACTTGTTGGCGGCGGCGACGATCGCCGCCCGGTTCTGATTCACCTCCAACGCCAGGCGATCCAGTTCCGGCTTTTTGATATCAACCGAGTCCTTCTGGTCGGCGGCCGCGGTTTTCCCAGCCATCCCGCCCTTCAGCGCGATCGGCCCCGACTCGGTGTTTTCCGCCACGGCGGGCGAGCGCCCGGGCTCGCCGGCCGACGGCTCAGCCGAAGGCGCGGCGCCCTCGCGGGCGTAAGGAATCGCGATCTTCTGTGATTTTGGGAGCGTGAAATAGACTGCGGCAAACAGCCCCGCCGTCAGCAGCACGATCGCCGCCGCCGCCAATACCCGCGGCCAGATGCTGGGCCCCAGCGTCTCGGTGGCGTCATCGAGCAGCACCGACCGCTCGAGCTGCCCGTTGAGCGTCTCGGCGACCTCGGACGGGGCTGCCTCCCGCGGCAGCCACTTGATCAGATCCCGCGTCGCCCGCAGCGATTCCAGAAGCCGACGGTGCTGGGGATTGGCTTCCAGGTGCCTCTCGATCTCGACCCGGCCTTCGGCGTCAAGCTCGCCGTCGATATACGCGCACAGCTTGGCTTCGATGATTTCCTGGTTCTGAGACATGGGGGCTGTCGTGATCTTCTCTACTCCTCAAATCCAATCTGCACTCGATACGGGTAAAACGTGAAACGTAACAAAGGCCGGAGCCCGCCACGTAACACGTTTCACGTTTCACGTGATGCGATACCGATATGAGCGACAACCTGCATCACACTCTCTCACTTCCTGTCCGACAAATAACTCCTCAATTCATCCCTCAGTGCCAGCCGGGCACGGAACAGGCGGCTCTTGAGCGTGCCCAGCGGCAGACCGAGCACATCGGCCATCTGCTGGTAATCGAAACCTTCGATGTCGCGCATCACCAGCACAGCGCGGTACTCGGCGTCGAGCCGGCCCAGCGCCGCCAGCACGGCCTCATCCCGCTCGCGGCGCTCGGCCTGCTGAGGCGGCTGGGCGGAATCGTCGCCGGCCATCCGCTCCATGAGCGTGGCGGCCTGGCTGGCGTCATGGTTGCGTCCGCCACTGGCCGGCCGGTCCAGCGAAAAAACCCGCACCCGCTGCACCTTGCGCAACTGACTGATCGCCAGGTTGACCGCAATGCGGAACAGCCAGGTGTAGGGCGAGGCGTCGCCGCGAAAACTCTCGAGTTTGCTCAAGCCGCGGGTGAATGCCTCCTGCGTCAGCTCGCGGGCTTCTTCGCGGTCGCCGACCATTCGCAGGACGGCGTTGTACAGGCGATCCTGATAGAGCACGATGATCTGCCCGTACGCGCCGCGATCGCCCTTCTGGGCCTTGAGCAGCAGCGCGACGTCCGGCCGCACCCCGCGGTCGGCCGTCCCGTCGCGCGCCTCGGCGGACGTGGGGCCGAACCCACCCGTCTCCTCATGAGCATGGCTCAGGCTCGACATAACGTTGGACGATTGATGCCTGGAGAAGTTCCCGTTCGTGCTGACGAGCGCCCGCCGCAAGTCCCTTTCCGCCAGCGCCGGCAGGAATCTGCCCGGCCATCCGTGGCCGGACATTTCATTTTTCCACTATGCCACCCCAAGCAACGAAAATCAATCGCCCCCGCGCCGACTCTTTGCGATGTCGCGACTGTCCCACATGTCCCAAAATGTCCCACGTTTCGAGCAAAATGGGACATTGCCCAGACCGCCATCGGCCTGACGGAAACACCGCGAAAACGTTTCATTCTGTCCATTCTGTTTCAAACACGTCACGGCCCTCTGCGGCGCACCTTGGCTTGGCCCTTGGCAGGTTTTGGCAGGATTTGGCAGAGCGTTTAACAGAAATTTGCTCTATGCCATTTGTCCAATCATTGCTGCGCGACTTACAGTTCGTTCTCCGCCGGCACGACAAATGCCCTTCGGTACTCGCGCGTCAGAAAGGCGCTGTCGGTGGCATTGTCGATGAATCGCTCCCGCTCGGAATCGAACCAACGCTGCTACACTGCCACTGAAAGGAGTACGGATGGCACGCAAAACTTCCTCGAAGTCCCACTCATCAAAGCGTCCCGCCGGGACCGGTTCTGGCAAGCCGCGGTTCTATACGCTGGAGGTCTTCCTGACGGAGGGCTGCATCACCGAACAATTCGCCAGGCAGAATCCGCACATCTGGCGGACGATTCAGATTCGCGGCGACCAGACGCTCGAAGATCTGCACTACGCCATTTTCCAGGCGTTTGACCGCTTCGACGAGCACCTCTACGAGTTCCAGTTTGGCAAGGGGCCGATGGACCCGAAGGGTCCTCGCTACCGCGGGCCGTACGGTTATGAGGGAGACGCCCGCGTCGGCCGGACGGACCTGACCACGATTGACTCGCTGGGACTGAAAAAGGGACGGTCGTTCGGCTACTGGTTCGACTTTGGCGACGACTGGCGGCACCAGATCGACGTCGAGGCGGTGGACGAGACGACCTCGCCAGGCAAGTATCCGCGGGTCATCAAACAGGTGGGGAAGAGCCCGCCGCAGTATCCCGATGGGGACGAAGAATGACAGGCCTCGCGTGGCGGTCGGTGATTTTGGCGCACGACGCCTGCGTCCAACGTGAATCAATCGCGCTGGCAAGGGTAATCTGATTGTCTTAGACAATGCGGAGATGTCACAGTTCATTTTCCGCCGGCACGACGAACGGCTTTCGATACTGGCGCGTCAGGAATGCGTTGGCGGTGGCGTTGTCGATAAATCGCTCTTGTTCGGAATCAATCTTGAGCCACGGTCCCAGCGCCAGCTCCGTCTTCTCAATATCCACGTCGTTGTCGGCCAGATGCCGGCGGATCTGGTCGAACGTCTCAACCGCGTTCTCGTTCACCTTCAATGCCCCCAGCGCCTGTTCAATTTCCTTCGGCGAAGTCGGCCGGCCGAGCCGTTGCGAGATGTTCGCCACGTGAACTACGGACGTCGAGATGTGTCCCTCGTCGATCGGGGCATTGAGGTCTTGGCGCCGGCGGCTTCGCACCGCCTTGATGAAATTGCCGAAGTGATCTTCGCCTTTGCCCGCAAGCTTCTCGACAAGCTTGCCGTCCGGATCGAACACCGACGCCTTGGTGAACTCGCTGCTGAGATACCCTTCTGTGCCGACGATGTAGATGATCCCATTTTTCGGAGCGGCGGTCTTGAGTTCCCGCACCTCCTGCACAAATGTCGTCGGGCCAAAATCGTGAATCGTGATCTGCACGCTCGGGGTTTCGCCGCAGTCGTCCAGGCCGACGCGAGCGCCGTAGCTGAGCACCCCTTTCCCCAGGCCCGCCAGGCCGCTGATCATCCTGGCCGTGTCGACGGCGTGAATGCTGTTGTTGGCCAGCTCGCCGCCGCCCCAGTTCCAGAACCAATGCCAATCATAGTGGAACGACTTGCGGCGGATGGGCAATTCCATCGGCGCCGGCCCGGCCCAGAGGTTGTAATCGACGGTGGCCGGGGGCGGGTACGCCCCCGCCGGGCCGATCGAGGTGCGCCGGCGATAGGTGCAGACATGCACCAGCTTGATCTGCCCGAGCTTCCCGTCGCGGACGTACTGCCGAGCGGCGATATTCACCCCGCCCGATCGATATTGCGTGCCGGCCTGGCAGATGCGGCCCAGCTTGTGGCTGGCCTGCACCATCCGCCGGCCTTCGCTGATGTTGTGGCTGACCGGCTTCTCGACGTAGACGTCCTTGCCCGCCTGCATCGCCCAGATCGCCGCCAGCGAGTGCCAATGGTTGGGCGTGGCGATGGAAACGAAGTCGACCGATTTGTCGTCGAAGACTCGCCGCATGTCCTGCACGAACCGGGGCGCGCTTTTGAGCCGCGCTGCCGCTTTCTCTCCCACGGCGGTGTCGGCATCGCAGATGTATCGGATGGCGCAATCCGAGCGGGCGTCATAAGCCTTCAGATGATCCCCGCCCCGGCCCCGCGCGCCGATCACCGCCACCCCCAGCCGTTCGCTCGGGCGTTTGTTCTGCGTCTGTGATTCGTCACCCAGCACGTGAACGCACGGCAGGGTCGCCGCGGT
>DATHPP010000421.1:0-9990 GCA_035483795.1 Tepidisphaeraceae bacterium | reverse complement strand
GGTGGGGGCGGCGGCGGAGGTGGACTCAGCATCGAGCCCCCGCTGGGCGGAAACGGAGGCAATGGCGCTTATGGCGCGATCGACGTCGGTGGCGGTCTCCTCGCCAACGGCGCCAACGGTGGCAACGGGCAGGCACTGGATAATCACCAGACCGGCTCGGGGGGAGTCGGGGGCCAGCCGGCATCTGCCGGGTCTCCCGGTGACAGCGAAGCCGGGCTCTATGGCGGCACCGGCGGGTCCAGCGGCAGCGGAGGCACGGGAGGCGCCGGCGGCGATGGCGGGTACGGCGGGATCGGTGGCAACGGGGGCGGTGGCGCGGGCGGCACCCTCGAGCTGATCTCCTCGGTTCTGCTGGGCAGCGGCGTCGTCAGCGCCACCGGCGGCCCCACCGGCACGACCAACAACTTCGGGCCCGGTCCGGGCGACGGAGGCAGCGGCCGGATCGCCGACAGCTTCAACGACTCGGACAACTTTGCCGGCACGCAGGCCGGTACGATGGTCGCCGCGGCGCAAGCCCCGCCGATGGATGCTAACCCATATATCAGCGGATCTCCTTTGGCGCCTACCATCCCGGATCTGGTCGGCGGCGCCGAGGCGTTCGGGCTCACCACTCTCTCGACCTCCGCCTTTGCCGGATTGGTGGCCAATGCCCCGGAATTCACCGGCATGGCGCTGTTCCGCGAACATATCGGCCCGGGCGTTTATGACGCGAACTTTGCCGGCTATGACGAGCTGTTCGCGATCAACGCCGGGACAATCCCCTTGAGCAACGTGAAGCTCGGCGCAGGCGCTGCCGGGTATCTGATGACGCTCGAGCAGGGCGGGTTTGCCAACAATCCAGTCTTTGGCGGCGCTGGCGCTCAGATGCTTGCGATGCTCGGGGCCGGGCAGGTGTATGCGACGCTGGTGCCGTCATCGGCGACGAACTTCAATGTCTCATTCCAGGTTTCCGGGCAGACTTTTGCCGCGTCGGCGGTGACGCTGGCGCAGAACACGCCGTTCTACGTCCAGGACGGACCGATCAGGACAAATACGTTCGTCATCAACACACTCTTTGTCGGAAGCTCCGGTGACCCGGGCGGCACGTTGTTCGATGCTTTGCAGCAAGCCGCGGCGGATACGAGCACGGCGGACCTCAACCTGGTGACCTTCGCCCCCGGCTTGACTGGAACCATTCAGGCTCTTACCGACGGGCTCTCGATTGGCGACAACGTCAACATCGTCGGTCCGGGCGCCGGGGTCCTTTCGATCAGCGGCCTGGGCCGCGGCACGTTACTGACGGTGCAGCCCGGAGCGCATGCGCTGATCAGCGGGCTGACTTTGACGAGCCTCGTCGGCAAAACCGCCTCCGCATCCGGCGGCGCCATTATCAATGAGGGGCAGCTCGTCCTGCGCAACGATCTGATCTCTGGCAATCAGCTTGCCCCGATCAATGGCGGCTCCAACGGTTCTTCGGGTGGGGCGATCTACAACAACGCCGGCATCCTCGACGTGGACCACTGCACGTTCAGCGGAAACGCCGCCGGTAACGGCAGCGTCGGGGCAAGCGGTGCGTCCGGCGGCCCTGGCGGCGCGGGTGGCAATGGCGGCGCGATCTACAACGACCCCAATAGCGTCGCGACGATTACCGACAGCACCTTCGTCAACAACTCCGCCGGGGCCGGTGGCGCAGGAGGGACCGGAACCGCCGGCAGCGGGGCCGGTGGCAATGGCGGCGACGGTGGGGCCATCGCCAACCGGGGCGTCTTGTATCTCACCAACGACACCTTCACCGCCAACGCGGCCGGCGTCGGTGGATTCGGATCGCCGACAGGTCTGACCGGCCTGGGCGGCGCGATTGCCAACCTGCCGTGGACGAACGGTAACATCAGCGGTGTCGGCGTCGCCTACGTCGGCAACACCATCATCGCCGGCAACTCGGGCGGCGACGTCGCCGGCGCCTTCAACTCGCTAGGCTTCAACCTCGTCGGCATCACCAATCCCAGCACCGGGTGGATCAGCACCGACCTGACCGGCACATCCGGCGCCCCGCTGAATCCGGAGTTATCGGCGCTGGGCAACTATGGCGGCCTGACGCCGACCGTCGCGCTGCTGGCGGGCAGCCCGGCGATCGATCGCGGGAGCAACGCGCTGGCGTCGCAGGCCGGGCTCGCTACCGATCAGCGCGGGCTTCCGCGCATTTTCAATTCGACCGTCGACATCGGCGCGTTCGAGTCGCAGCCGCCGGCGTTCAACGACGTCATCAGCTCAAGCGACCTGGGTGATACGATCGTCCTCTCGCATGACGCGGGTGGCGCTTTCATCGACTGGACCGACGGCCCGTCATTCGGCCAGGCAATGGCTTCGGATCCCAACGGATTGACGATCAACGGCAACGGCGGCGCCGACACGATTCTGCTGAATTACACCGGCGGCAACCCGCTCCCGGCGACGCTGCACCTGAACGGTACCTTCACCATCGACAATCTCCAGGGCGCCAACCCGCTGGCCGGGACGACACTGGAAATTGGCCGCAGCACGGTCTTCATCAGTTATGCGACATCGGATCCGATCACAGCGATCGAAGGTTATTTGAAGGACGGCTACAACAACGGCGCCTGGAACGGCACGCCGACCGCGAGCACCGGCGCGATCAGCTCGCTGGCGGCTCAAAGCAACCCGAAACACAACACCGCCATCGGCTACGCCGACTCGGCCGACGGCACGGGCATCAATATTACCCCCAACACGATCGAGCTGAAATACACCCGGCTGGGCGACGCCAACCTCGATGGCCAGGTGAATAGCGCCGATCTCCAGGTCCTATTGGCGAACCTCAACCGCGTGGGCGTCTGGGACCAGGCCGATTTCAACTATGACGGCAGCG
The DNA here is from genome assembly GCA_035483795.1 of Tepidisphaeraceae bacterium. GTDB lineage: Bacteria > Planctomycetota > Phycisphaerae > Tepidisphaerales > Tepidisphaeraceae > DASXMX01. Next base: position 7,124 of record DATHPP010000421.1, on the reverse strand, counting down.
TCAACAGCGCCGATCTCCAGGCTTTGCTGAGCACGTTGAACACGAATTTGGGGAATCAGGTGACGCCGCAGACAACGGTGGCGCAGACAGGTCAGAATGCATCGGTTGGGGGATCGCCCGCGATCGTGCCCGCGGTGGCATCGAGCCCGCCCGTGCTGGCAAGCGCGTCGGCGCATCGGTCCGCTCACCCAAAACGGCGCCGGTGATGTCCGTAAAACGCCGCATTTCTTGACCACTCTACCAGCTAGCCGGATGACGATCGCAGAATGTCCTGCCGGGGCGTTCTGTTTCCAGCCCCAACTTTCATCGATTCTGGTACAATCGGCCTCTCACCGCACTTGAGGGAGCAGGTAGCGCAACCAGAATGAGCCAGCAAGCAGGACGCACAATCCGCGCCCGAGGGCAACGCTTCGACGCGTGGGCGGATCATCACGCGATCGAGCCGATGGAACGTCGGCTGCTGTTGTCGGCGGTGAACGTGCTGGGATATCACAACGACGCGGCCAGCACGGGCCAGAACCTTTCGGAGACGGCGCTGACCCCGGTCAGCGTCAACTCGGAGAGTTTCGGGAAAATCCACTCGACTTCGCTCGACGGGCAAGTGTACGCGCAGCCGTTGTACGTGAGCGGGGTGAACGTTTCGACCGGCTCGGCGCCGGGCATTCACAACGTCACCTATGTCGCGACCGAGCATGACAGTCTCTACGCGATCGATGCCGACACCGGAGCGGCTCTCTGGAAGGATTCGTTTCTCGTCGTCGAGCCGGCGCTGGCGGCGCAGGGCTCGGTTATGGTCACCACCCTTCCCAGCAGCGACGCGTATCCCGGGGCGCCGGCTGACATCACGCCGGAGATCGGGATCACGAGCACGCCAGCGATCGATCTGGGTAACGGATTTCTCTACCTGACTGCCGCGACCAAGCAGGTGGTGAACGGCGATTCTTCCAATCCGCACTTCGTCTACACGCTCTATAAGGTCGACATCCAGAGCGGCGCATTCAGCGGGACGGTGATCGGCGACACATCTTACGATTCCTCCAGCAACGTCTACACGCACAACAGCGGGCCGTCGGTCGCCGACCCGGGCGGAAACGGCGACGGCGTGGTGAACGTTGGCGGCAACAACGAAATCATCTTCAACGCGCTGCGGCAGCTGAACCGCACCGCGGTAACCCTCAACCACGGGAGCGTGTTTCTCGGCTTCGCCTCGTACGGCGACATCTTTCCCTATCACGGCTGGATCCTCGGCTACGACGAGAACACGCTCGCCCCCACGGCGGTCTTTTGCGCCAATCCCAATGGCGACGACTGCGGCATCTGGATGGGCGGCGGAAAGATCGCCGTCGACCCGCAGGGATACATGTACGTCGAAACCGGCAACGGCCTGTTCGACGGCACGCTCAACGCCCAGGGGTTTCCGATCAATGGTGACTACGGCGACTCGTTCCTGAAGCTGGCGATCGACCCCACAACGTCGGCCAGCAATCCCGGCGTCAACGGGTGGGGACTGAAAGTGGTTGATTATTTCACGCCGTCCGACCAGCAAACATTGAACTTCCAGGATTTCGACCTGGGCTCCGGCGGCCCGCTGTTGCTGCCGGCCACCGCCGGCGCCGTCACCCTCGGCGATGCGGCGCATCCCAACCTGCTCGTGGGCGCCGGCAAGGAGGGCGTGATCTACCTGATCGACACCAACAACATGGGCCATTACAACGCCGGCGGACCGGACCGCGTCCTTCAGGAGCTTCCCGCGCTCAATTCCGGCGGCTCGTACGACACGCCGGCCTTTTACTTCGACGGCGCCACCGCCCGCATTTACTATATTTCGTCCAACGACGCGGCCAGAAGCTTCACCATCGCCAACGCCCTGCTGACCCCCGATGCCGTTTCGCCCGACGGCTATGGCTTGCCCGAGGGCAGCACGTCGATCTCCGCCGATCAGAACGTCAACGGCATCGCGTGGAATATCGATCCGGATTCCAACGAGCTTCGCGCCTACGACGCCGGCAACCTCGGGCAGGAGCTGTGGACCAGCGATCAGGCGGCCGCGGGCCGCGATGCGCTGGGCCAGGCGGTGAAGTTTGCCAGCCCGACAGTGGCCAACGGGCAGGTGTTTGTGGGAACCGGCAATGCCCTGGTCGTCTACGGGTTGCTGTCTCCGCCCACCTCAGCGCCTGCTTCGCCGGCCAACCTGAGCGCCGCCTCGACATCCACGATGCAGGCGACTCTCAATTGGCAGGTCCTGTCCAGCGGCGCAACCGGGTTTGACATTGAGGCCTCGACGGACGGCGGAACGACATTCACGCAGACCGGCATCGCCGGCGCGGGCGCGTCGTCGTATGTCGCCGGCGCGCTTCAGCCCGGCACCACCTACATGTTCCGCGTCAGGGCGTTCAATGCGGTCGGGAATTCGGGATACACGAACAGCGCCGCCGTGACGACCTTGCCGCTGGCGCCCGGCGGTGTGGTGGCGGTGGGCGGGGTCGGCCAGGTGCAGCTCAACTGGAACGCCGTCACCGGCGCATCAAGCTACAGCATTTATCGCGGCGCCTCGCCCGGCGGGGAAGCCGTCACCCCACTGGCGACGGGCGTTATCGCGGCCGGGTATACCGATTTCTCTGTCAGTCCCGCCACGATGTACTACTACGAGATTGTCGCCGTCGACGCTTCGGGCCCCAGCGCCCGCAGCGCCGAGACGGCGGCGCTCACGGCCGTGGTCATCAACGCAACCTCGGCCGGTGACAACATCACCCTGCGGGCCGATTCCGATCACCTTCACGTCGACTGGACGCTGGGTTCGTCCGGCGGGCAGGTTTTACTCAACAGCGCCGCGGGCCTGGCCATCAACGGTGGCGGCGGCAACGACGCCGTCACCCTCGACTACACCAACGGCAATCCGCTCCCGCGGGCCTTGCACCTCAATGGCACGTTCACCGTCAGCGGCCTCCAGGGCACCAATCCGCTGGCCGGTACGACGCTGGAGATCGGCAGGAGCACGGTCTTCATCGGCTACAGCGGCCCGGACCCGATCGCGGCGATCGTGAGCTATCTTCGTACCGGCTACAACAACGGGGCGTGGAATGGCATGCCGTCGACCGCTGCCGGCGTGATCACGTCTCAGGCGGCGCAGAACAACCCAAATCACAATACCGCCATCGGCTATGCCGATTCGGCCGATGGGCTGGGCGTCAACACCATGCCGAACACGATCGAGCTGAAATATACGCTCTATGGCGACGCCGATCTGAATACGAACATCAACAGCGCCGATCTTCAGATATTGCTGTTCGGGCTGAACCGCACGGGCGCCTGGGACGAGGGCGATTTCAACTACGATGGTTTCGTCAACAGCGCCGACCTCCAGGTTTTGCTGGCGACGTTGAATACCAATCTTGGCGCGCAGTCGGCGCCGCCGCAGACTTCGGGCGCGCCGCGAATCCTGCCCGCTCCTCCCATAGCATCAAATACGGTCGCACCGGCGGCAATACCGGTTCCGGCCTCGGTGCTGAAAGAGCCCGGCAAGGCGCATCCGCGTGCCCGAAAGCATCGATGAGGCGTCCGCCGCGACGTACAATCACCTCTATCGATGACGCTTCCCACGTCCACTGAGCCGGCGGCAACGCAGCGCGAAATCTGCGGCTACCGCGTCGAACGCGAGCTCGTCGCCGGTCTGACGTACCTGGCGAGCGGGCCGGGCGACCGCCGCGTCGTGCTCAAACGGCTGGACGAAGACTGCCTGCTTGGAAAGTCGCTGCATCCCAGCATCGCCGAGCGGCTCAAATGCGTGCGCGAGCTGGCGCACGTGGCGGTGGCGAACCTGCACGGCGTGGTCCGCGAAGGGACCGACGCGTTTCTTGTCTGGGAATATCTGCCGGGGCAGACGTTCAACGAGTCTGTATCGTCTGCCGGGCGATCCGCGCCCGAGCTGCTCGTCCTGGCCCGCGAAATCATCCTGCACGTCGAGTCGCTGCACATGCAGGGGATCGTTCACGGGTCGATCGTTGGTGGCAACATCATCGTCGGCGCCGATGGCGCGGTCCGCCTGACGCATATCAGCCCGCTGCTGTATTCGGAGACGGAGGTGGACGTCGAGTCGCTGGTGGAGCTGTTGCGCCGTACGCTGGAGGTCCGCAAGGAGACGGATTCGCCGCTCGGGATGCTGCTGGCCGAGGCCGCGGAGCAGAAGTTGAATGTGCGGACGCTGGGGGCGCGGGTCGCGGCGTTGCTCGAGTCGGGCGCCAAGCCGGCCGGCCTGGAGCGGGCGCGGGACAAACGCCTGCGGGCGCGGACGCTGATCGAAATCATTCTCGTCGCGGCGCTGGGGATCGCCCTGGGGTATGGCGTGTGGCGGGCGTTCGCCGGGGAAACCTTCCCCGACGCTTTCCGCTGGATTCCCGGCGCGTCTTCCGCAGAATAGATGCTCTAATCGGAGAAGTTCATGGCGCAGGGAAACAATTATCCGAAGTTGCACAACGCGGCTTGGCCGGGGCTGGTGGGCAAGGGGCCGGACTCCGAGCCGCCGATCGATCTGGACACGATGCTCAAGCTCACCGCCGACGCCAACGTGAACGGCGTCAAGTTCGACGGCATCGACCTGTTCCTCTTCGACCCCCACGTCAGCATCGATTCGAGCGACGACGATCTGAAACGGCTGGCCGACAAGGTTCGGGCCAAGGGACTGGTCGTCGGTTCGGTGGTCGCCCCGGTCTGGCCGCCGACCGGCGGAGGGTCCGCCATGGGCTCCGAGGCCGATCAAAAGAAATTCGCCGACTCCGTGAAAAAGGCGTGCCGCATCGCCAAAAAGCTCAGGGAACTGGGGGCCCGACCGTACGGCGTCGTCCGCATCGACTCGGCCTCCAGTCCCACCGAATGGGACAAAGACCCCGAAGCCAATCAGAAGAAGATCGCCCAGACCTTCCGCGAAAGCTGCGACATCGCCAAAGATTACGGCGAGAAGCTGGCCGCCGAGGGCGAAATCTGCTGGGGCGGTATGCACTCCTGGCGGCGGATGGTTCAGCTCCTGGAATTGGTCCAGCGGCCCAACATCGGCTTCCAGGCCGACATGGCCCATACACTGCTTTATCTGCTGGGCTACAACGCCGAGCAGGATGCGATACTGCCGCAGAACTTCGACTGGAAGAATCAGAAGCAGTTTGAGGACGGCTACAAAAAGCTCACGGCGGCGCTGCGGCCCTGGACGATCGATTTCCACGTCGCCCAGAACGACGCCACCGTCAAAGGCTCGGGCTCCCACGACAAGACCGGCCGGCATTGCCTGGCCAAGGACCCCAACGGCAAGCTGAACATCCCCCGCGAAGCCGGCCACTGGCTCCGCGACGAGAACGGCCAACTGACCAAAAAGTTCCGCCACCTCTGCTGGGACGGGTGCATGTTCAGCAACGAGACCATGATGAAGCCCGGAACGTGGAATGACATCCTCGAGACGATGATCGCCGTCCGCGACGCCCACGGATGGAGAGAATGAGAAAAACCAGGACGCCACAGATGGACACAGATGAACACGGATAAGACGCCGGACGAGCTGTCCTGTGACACGGGTTTCAACCCGTGCCGAGCGGCGTGCCTGGGTAAACGGTCAGACCATTTGAATCGGGTTTTCACATTTCATCTGTGTGCATCTGTGTCATCTGTGGCGAGTTTTGATTTCTCCGTATCTGTATGACGATCCGCAGAATCATCGGCGCAGACGTGATCGACCTCCGCCACGCGGTGTTGCGCGAAGGCCTGCCGCGCGAGACGGCCATCTTTCCCGGCGACGATGATCCCAATGCCCGCCATTACGGCGCCTTCGACAATGGCCTGCTCATCGGCTGCGTCACGCTGCATCCCAGCAAATGGCAGGCCCTGCCGGCGTTCCAGTTGCGCGGCATGGCGGTCGTCCCCGACCTGCGCTCGCGCGGGATCGGCCAGGCCATGATCGAATTCCTCGAACGGGACCTGCGTCACGGCCCGATTCGCCAACTCTGGTGCAACGCCCGCGTCCCCGCGGCCAACTTCTATCGCAGGCTCGGCTGGCAAATCGTGTCGGAGATGTTTGAAATCCCCACCGCCGGCCCGCATGTGAAAATGACCAGGACGCTGCCGCACGCTTTGTGAAAATGGAGGGGCAATCACGGTTGGTTCCCGCCGAAAACTCGAGCTAACCACCAAGACACGAAGCGCACGAAGAAAACGAACACTTTTTCCGGCTGTGTTTTTGCTCAACCTGCCCGGCGCGACTCTAAGCTAAGAGCCTCTAACAAAAATAACGCGGCCTCGTTATTTTTGTTACTCAAGCTGATCGGTTTTGATGCCCGGAAGACAGCCGTGCGTTGTAGTGCAGGCATTCCATTTAAAGTGCCGCCGGTGCCCTCACCGGCGGAATTCGACGGCGCGCCGGCGCAACGAAGACCGCCGGTGAGGGCACCGGCGGCACCAGAATGTCTACACAATGCGCCGCTCGTTTCGGGGACCCAAAACCGATCAGTTTGAGTTTGTTAGAGGCTCTAAAAAAACTCCCCGCGTGTTATTCGTGTCGTCGTGACTTGGTGGTAAGTAATCCTGGCTGTCCCGCACCGAGCGGCTGAGCTAAACTCGGAGGCCACATGGCGGATCAAAATTCAGACCGGCTGCGCCAGCATCCCAAGGAGCGGTTCGCCGCTCCGCAGCATCAGTTCGACCTTGACGCCGCGATTGCAGCGCTCAGGCACGAGCTGCGGTCCGGCCAGGCCGGGCACCGTCAGCAGACCTTGTACAAGCACGGCCCGACTTCGATTTCGCTCTTTCTCTTCGGTCACCTGACGCGCCTGCCGCCGCACCGCGCCCGCGGCGTCGTTTCGATTCACGTGCTCAAAGGTCACCTGCGGGTTATGGCCGAAGGCCAATCGCACGACCTGCACGGCGGCTCCCTCCTGGTCCTGGCGCCTGACATCGAGCATGACCTCGTCGCTCACGAGGAGAGCGAGGTGCTCTTGACTGTGCATTTGGAATCAGGTTCCGATTCACCGCCGGGCCGCACGTGAAGATGACCAAGTCCCTGGCGACGCGAGGGAGCCAAAAATAGCGAAGGGTGGGCAGCATGCTGTCAGCCAATAGTAAGAGAAGGATTATGTGCCGCCGTTAAA
>DATHPP010000420.1:0-4023 GCA_035483795.1 Tepidisphaeraceae bacterium | reverse complement strand
TGAGCAGCTCAAAGGACGTTTCCGCAACGACGCCGAATTCGTCGATCGGCGCGTTCTCGTAAGTGTTTCGGAAATCTTCGGTTTGGTGAAATGTCCTTGCTGGGATGCGCCGGCCCGGGACTGCAAAATTCAATATCGCATCGTCAAAGGGCCACGGGTTCAGGCGGAAACGAAACGGCCCGAGCCTCTGGAGGCGAATCGACAACGGCGTGCCGCCGGGCCGCGAATCGATCCCCTCCAGTGACGCGAACAGGTCTTCGGCGCAGAGAAGGGCGAGGCTCAACTGGTCCATGGCCCGCAGCAGGTGATAGTCGAAGCGCAAGGCGTCCTCCGCCGGGCTGGTGCCGGGACGGGCCAGGCCGCGGTTGAGCGGCCGATCGATCCGGAGCCCAAGCGCGTGGCGAAGCTGTTCCTGCAATTCGATCTGCTGGTGCTGGAATTTGTTGATCTCGAACGTTTCGTGCGCCGCCTGGTGCGACTGCGCCGCCAGCCCCGACAGGTTGAGGACGTGCAGGCTGACCAGAAGTCCGGCGTAACGGTCTTTGGCCGCGGCGCGCTGCGCGGAGGCTGTCCACACCTGCGTCGACAAGCGGACCGGCGTCTCAAAAACGTGCAGCGGTTGGCCGTGCGGATTGAGCGTCGGATGATCGTCGTGGAGCGGCCAGCCGCAGTCGTGCAGCGAAATCCCTTCGACCGTCCGCGGGGAGGGTCTGGCAATCAGCCTGCCGTCGATCCGCTCGGCCAGTCGGCCTGAAAGAAGTGCGTGCTCGTGCTGTGTGAACAACAAAACGTCGGAGGCCAGGGAACGGCGAATCATGAATCAGTAGGCGGCAGGCAGTACGCAGTAGGCAGTAAAGACGAACCGGCCCAACATGTTAAGCGCCTGTTTTGATTCTGCCTACCGCCTACTGCCTACCGCCTGCTGCCTACCCTCCGCTACCTGTGTCTGCTACCCTTGCAATCATGGAATTGGCGATCGCCCTTGGGGCGGCATGTTTGCTGGTTCGGGTGGGCGTGGCGCTCTATGGGATGGGCGTGATCCGGGCCAAAAATGCGGCGGGATCGGTGCTGCGCACGCTGTGCGATCTGTGCGGGGCGGTGCTGGCATTCGGAGCGGTAGGCGCCGCAGTGTTTCTGAATGATTGGAACCTGATCGGGTTTGGCGCCGTCGGAAGCGCGCAGGTGTTTTTTCTGGCGACGGTGATCCTGATCGGGACGGCGATTCCCGCCGGGGCGATCGCCGAGCGGTCGCGGTTCTGGCCGCTGAGCGCGGCGTCGGTGCTCCTGGCGGCGCTGGTGATTCCGCTGGGCGCCAACTGGGCATGGGTGGGTTGGCTTGCGAAGAGGGGATTCATCGATACCGCCGGAGGATCGTGGCTCCATCTCAGCGGCGCCATGTGCGCGCTGGCCGGCGCGATCGCGGTGGGGGCACGCACGGGAAAATACAATCGCGACGGTTCGGCAAGCATGATTCCCGGGCACAACGTTCCACTGGCGGGCATCGGGGCGCTGGCGATGCTGGCGGGCTGGGCGCCGTACGTGGCGGGATGCCTGATCTACCGGAATCCATCGCTGTCCGCGGGGCCGGCGGCGATGCAGACACTCTTGTGCGGAGCGGCGGCAGGGTTGATCGCCATGCTGCTGGGAAAATACCGCTACGGAAAGCCGGATGTGATTCTCACGCTCATGGGATTCCTCGGCGGGCTGGCGGCGATTGCCGCGGGAGCGGGCCAGCTATCGGCCCGCAGCGCCGTTGCCGTCGGCGCCGTCGCCGGCATCATCGTTCCGCTCTCGGCGATCTGGCTCGATCTGCTGTGCCACGTTGACGACCCCTCGGGAGTGATTGCCATTCATGGCGTGGGGGGATTCTGGGGAACGATCGCGGTCGGATTGTTCATGCCGGGCGATGTTGCACATCGATTCGGGCAGCTCGGTGTGCAGGTGATGGGCGCGGCCGTTCTGGGACTGCTTTCGCTGCTGCTGTCGGCGCTCTTGTTTGCGATCCTGCGATTGGGCGTCCGGCTGCGAGCGACCGAGGCCGACGAATTTGAAGGGCTGGACCTGGCCGAGCACGACATCGGCGCGTATCCGGATTTCCAGCAGACCATGATCAAGAGCTATCACCTCCGCGAGGCATGATGAAGACGCTGGTGCAGTTGCTGGCGGTGGGTGGCGCGGGGTTTGTGGGGGCGGTGGCGCGCTGGGCGGTCGGGCTGTGGTTTGGCCGCTGGATGATTGCCTTTCCGCTGGGAACGCTGGTCATCAACGTCTCCGGGAGCTTCTTTCTGGGGTGGTTTATGATGTTCATCGATCGACACGGAGGCGATCCTGATCAGCGCGTGCTGCTGAAACTCGCGATCGGCACCGGCTTCGTCGGCGCTTACACGACGTTTTCGACGTACATGTACGAATCCAACGCGCTGATGGAAAGAGGCGCCTTCTATGCGGCGGGGGTGAATATCATCGGAAGCATCGTCCTGGGCTTGGGGGCTGTGTATCTGGGTGTGAGGCTCGGAAGCTTTAGATGATCGTGGAGTCGCGGTGACCTTGGCCGGTGAACAGGTATTGCTGCGGATTTACCTGCGCAGTGCGGACCGCGCGCCGCACGTGCCGACCTGGGAGCTTCTACTCAAGGCGGCGCGCAGGAACGGCATGGCCGGCGCGACGGTCCTGCATGGGATCCTGGGGCTGGGCTCGCGCGGCTTTGCCCGGCCGTCGAACTGGTCGCTGCTCCAGCAGATTCCCGTCATCCTGGAGATCGTCGACACGCCACAGAAGATTTGCGACTTCGTCGCCGGGCCGATGCAGCAACTGATGCACCTGGGCATGGCGACGTTGGAGCGGGCGCACGTGATGCTCTATCGCAACCGCGGGCCGCGAGCGCCGGTCGAATTGTCTCCGGCGCCGCAGGTGCCGCCGCTCTCCACGCTTCCGAATATCGATGTTGGAGGCCCCATGAAGATCAAGGAAACCGGGATTCTGCTTCGCATATTCATCGGGGAATCGGACCAGTTCGAGCACCACAGCCTCAGCGAGGCGATCGTGCAGAAGGTGCGCCAGCTCGGCGGCGCCGGGGCGACCGTCCTCCGCGGAACCGAGGGCTTCGGCGCCACCAGCATCGTGCACCGCTCCTCGCTGCTGGAAATGTCCACCGACCTGCCGATCGTCATCGAGATCGTCGACAGCGAGGAAAAGATACGCGAGCTTTTACCGCATCTGGAGACGATGGTGACCGAGGGGTTGATCACGATGGAGCATGTGACGGTGTTGCTTTACCGACATGACCCCGAGCGAACGCATTAGATTCGAGTTGCGCCGTACGCCGAGTGCGTGATTGTGTTCTCTTCTCACACGCCTGGTCAATTCTTCGATTCTTTCCGCTCGATGCAGATGGCGTCGTTCGAATAGTCGCGGATGTACCTGAAGGAGACGAAGCCGTAGCCGTCGTGTCCGAAGCCCGGACCGAAGCTGTTGCGGAAGATGAAATAGCCGCCGCCGGGAAACTCACTGCCCTCGTGGAAGCCGACGAGGTCGATCGAGTGACCGTCGAACATGGGGTTCTTCGACGGATCGCTGTTGTTATTGTCCCGCCGAGGATACTCCTTCAGCAGGGGCACATGATTGATCGTCACGGTCTTGAATTCTTCGAGCCACCAGATGCCGGTTGCCACCGGGTGACCGGCTTTCAGCGCCGCCTTGGTGGCCTCAAGCTCCTTCTGCGACATGCCCCTTTGATTATTCCATTGCTTGATAAAGGTGAACGGGAACCGCTGGAACTCCTTGCCCGAGGCGATCACCGCCTTCCTGGGCAGATCGGGGTGATTCGGATTGAAGGTCGGCCTGTTGGGCATGTCGGTGATGGGGACCATGCCGAATTCCTGGTAGCCGTGGATGATGTCGGTGAACTTGCCGCCGTCGACGTCGGTCTTGTTCGCGCGGTTCTTCGCCCAGTTGAGGTACTCCTCGGAGAGATCGAGGTCCTGCGCGCCCGTCGTGCGCGCGGTGTGATATTCGATCAGAAAC
>DATHPP010000419.1:0-3102 GCA_035483795.1 Tepidisphaeraceae bacterium | reverse complement strand
TCCTCGACCGCGAGAAAGCCGCCCAGTACGGCCTGGTGCCCAGAGAAGGCCGCCTATCCTCAGAAATGCATCATCCGCGAGAGAAAAGCGAGTAGCACAGGCACTCTTGCCTGTGTCCACTGCGGCGCACCACGCAGTACCCGGCTAGCCGCGACTCTCAGGGAATCACCAAGCCTGGCAAGGCAGGGAAGTAGACTCGATAGCACAGGCACCGTCCCGTGGCACAGCCATTCCTGCCTGTGGACGTCGGCTAAGTCCAATATTTTCGCAATACGGGGAGTTACGAAAGGACCGAGCTTTCGGGTTCGTCCACACTACCCTGTGCAAACGCGTGCGGCTCTCGATAGAGCCCGCATCAGAAAGGAGATCAAACTATGCCCGCACCAATCGCAGGCGATCCAGTCAACACCTACACGGTGACCTACGTCGACGCACACGCTCACACCGTGCCGTTCGCCGCCATCAACGGACGCACAAAGCAAGACGCGCTGCCATCCGTCGCCGAGATCGCTGGACAAGCCCTAGGCGCCTTGACAACCACCGACACCTGGACCATCACCATCACCCAGCCGTAAGTAGCACAGACACTCCTGCCTGTTCCCACTGCCACAGCTACGAGGAGAATGCGAGGGGCAAATCCAGCTCGCGATCCGGCCCGGATCGCGACGCAGCCGACAAGCAAAAAAAAGAGCGGCGATTTCTCGCCGCTCTCAACTCTGGACGCGTCTGCGAAACAATGACAGTGTAGCGAATTTGACGGTGTCCGCTGAAAAGAAAAAGGCGGCGATTTCTCGCCGCCAATCTGGACAGCGCCTGCGAAGCACTCTAATAATAGCAGATTTAACGCTCGTGTCAAATACACTGATGGTTATCAGTCAAGAATGACGTGGAAGGCGGATCCCTCCGAATACAACCGTAAAACTTGCGAACCAGAACATGATTGTAACGAACTCGCCGCCAGGATCGCCAATAGATTCCGCCGTTCATGAGGCTCTCCGTTAGCTCAATCGCGAACTAGATCTATTCAATGTTTTTGCGCGCTGAGAGGACGTGCGGAGTGGGAGACTCGAACTCCCGGGCTGCAAGAGCCCTCAGCGCTTCGCAGGCGCCGTCCAGTACCCCCACTGGCAGCACTCTCCGAGAGGCGCCTGCGCAGCTATATGTATATCATAGGTTGATATAACTAACAATATATGTCCACCATCGGATCATTCGACGCGCCCATCGAGATCTTCGGCGGCCTGGTCACTGACATGTCCCCGTCCGACCTTCCGCACGGAGTCTCCCCCGATTGCCAGGACGTGGTCTTCAGCAACGGCAACGTTCTGACCCGCCCCGGGCTGCAAGCCCTCTTCGGCCCGCTCGCCGGCAATCCCACCATCAACTACATCAAGACCTACGAAACCCTGAACGCCACGCTGCGCTCCATGGTCCTGGACTCGAACGGCATCCTCTACAAAGAAACCACGCCAGGAACGCTCTCGAGCATCGCCACCGGCCTCGTGCCCAATTCCTACGGCAATTCCACGACAATCTTCGGCCGCGAATACCTCGCCATCAGCGATGGAAAAACCGGCAACGACCTTCCGCGCCAATACGACGACACCAATTTCGATCGCGTCAGCCAGGGCGGTCCCGGCGGCGGTCCCACCGTCGTTGACGAAAACGTAATCGTAACCATCGCGGCCAGTCCAACCGGCGCGACGCAGCCTGCCGCCGTGACCATCGCCGCCAGTCCGACCGGCGCCGTCCAGAACGGCTTCCTCGTCACCATCACCACGACTTCCGCCCACGGACTCTCCGCCGGACAATCGACCACCATCACCGGCGTCGGCGTTGCCAGCTACAACGGCACATTCCCGGTCGTCGCGGTCCTCAGCAGCACGCAATTCACCTACATCGCGGGAGCCTCGGGTCTGACGGCTTCGGGCGCAGGCACGTCCGCGTCAGCGACCGCCACGATTCAGACCATCACCGGCCATGGTTTTGTCGTCGGCCAACTGGTGACCACCAGCGGCATCGCGGTCGCCAGCTACAACGGCACATTCCCCGTCGCCAGCGTCCCGGACTCCACGCATTTCACCTTCACGGCACCCACCGGTGGCCTCGCCGGATCCGGCGCGGGCGCCGCCGCAGCCGCGGGAAGTGTCGACACTGGCGTTCATCAAGTCTGCGTGATGTTTCAGACGCGTCAGGGCTATCTCACCGCGCCCGGCCCGGCCACCACTTGGACCGCCAGCGGCGGCCTGCGCGCCGTCGTCACCAACATTCCCACCGGTCCCTCCAACGTTGTGGCCCGGATCCTCTGCTTCACCGGAGCTGGCGGCGACAGTTTTTTCTACGTCGGTGGCGGAGGAACGCTGTTTACCGGCAACATGATCATCAGCGACAACACCACAACCTCGCTTGCGGTAGATTTTTCCGACGCTATCCTCCTGGCAGGCACGAACGTCGACAACATGTTCCGGCTGATCGAACTCGGCGATTGCGCCGGTGTGATCGACTACTCCGAGCGCCTGTTCTGGTGGGGTGAGCGCAACAAGCTCAATAATTTCGTCAATCTCGGGTTCGACGGCGGCTTTAGCGGACCATCGCTGCCGCACTATCCGCTAGGCTGGACCCCCGACCCCACGTTCGCCCCAGGCGGCACCGATGAAGAAGTCTTCGTGGTCTGGGGCGCCGCGTATTCCATCGTGGGCAACGGCACCACGGCCGTGCGCGGTCTCATCACGCAAAACGCGGTGCAAGACTCCCTGGGTACGCAGATCATCCAGCCCAACATCGACTACACCGTGCGCGCGCACTGCGCCATCAATCCGACTCTGACCCAAGGCACGCTGCACGTTCACTTGTTCAGCCTAAGCGCTGACATCAACACCACCGGCCTGCAACTCACCGCCGCGCAGCTCACCACCAGTTACGCCGAATTTTCAGCCGACCTTACCACTCCGCTCACCACCATTCCCAGCGATCTCGTCCTGCGCGTCTACGCCGACGGCACGCCCAATCAAAACGGCCAGTTCTACATCGATTGCATCGAGATTTTTCCCACCGCGCAGCCCGTCAATGCTTCGCTGGTCCGCGCCAGCCGCGTCGAAGACC
>DATHPP010000418.1:0-8911 GCA_035483795.1 Tepidisphaeraceae bacterium | reverse complement strand
GGCGGGGTGGCCGGGCGAGCACGACTGGGCGGCGCTCAATCGCGCGACGAACGGCGGGCTCTCGCGCGTCACAATGCCAAGCCTCGACGGGGCTGATGGGAAGAAGCTCCTGGCCAATCCGTTCTACGTGGGCGATCAGCCGGGCCTGACGCAAAGCTCCGGCTGGCTGGAAGCCTGGCGGTCGTCTCCCAGCGCGTACATGGTCACGGCGCAGAGCGCTGCCGACGTGGCCGCCGCGGTTCACTTCGCCCGGGATCACAACATTCGCCTGGTGGTGAAGGGCCGCGGACACAGCTACCTGGGCACGTCCAGCGCGCCCGATTCGCTGTTGGTCTGGACGAGGAAGATGGACGCCGTCAGCGTGCACGACGCGTTCACGCCCGCGGGTTCGAGCGCCGCGCCGGTGCCGGCAGTCTCGGTGGGGGCGGGCTGTATGTGGCTCCACGCCTACCAGGCGGTCACTGGCGGCGGCGGACGCTACGTGCAGGGAGGCGGCTGCACGACGGTCGGCGTCGCGGGCCTGGTGCAGGGCGGTGGCTTCGGGAGCTTTTCCAAGGCCTATGGGATTGCCGCGGCGAGTTTGCTCGAGGCGGAGATCGTCACCGCCGATGGCAATATTCGCGTCGTCAATGAATCTCGGGAGCCTGACCTTTTCTGGGCACTCAAGGGCGGCGGGGGCGGAACGTTCGGCGTCGTCACCCGGCTGACACTCGCCACCCACGAGTTGCCCAAAACCTTCGGCGCCGTGAGCGCTACCATCCGCGCGCGATCCGACGAAGCGTATCGGCGCCTGCTTGCGCGTTTCGTCGAGCTGTATGCGACGAGTCTTTGTAATCCGCACTGGGGTGAGCAGGTCCGCGCGCAGCCGGACAATCGCCTGGAGATCAGTATGGTCTTTCAGGGACTGACGCAGAGTGAGGCCCGGGCCGCCTGGAAACCGCTGATCGACTTTGCCAACGCCAACGCGGCCGACTACGAGGGCCAGAACGGGCTGGTGATCCTTGCCTTGCCGGCTCGATTATTCTGGAACGCCGGGATGCACCGCCTGCTCGCCTCCGCCGCCGTCAACTTTGACGGGCGGGCGGACGCGTCGTCAAGCGATTTCTGGTGGGCCGGCAACACCGACGAAGTGGGGGCGTTCTGGCACGCCTACCTGTCGGCCTGGATGCCCGCGTCGTTGCTGAAGCCGGAGAACCAGGGCCGGCTGGTGGACGCGTGGCATGCCGCAAGCCGTCATTGGACGGTCAGCTTTCACTTCAACAAGGGATTGGCCGGCGCGCCTGCGGCCGCGATCGAGGCGGCACGAAACACGGCAATAAATCCCGACGTGCTGGAGGCGTTCGCGCTGGCGATTGTGGCGTCGGAGAGTTCGGGGGCATTCTCCGGCTTGCCCGCGCCGGACGTGGCCGCTGCCCGCGCCCGCCGTGCGCGGGTCGAGGCCGCGATGGCCGCCCTGCGTCTCGCCGCGCCGGATGCAGGCGCCTACGTGAATGAATGCGATTACTTCCAGCCGGCCTGGCAGAAAGCCTTCTGGGGCTCCAACTATCCGCGCCTGTTGCAAATCAAACATCGTTACGACCCCGACGGCCTGTTCTTCGTCCACCACGGCGTCGGCAGCGAAACCTGGAGCGCTGACGGCTTCACGCGGGCGCCATAGCGGGGATGAAAAATAGCTCCCGACCCTATTTTTTGATCCGGAAGAAAAATAGGGTCGGGAGCTATTTTCATCCGCGTTTTGCATTCGAATGGGCGGGCTTTCGCTTGGCGGGGCCGGTGGGGCGCGGTTTCCTGTCCAGTTGGCCGGACTGGATTTTGTGGGCGGTGACGATGGCGGCGATGAGGCCGGGGAAGCGCTTGTCGATTTCGGCGCAGCGGGAGACGTTGTGGAGTTCGACGCCGCGGCGTTCGCTGCGGATCAAGCCGGCCTCGCGCAGGGCCTTGAAATGCTGGGAAAGCGTGGATTTGGGGACCGACCGCTGATTGACATTCAGAAAATTCGAGCAATTCTGCGAGCAGCCTGAACCGGCGATTTCGGAGAAAATCGCCACGCGCACCGGGTCACAGAGGGCGTGGAGGATGCCCTCGACGGTCATATCGGCGATCGACGGATGGAAAAGCGGCCGCATACCGCTAATTATAAGGCCGCTTGACTCTTGGTTCCATAGTTCTAATATCCTGAACTATGCGACTAAGGAACCCAGGGGAAGGCGGCTTCCCGTTCGCATGAGTCGCAGTAATCCTTGAAGGAGTCGATCATGGGCAAGCTTACAGGCAAGGTCGCGGTGGTAACGGGTGCGTCCAAGGGAATTGGCGCGGGGATCGCCCGGGCCCTGGCCAAAGAAGGGGCGTCGGTGGTCGTGAACTATGCATCGAGCAAATCGGGCGCGGATGCGGTGGTCGCGGCGATTACGTCCGCGGGCGGGAAGGCGGTGGCCGTCGGGGGCGACGTCTCCAAAAAAGCCGAGGCCCGAGGCATCGTCGACGCCGCCGTCAAGACCTTCGGCCGGCTCGACATTCTGGTCAACAACTCCGGCGTCTATGAGTTTGCACCGCTCGAGGAGATCACGGAGGAGCAGTTCCACCGGATGTACAACATCAACGTGCTGGGTCTATTGCTGACGACGCAGGCCGCCGTGAAACACATGGGCGAAGGCGCCAGCATCATCAACATCGGCTCGGGCGTCAGCCGCGTCACGCCGCCCAACAGCGCCGTCTACACCGGCACCAAGGGCGCGGTCGACGCCATCACCGGCGTGCTCGCCCGCGAACTAGGGCCGCGCAAAATCCGCGTCAACTCCATCAACCCCGGGATCGTCGAGACGGAGGGCACGGTGAACGGCGGCTTCATCGGCTCGGATTTCGAGAAGCAGTACATCGCACAAGCCCCCCTGGGCCGCGTCGGCCGGGTCGGCGACATCGCCACCATTGCCGTGTTCCTGGCCTCCGAAGATTCCGGCTGGCTCACCGGCGAGCAACTGCTGGCAACGGGAGGACTCCGCTAACCCGGATTACTCACGACGAAGGCATCGTGCCTTCGTGGTTCGTTCGTCCCGATGGCGGCGTCGCCGCCGCTTAGGCTTGCCGGGTCGCGCCGTTGGTGACGCGGTCGATGACGGCCTGGAGATGGCGGATGTCGACGGGTTTGATGACGTGGTCGGCGAAGCCGGCCTCGCGGCTCTTGCGGAGGTCGTCTTCCATGCCGTAGCCGCTCAGCGCGATGCCTTTGATTCGGCAGCGCTGGAGGATCTGCTGCATGAGGTGATACCCGGTATCGTCTGGGAGCCCGATATCGCTGACGACGACGTCGAATTGCTCGGCGTCGACGAGCTGGAGCGCCGAGGCGGCGTCGTTGGCTTTGCGGACGTGATACCCGGAGAGTTGCAGCAGCCGGGCCAGCGTCCAGGCGGTGTCGTGGTGGTCTTCGACCAGCAGCACGCGGGTCTGCCGTGCGGGGTGGCGAACTTCGGGGGATGCACCGGGATCCGGGGTTTCGACGGCGGCGCGATCTGAAACGGTGTCGAGGCGGATGGTGAAGGTCGCGCCCTGATCGGGGCCAGGGCTGGCGGCGGTGATCGTGCCGTGGTGCATCTCCACCACCGCCTTGGCGATCGCCAGCCCGAGCCCCAGGCCCCCGAACTGGCGGGACGTCGGCACATCACCCTGCTCGAAGGCATCGAAGATGCGGGGGAGCAGTTCGGCGGGAATGCCGACGCCGGTGTCGTGCACCTCCACGAAAAGCTCGGCGTCGCAGTTCCAGGTTCGGACGGTGATCTGGCCTCCCTCGGGCGTGAATTTGACGGCGTTACGCACCAAGTTCCAGAAGACCTGCTGAAGCCGGGCGGGATCGGCGGCGACCCGGTCGTTGCCGGCGCCAAGCTCCTGGCGGATCAGGATCTGCTTGCCGGACGCGTCGCTGGCGCCGATGTTGATCGCGTGCCGCAGCGCGTCGTGCACGCGAACACACAGGAGCTCCAAGCGGAGTTTGCCGCTGGCGATGCGGCTGAGGTCCAGCAGGTCGTCGATCAGCTTGACTTCCAGCTCGATATTCCGGCGGATCATCGCCAGGTCTTCGCGGAACTTGAAAGGCAGATCGGGATCGAGCTCGAGCATGGGGATCGCCATGACGACCGGCGAGAGAGGCGTTCGCAGCTCGTGACTGAGGACGGCGATGAATTTGTCCTTGGCACGGTTGGCGGCGTCGGCCTCGGCATGGGCGGCGCGCTCACTGGTCAGCAGCCGCTCGCGCTCCTGGTCGTCGCGGTGACGCTCGATGGCCAGGGCGGCGGTGTGCGAAAGGATTTCCACCACCTGGCACTCGCGCTCGGTGGGCCGGCGGCACTCCCGGAAATAGGTTCCGAAAGTTCCCAGGACGCGGCCGTCGCGGGCGAAGATGGGGCGGCTCCAGGCCGCTTTGAGCCCCAGGCCCAGCGGCAGATGCTTGATGCAGGCCCACTTCGGGTCATTCTCGATATCGGGTGTGATGACGACCTGGCGTGTGACGGCGGCGCTGCTGCACGTGCCCAGGTCGGCCCGGGCCGCCAGCCCGTCGATCGCCTGGTTGTAGTCATCGGGAAGACTGGCGCCAGCGCCGATCCGCAAGCGGCCCTCCTCATCCAGCAGCAGGATCGCCGCCACCGACTGGTTTCCCGACTGTTCCTCCACGATGCCGGTGAGAAAGGTGAGGATTTCGCCCAGGGGCTTGCCCGCGGCCAGCATCTCCAGCGATTTCCGCTGCGCGTCGACCAGGTTCTCGGCACGTTTACGGCCGGTGATTTCACGCGTAACGCCGGCGACGACTTCGACGGCGCCGTCGCCGGCAAAGACGGGCGAGAAAATGTATTCGTAATAGCCGGTGATGCCCCGCGGGCTGCTGTAAGGCGTTTCGTCGGAAAGGCGTTGCCCCGTCTGGAATACCTGCTCGATCTGGCCTTGAAGGCGGTGGGCCAGATCGTCGGGATATTTGAGGTCGAAGAAGTCTTTCCCGACCACATCCTCGAGCCTAAGTCCCCACAGGTCGAGGAGAGGCCGGTTGGCATAGAGAAATCGGCCCGCGCGGTCGAAGATGTAGGCGAAATCGGAGATAGACGAGAGCGTAATCTCGAAGGCCCGGACCTGACGCTCGAGGTGCACGGAAAGCTCACTGTCGGCCGTCGTTGCCATCATTTGGCCTGCGGGAATCGGGACCGAGCCCCAAATCTTGCGAATTTGGCGCGGCGCATTTTAGCGAGGCCTCTTCATGCAGGGAACGGGCCATTCGAGAACCACATGGACGGCTTTCGATTCGACGTCGGCATCAATGCGTGGCCCCGGGATTTGGGCTTGAGTCCGGCAATCGATCCTGTTAACTTCCCGTTCGGAGATGCTTGGAGATGCCTCGGGGAGGCGGTCGAGCGGGAGAAACTCATGATCCATCGCGCATTTTTATTTACTCTATTGGCTCTGGCGGGGGGCTTCTGGACTGGCGTGGCGCGCGGGGCCGCGTACAACTTCGCCGATTTCACCGACCTGAGCGGGACGCGGCCGTTCAGTTTCACCAACAATTCCACCAGTGCCACGATCGCCACGTCGGTCGGCACGTCGTCCTCGATACCCGTTACCTTTGATTTCACGACTCCGACCGGTCTGAGCACCGCGCCCCGCGCGGCGATGCTGACGATCACGGGTTCAACCTCGACGCCGGCTTCCAATCCCGGCGGCAATGTCGATCAGCCGATTACCACCGCCACTTTGAGCATCACGGAAAACTCGACGGGCAAGAACCTGCTCAGCATGACCTTCACTGGGATCCTTGCCGGTATCGCCAGCAGCCCCAACGCCCAGCTTTCCGGCGCTGATACGAATAGCCAGACGGTTACATTCACCTCCGACTATCTAACCTTCACCCCGCCGGGCAACAGCTACGCCCTCTCGCTGGCGGCGGTGACTCCCGCGCTCTCGATCGGGCCGGGCAGTTTCCTCGGTTCATTCCAGGCCGACATCACCGGCCAGTTCACGGGCAACGCCGTCCCAGAGCCGGTTTCCATGGGATTGCTTGCACTGGCGCCTCTCGCCCTGCTCCGCCGGAGATAGTTTTTTGATGCGAAGAAAAGATAAGGATTAGGATCAATGCGAAGCGGCGTTCGCGCACCACGTGGCCTGGCGGCCACGGGTAACCGTTCCTCGAGTGCGAGCCGCTTTTTCGTGGCACGGGTTTCCAACCCGTGCGTCGGTGAAGCCGTTCAACAGGCCCCAGCCTCGGTGTGGGAAAGCCAAGTTCCATTGCAAGAAAATTCGCTGCTTCCACGCGGAACGACGCGGCAAGGCAAGTTGGTTTTCCCACACCAAGACCGGCGTCGGTTGAACGACTCGTTCGTCCACGGGTTGGAAACCCGTGCCACCAGGCAGATCGCGTCGCTCAAAGCCGCTGAGTTTGAGTTAAAGCTAATGCGCGTTTGTCCGCGTCGTCCGCCCGCGATACGCTAAAAGCCATGAAAACGCGTGTGCTTCTGGTTCGGCACGGGTCGACGGTTTACAGCGCCGAGGAGCGGTTCGCCGGGTCGGTGGACATCGATCTTTCGGACGAGGGGCGGGAGCTGGCCCGGCGGCTGCGCGACCGCCTGGCGAAGGTGAAGATCGACGCCGCGTACTGTAGCGACATGAAACGCACGAAAGAAACCGCGGCCATCATCGCAGCGCCGCACAAGCTGGCGGCGGTGCCGGTGCCGGAGCTGCGCGAGATCGATCACGGCGTGTGGGAGGGGATGGTGCACAGGGAGGTCGAGAAGAAATACGCCGCGGAGTACGCGATCTGGTCGGGCGATCCGTACGCGACGGCGCCGCCGGGCGGGGAATCGGGGCTGCACGTGCTGGCCCGGGCGCTGCCGGCCTTGCGGAAAATCGTCAGCGATCATCCGGACCAGACGGTTCTGGTCGTTTCGCACAAGGCGACCAACCGCCTGCTCCTCTGCGCTCATCTGGGCATCGATCCACGCTACTACCGCGAGCGACTCGAGCAGGACCTGGCCTGCCTCAACATCATCGATTTCGTGGATCCTTCGCGAGGGAAGGTGGTGTTGATGAACGACACGTCACACGCGGGGACGGGAATCTGAAATCCACGAAATGACGAAACTCGAATGACGGTAAGGGAAGCTCGAAACCCGAATGACGAATGACGAATCAAATCCGAATGACCGAAGGCGTGAATGACGAAACGAAGGCCCCACCCGGCAACGGTTTCGAGCTTTGGTCATTCGTATTTCGGATTTGATTCGTCATTCGTCATTCGTGCTTCGTCATTCCGACCTGGCGGCTCGTCATTCGGGTTTCGAATTTCCGGCTCGCGACCGGCTACTTCAGTCGCGTATCGCTATTGGTGATCCCTCTCAGCGCCAGGTTGAGGGCGTCGATGTTGCTGGCGAGGCGCTTGGCCTCGGTGACGTCGATGATCTGTTTCTGGAAAAGCTCCGTGAGGTGCTGATCGAAGCTCTGGCTGCCGGATTCGCGGTTGCCGACGGCACCTTTGAGCTTCTCGAATTCGCCTTCGAGGATGTACTTTCGCACGAGCGGCGTGGCCATCATGATCTCGACCACCGGGACGCGGCCGACGCCGTCGCGGCGCTTGGCCAGACGTTGCGACATCACCGCGATCAGGTTCATCCCCAATTGCGCCTGCTGGAGCATCTTCTGATCGGGGTCGAATAGCGAGACCATGCGCTCGATGGTCATCGGAGCGTTGGTGGCGTGAATGCTGGTGAAGACGAGGTGCCCGGTGTCGGCGGCGCGAAGGCCGGTCGAGAGCGAGAACGAGTCGCGGATCTCGCCGATCAGGATCGTATCCGGGTCCTGCCGCATCATCTCGCGCAGGGCGTACTCGTAGCTTTCGCTGTCGGTGCCGACCTCGATCTGGCTGACCATGCTTTTGAGATTGTCGTGCTGGTACTCGACGGGGTCTTCGACGGTGATGAGGCGTTCGCCGCGGGTGCGGTTGATTTTGCCGAACAGCGCCGCCAGCGTGGTGGTTTTGCCGCTGCCGGTCGTGCCGGAAACGACGACCAGCCCGCGGTGGTGGTCGGCGAGCTTTTCGATCTGCGGCGGGAGGTTGAGTTCGTCGAAATTGGGGATCTTGGTGACGATCCGCCGCATCACCAGCGCGAATCGCTCGCGGCTGTGGAAGACGTTGGTGCGGAAGCGCGCGGACTTGTCGGGCATGGCATAGGCAAGGTCGACGGCGCCGCGTTTGTCGAAGATCGCCCGCTTGTTGGGGTCTCTGAAAACTTCGTTGGTGTACTCGGTCATCTGCTGGTCGGTGATCTCCGGAACGGCCAGGTATCGGGGCCGGCCGTCGACGCGGATCATCGGGACCGAGCCGGCCTGAAGGTGGACGTCCGATCCGCCCAGCTTGATGCACTGCCGCAGAAAATCGAGCAGGCTGAGGTGCCGCTCCTCGATGTGGATCTGCGGCTGCTGGATGTCGGGTTCGATGGGCGGCGCCGCGACCGCCGCGCCGACGGGTGCGGACCCGATCGCCCCGGAAGGGGAGGGTTGTAACGCCATAACTCATTCCTCAAAAGACGTGGGAGGTTGACGCGCCCAGGACTCCGGCACGGCCCGCCTCGTGACGGCATGATTATAACCGCCCGGCGGAAAAAATGGGAGAAGTCGTTCGCTGGTAAATCAACCACGAAGGCACGAAGGACACGAAGAAAACAGGTTGGTGGTTCGATGAGCTGCGCAACGTGCGCGCTCGCCAAGATCTTTAAGGCGGGCGCAAGTCGTTCTAGAGTCGCAATTCTTCGTGCCTGCTCCGAAAATAGCTTCGTCTACGCGGCCTCCTTCTTCTGAAGTGTGACGGTGTAGCCGAGTTTCTCCAGGCGGTTGACCAGATGTCGTTTCACGCGATCCTCGTTGAGCTTCTCGAAATAGTCGCGGC